>NZ_JBRBCB010000010.1:0-119378 GCF_053479455.1 Corynebacterium sp. 20-84
CCGCACCCCGACGACGTCGAGCCCTCCCCCGCGACCCGCGCCCTGGAAGCGCAGCGCCAACGCGAATTCGACCGTCTCGGCCACACCATGGAACAGCTCTCGGCGCAGCTGCGTGAGATGGACGAGGACCGTGCCGTCGCATATTCGGCGCTGGCGGGGCAAGTGCAGGCGGTAACAAGGGCGTCGTCACGCTTGGGCGACCGCACTGATCAGCTCGTCGCAGCGCTGCGCTCCCCCAATACCCGCGGGCGGTGGGGTGAAATGCAACTCGAACGCGTCGTGGAGCTCGGCGGCATGACTCGGCACTGCGATTTCGATGTCCAGGCCACCGCCATGGTCGACGGGCGCATGGTCCGCCCCGACATGGTGATCCGTCTCAGCCGCGGCCGCAATATCGTCGTCGACGCGAAGGTTCCCTTCGGCGCCTACCTCGACGCCCTTGGCACGGAAGACCCCGAAGAAAAGCAGGGCTACCTGCGCCGGCACAGCCACCTGGTGCGGGGCCATGTGACCACGTTGGCGTCGAAAGGCTATCTCGAAGCGTTCTCGCCCACCCCGGAATTCGTCGTGCTGTTCATTCCCGCCGACCCCTTTCTCGACGCCGCTCTCGAGCAAGACCCGGAACTGCTTGACTTCGCCTTCTCCCGCGGTGTCGTCCTCGCAACCCCGACGACGCTATTCGCGCTGCTTCGCACCGTGAGCCTCGGCTGGCAGCACGAGACCGCCGCTGAAAAAGCTCACGAAATCCAGCGCCTCGGCTCGCAGCTGTACACGCGTCTGGGAACCATGGCGGAACACTACAACCGCCTCGGCGCCTCCCTCGACAAGGCCGTCGAAGCGTTCAACGCAACACTCGGCTCCATGGACTCGCGCGTCATGGTCACCGCGCGGCGCCTCAAAGACCTCAACGTCCCCGCGCACACATCCGCCGCGCCCGCCACCTTGAACCCGGTGTCCACCCGCACGCGCACAGCGCTACCGCGCACCGACGCTGACCCCGCCGAAGAAAAATGGGGGTAGACGGGCCGAGTGAACACGGAGCTGGCAAAGCCGGCAGGTAACATGTTTCAGCGTGTCTCACGCTTCACCCCGCTCGTCGTCCACGTCTTCATCGACGCTGTCCGGCTTCTCCACGGGTTCCGGCATCGCCATCATCGTCGCCGCGCTCGTCACCGGCGGGTTGATCGCGCTGTACAACGAAGCAGTCGGCCTGCCGTTCCTCGTGCTTTTCACGGTGGCGTCCATCGTGGTGACCACGTTCGTCAACCCCCGCGGCCTCTTCGTCACCGTCGCGTCGATCCCGCTGCTGTACACGTTCTTCCTGCTGCTCACCGGCACGTTGATCGCGCATTTCCAGCTCCCCGAAGGTCAAACCTCGCTGGGTAAGACCTCTGCGGTTCTGATCCTGTACCCGCTCACGCAGTATTTCCCAGTGCTGCTCTTCACTGTGCTCGGCTCGATCCTCATCGCGCTGCTGCGCTACCGCCTGCTAAAGAAGCAGAACGAAGAGATCCGCGCGCACGAAGAACGCCACCGCCGCAGCGTCAGCGCCACGAACCGGCGCACGAGCCACGAGGCTTCCCGTTTGCGTCAGCGCGGCTCAGACAAGAAAGTCACCGTCGAAGAGCTCCTCGCGCGCCGCGCCGAGCGCCAGAAAGCAGACGGCGAAAGCAGCCGCGGCTTGAGCCGCAAGCTTAGCGACGACCTCTACGACTCCTAGCTCTTAAGCCTTTGTCCGCGGCGCACGCAGGTCGCGGGGCAGCGCGAACGTGATGGTCTCCGTCGTCGTGGTGACCTGCTCAACGTTGTCGTAGCCGCGCTCGCCCAGGTACTCGACGACCTCACGGACCAGGATCTCCGGCACCGATGCGCCGGAGGTGACACCGACGGTCTCGACGCCTGCGAGCCACGTGTCATCGATCTGGTTGGCGTAGTCGATCAGGTAAGCGGCATCCGCGCCATTTTGCAGAGCGACTTCCACCAAGCGCTTGGAATTCGACGAGTTCTGGGAGCCGACCACGATCATCAGCTCGACGCGCTCGGCGATCGCCTTCACCGCGACCTGGCGGTTCTGGGTGGCGTAGCAGATGTCGTCGCTCGGCGGGTTCTCCAGATTCGGGTACTTCTCGCGCAAGCGGGTGACGATCTCCATGGTCTCGTCCACCGACAGCGTGGTCTGCGACAGCCACACCAGCTTCTGGTCTTCAGGGAAGTCCGGGGCGGCCTCGACGCCTTCGACGCCGTCGACGAGGTGCACGACATCCGGCGCCTCGCCCGCGGTGCCTTCGACCTCCTCGTGGCCTTCGTGACCGACGAGCAGAATGTGGTAGCCGTCGCGAGCAAAACGCTTGACCTCGTTGTGCACCTTGGTCACCAGCGGGCACGATGCGTCGAGCGCCATGAGGTTGCGCTGCTGGGCGGATTCGCGAACAGCCGGGGACACGCCGTGCGCGGAGAACACCACGTGGGCGCCTTCCGGGACCTCGTCAGTCTCTTCGACGAAGATCACGCCGCGCTGCGACAGCGTCTCCACAACATATTTGTTGTGCACGATTTCTTTGCGGACATAAATGGGGGCGCCGTATTTCTCCAGCGCTTTCTCCACGGTCTCGACTGCGCGGTCCACGCCGGCACAGTATCCGCGAGGGGCTGCAAGAAGGACGTTTTTTCCGGTTGTCGACATGGAACCAAGGGTAATGGAAAGGCAGTCTAAAAGGTAAGCTGGCTTGCTCGAGCAGCATCGAATCGCAGAAGAAAGGGGGCGCTAGCTGATGGCAGGACAACAGGCGGGAGGGTCGCCTAAGAGCACACCTGAGACTCCGTGGTCGGTGTCAAAGGTCAACCAGACCGTCAAGCAGTGGATTGAGCGGCTGGGCTGGCTGTGGATCGAAGGGCAGCTCACCCAGGTCAACATGAAGCCGACGTGGAAGCTGTCGTATCTGACATTGCGCGACACGCAGGAGCAGATGAGTCTGCAGCTCACCGCGTCGACGGAGCTGTTGCGCAGCATGCCGACGCAGCTCAAGGACGGCGACCACGTCGTCGTGCGCGGCAAGCCCGCGTTCTACGCCGGGCGTGGGTCGTTCTCGATGTGGGTCACCGAGATCCGCCACGTGGGCGAGGGCGAGCTGTTGGCCAAGATCGAACAGCTACGCAAAATGCTCGCCGCAGAGGGGCTTTTCGACGTCTCCCGCAAGCGCCCCCTCCCCTACCTGCCCAACAGGATCGGCCTGATCACCGGCCGCGGTTCCGCCGCCGAGCGCGACGTGATGTCCGTGGCCAAGGACCGGTGGCCGGCCGTGGACTTCCGCGTCATCAACACAGCAGTACAGGGAGCCAACGCCGTTCCGGAGGTCGTCGACGCGCTCAAGCTTCTCGACGCCGACCCTGCCGTCGACGTCATCATCATCGCCCGCGGCGGCGGTTCGGTAGAAGACCTGCTCCCGTTTTCCGAGGAAGTCCTCCAGCGCGCTGTCGCCGCCGCCCAGACTCCTGTCGTCTCCGCGATCGGCCACGAGCCCGATAATCCGGTGCTGGACAATGTCGCCGACCTGCGCGCCGCCACCCCGACCGATGCCGCCAAGCGCGTCGTCCCCGATGTCGCCGCTGAACTCGAGCTCATCGCCGAAGCTCGTTCCCGCATGGCCGCCGCCCTGCGCGGGTGGGTGCGCCGCGAACGCGAGGGTCTCCGCCAGATGCGCTCCCGCCCCGTCATGGCGAATCCGCTGACACCGATCACCCAGCGCCGCGACGAGCTCGACCGCGCCCGCGCATCCATCCGCCGCGACATCACGCGGCTCATTTCCACCGAATCCGCCGAGGTCCGTGCCCTGCGCGCCCAGGTCTCAGCACTCGGCCCTTCCGCGACGCTCGCGCGCGGCTACGCCGTCGTCCAGGTCCAGCCCCGCGACGGCACTGAAGCACAAGTAGTCACCAGCATCGATCAAGCACCACCGGGCTCCCAGCTCCGCATCCGCGTCGGCGACGGCTCCATTACCGCCGCCGGCATGGCCACCACACCCGCCGAATAACACAAGGAGAAAACAATGGCAGACAACACTTTCGGACAAGGCACCCCGGGCGACGAGGCATTCCCCGACCCCACCACTCTCACCTACGAACAGGCCCGCGACGAGCTCATTGAGACCGTCAAGATTCTCGAGCTCGGCCAAATGAGCCTCGACGAATCACTCAAGTATTGGGAACGCGGCGAAGCCCTCGCGAAACGCTGCGAAGTGCTTCTCGACGGCGCCCAGCGCCGCGTTGAAACCGCCCTCGGCTCCGCCGAAGACTCTCGTGAAGAAGAACCGGAAGAAAACTAAGAAGCTGCTCCGGTCTCAGTACCAGCGTCTGCGTCTGCATCTGTCTCTACAGGCAACGGCTCCGTCGCGATAGTCGCAGCGAGCAGCTCCCGGAACTCGTCGTCAACTGCTTCGCCTTTCACGAGCAGGCGCACATCGCCCAAATCCACGACCCACAGATCACGGATGTCTTCCTCGGGGGAAGAGTAGACGGTGGCGTGGTGGGAATCTTCGATAAGCTGTGTGCCTGATTCCTCGCGGGGCGCGGAATCGATGCGCTCAACCGCCATATCCACGTCCACGTCCGTCTGTGTGAGCTGCACGTACCCCTCCTGCGGAGTCACCCAGCCCACCACCGGCGCCGGCGCCTCACCGATCGTGGTGCGGCGCGCCGAGTTATTCACCCAGCCCTCCGGCATCTGCGGGAAACGCACCGGGAACTGCGCGGCACGGGCCTCCATGCCCATGAACGTCGCGCCGTCGACCTCCTTCACCGGGCCGTTTTCCGGGCGACCCGGACTGAAGCTGCACATGCCGGTGAACCCGACAGCGCCAATCATCAGCAAGACAATGACGATCACATTGATCGTCATGTCCCTTCCGTCCTGGAAAATCCGGGGTTTCTCCTTAGCCACGCCAGACAGTATGACACGGCGCGCCAACACTCCCGAAATAAGACCGTCGCCCCCAATCAGGTGAGAAACCGGGCATACCGGACGCGCAAAGGTGCCAGAATGGGCCGAAAGGTGTCATCATTTCACCGACGTATCACCCCCACTGCCCAGGAGGCACACACAATGTCCAACTCCGTTGAAGCTCCGGACCGCAACCTCGCGATGGAACTCGTTCGCGTGACAGAAGCGGCGGCGCTCGCCTCCGGCCGGTGGGTCGGCCGCGGCAAGAAGAACGAGGGCGACGGCGCCGCAGTCGATGCCATGCGCAAGATGATCAACTCCGTCACCATGGACGGCGTCATCGTCATCGGCGAAGGCGAAAAAGACGAAGCGCCGATGCTCTACAACGGCGAGAACGTCGGTAACGGCCAGGGTGCACCGCTCGACATCGCCGTCGACCCCGTGGACGGCACGCGGCTTATGGCCGAAGGCCGCCCCAACTCCATCTCCGTCATCGCAGCCGCTGAGCGCGGCACCATGTACGACCCGACCGACGCGTTCTACATGAACAAGATCGCCGTCGGCCCCGAGTGCGCCGGCAAGATCGACATCACCGCGCCCGTCGCGCACAACATCCAGGCTGTCGCCAAGGCGAAGGGCATCGACCCGCGCGATGTCACCGTCGTCGTCCTCGACCGCCCCCGCCACTCCCAGCTCGTCTCCGAGATCCGCGAAGCAGGCGCGAAAGTCCGCTTCATCATGGACGGCGACGTCGCCGGTGCCATCGCCGCGGCGCGCAACAACAACTCCATCGACATCGCGATGGGCGTCGGCGGCACGCCGGAAGGCGTCATCACCGCATGTGCACTGAAGTGCCTCGACGGTGAAATCCAGGGCATGCTCGCCCCGCAGTCCGACGAAGAGCGCGAGAAGGTCCTCGCCGCCGGCCACGACCTCGACCGCGTCTTGGGCCTCAACGACCTGGTCAGCTCCGACAACTGCTTCTTCGCCGCCACCGGCGTGACCAACGGCGACATGCTCCGCGGCGTGTCCTACCGCGCTGACGGCGCAACCACCCGTTCGCTCGCGATGCGCTCGAAATCCGGCACTGTCCGCCTCGTCGAGTCCCGGCACAAGCTGTCGAAGCTGCGCGAATACTCCGCGATCGACTACTCCGGCCCGTTCAACTAAACGCTCCCCCTCAAAGCGGGGGCACCATCCGGGCATTTGTATGCCCGAACACCTCCGGTTGGGGCATAATCACGGGTGGAAAGGCACGCGCGAAACAGCCCACATTCCAGCTCGTTTCGCGACGTGTACGCAACTCACACGAAGGAAGATAATGGCTGATCAGGAATACCGCATCGAGCACGACACCATGGGTGAAGTGAAGGTTCCCGCGCAGGCTCTGTGGCGTGCGCAGACGCAACGTGCGGTAGAGAACTTCCCCATCTCCGGCCGCGGTCTCGAGGCTCAGCAGATTCGTGCGCTCGGCCTGCTCAAGGCGGCGTGCGCGACCGTCAACAAGGCCTCCGGCGCGCTCGACGCAGCCAAGGCAGACGCCATCATCGCAGCTGCCAAGGAGATCGCCGACGGCAAGCACGACGCTGAATTCCCGATCGACGTGTTCCAGACCGGTTCGGGCACCTCGTCGAATATGAACACGAACGAGGTCATCGCGTCCATCGCCAAGAACAATGGCGTCGAGGTCCACCCGAACGACGACGTCAACATGGGCCAGTCCTCCAACGACACCTTCCCGACCGCGACCCACGTCGCCGCCACCGAGGCAGCCGTCAACGACCTCATCCCGGGCCTGAAGGTCCTGCAGGAGTCCCTGGAAAAGAAGGCCGACGAGTGGAAGTCCGTGGTCAAGTCCGGCCGCACCCACCTCATGGACGCTGTCCCGGTCACCCTCGGCCAGGAGTTCTCCGGCTACGCACGCCAGATCGAGCTGGGCATCGCCCGCGTCACCTCTACCCTGGAGCGCCTGGGCGAGCTGCCGATCGGCGGCACCGCAGTCGGCACCGGCCTGAACACCCCGGCTGACTTCGGCGCGAAGGTCACCGAAGAGCTCAAGAGCCTCACCGACATCAACGAGCTCACCGAGGCCGGCAACCACTTCGAGGCACAGGCCAACCGCGATGGCCTCGTCGAGTTCTCCGGCGCAATGCGCACCGTCGCTGTTTCCCTGTACAAGATCGCCAACGACATCCGCCTCATGGGTTCCGGCCCGCTGACCGGCTTCGCCGAGATCCACCTCCCGGACCTCCAGCCGGGCTCCTCCATCATGCCGGGCAAGGTCAACCCGGTCCTGTGCGAGACCGCAACGCAGGTCTCCGCCCAGGTCATCGGCAATGACGCAGCTGTCGCATTCTCCGGCACGCAGGGCCAGTTCGAGCTCAACGTGTTCATCCCGGTCATGGCGCGCAACGTCCTCGAATCCGCTCGTCTGCTCGCCAACACGGCACGCCAGTTCGCCACCAAGCTTGTCGACGGCATCGAGCCCAACGTCGAGCGCATGCAGACCCTCGCAGAGTCCTCCCCGTCCATCGTGACTCCCCTGAACTCTGCCATCGGCTACGAGAACGCCGCGAAGGTGGCTAAGACCGCCCTCAAGGAAGGCAAGACCATCCGTCAGACCGTCATCGATCTCGGTTTCATCGGCGACGACCTGACCGAGGAAGAGCTGGACCGCCGTCTCAACGTCCTCGACATGGCTAATACCGACCGCAACTAACGTCGAGCCTCTCCCTTTAAGACCCTGGCAGTGCAAGCCTGCCAGGGTCTTTTGGTGTGCACGGGGCGTCGATAAGCGCGCTCTTGCGCTTTTTTGCACTGGGTGTAGTCTTGCTGCTCGTGGATAGAGAACTTAAGCGTCGCGAAACCCGCGAACGCATCGTCGACAGCGCGACCGACCTCGTCGAAGAACACGGCTTCGACAACGTCACCGTCGAAGATATCTGCGCCAAAGCAGGCATCTCGCGACGCACCTTCTTCAACTACATGGACGGTAAGGACGAAGCCGTACTCGGACCCGCCCCGCTCACCGTCACCGACGACGCTCTACGCCGCATCGCCGAAACACAAGCTGACAACCTCGTCGACCTCATCATTTCCGCGACGAGCCGCCCGCGCAGCGACATTCCCGACCACGCCACCGTCGAACGCCGGCGCGCAATTTTCGCCGCGAACCCGACCCTGGCTGCTCTCGCACTCACGCGACGACGCACAACCTTCACCGCCATTGCCGGCGCGCTAGAAGAACACTTCGAGACATTTCCCGGCGACCAGCTCCTGCCCGACCAGCCAGTAAATGCAGAGATCCACGCGATCATCGAAATCGTCCAAAGTGCCGTCAGCATCACCGCCCACTGCGACCTCCGCGACAACGTCCGCGGCGCCGCATCCTTCATCACCGACTACGCCAGGAGGCTCGAATGGTAGACACCCAACACAAAGGCCCTAATGTCGGCCTCGTCTTCACCGCGCTGCTCATCACGATGCTGATGAGCTCGCTCGGGCAGATGATCTTCTCCTCCGCGCTGCCCACCATCGTCGGTGAACTCGGCGGTGTTGAGCACATGAGCTGGGTCATCTCCGCCTTCATGGTCACCATGACCATCGCGCTCCCGCTCTACGGCAAGCTTGGCGACGGCCTCGGCCGCAAATGGTTCTACATCTCCGGCATCGCCTTCTTCATCATCGGCTCCGCCCTTGGCGGATTCGCCAACACCATGACGCTGCTCATCATCGGCCGCGCCGTCCAAGGCTTCGGTGCCGGCGCCATGATGATCAATTCTCAGGCGATCATCGCCGAGGTCGTCCCCGCCCGCGAGCGCGGCAAATACATGGGTGTGATGGGCGCTGTATTCGGAATCTCCTCCGTCCTCGGCCCCGTCCTCGGCGGTTGGTTCACCGACGGGCCCGGCTGGCGCTGGGGCCTCTGGATGAATATCCCGCTCGGTCTTCTCGCCATGACCGTCGCCTCGATCGTCCTCGACCTGTCTAAGGGCAACCGCGACGGCTTCCGCTTCGACTGGCTCGGCGCGACATTCATGGCAGTGTCCACCTCCACGCTCATCCTCGCCACGACATGGGGCGGGCTGCAGTACCCGTGGGGCTCCCCGCGCATCGTCGGACTGCTGGTCACGTCGGCTGTCGCGGCGGCGCTCTTCGTGGTCGTCGAACTGCGTGCGACAGACCCGCTGGTGCCGATGCACCTGTTCCGCAACCGCAACATGGCGCTGACTACGGCTGCCAGCGTCGTGCTTGGTATTTCCATGACCGGCGTCATGGCGTACCTGCCGACCTACCTGCAGATGGTCCACTCCATGACTCCCACGGAGGCAGGCCTGATGATGATCCCGATGGTCGGCGGCATGATCCTCACCTCCATCGGCATCGGCGCACTGATCAGCCGCACGGGCAGCTACAAAGTCTTCCCGATCGTCGGCCTCGGCGTCGTCGCTCTCGGCTGCTACTTGCTGTCGCGCCTCACGGTCGACACCGGCCTGTGGACGCTCGGGCTGTACATCTTCATCTACGGTTTCGGCCTCGGCATGGTCATGCAGGTGCTCATCCTCATCGTCCAGAACTCCTTCCCCATCGCCGTCGTGGGCACCGCCACTGCCGCGAACAACTTCTTCCGCCAGATCGGCATGTCCGTCGGCGCGTCGGTCGTGGGCACCGTATTCATCCACAACATGCAGCAGAATATGGAAGAGCGCCTCCCGGGTGCGCTCGCCGCGCTCGGCCCGGAAGGCGCGAAATACGCTGAATCATTCAACGACGGCGCCGCTCAATCAATGACGCCAAGCGCCGTCAACCAATTGCCGCAGCCGCTTCACGACGTCATCTCGACCTCCTACAACGACGGTTTGACCCCCATTTTCCTACTGCTCATCCCTCTCGTGGTGGCAGCGGCGCTTCTCCTCGTACCAGTTCACGAGGACACGCTAAAGGAGACAATCGAGTAGCAAGGCGACGTCGATAAGCGTTGCTTTTAGTTCTCCTTGCCTGGCTTGGGCAACAGCAACTCGTAAATATCCGTGTCACGCCAGGTGCCGGCGAGCTCGCCGTACGTCATCTTCGCCATCTGGTGGTACGTGCCCACCTTGACGAAACCGCGCGAGACGTGCAGCCCCGCCGAGCCCTCGTTCTCCGGGAAAATCCACGAGTGGATCGACCACTTATTCAGCGCCTTGCACGTCTCAATGAGCTTGTCCAGCAGCGCGCCGGACACGCCGCGGCCGCGCGCATCCTCGTGAATGTAGATCGAGTCCTCGACGACGCCGTGGAACACCGAGCGTGTCGACGCCTGCGCGGCAGCGACCCAGCCAAGCACCTTATCGTCGTCATCCGGCTCGACGGCGACGAACACCGTCTCAATGATCTTGTTGGTGGCAAACTTCGCCCACGTCGGTCCTTCCGTCTCGTACGAAGCATGACCTGTACCCAGACCAGACTCGTAGATTTCGCGGACCTGTGGGTAATCCTCAGGGCGGATCGGGCGGATCGTGAAATCGCGATTCGACATGGCGACCATCGTACAACCGCCCTCCCCTACCTGTGAATCGGCAGCCTAGCGTGCATGTCAGCGCACCTAAGCATGGTCCTCGAGCAAGTCCGTGACCAGCTCCGCGATCGGCGAACGCTCCGAACGCGTCAGCGTCACGTGCGCGAAGAGATCCTGGCCCTTCAGCTTCTCGATCACCGCCTGCACACCGTCGTGGCGCCCAACCCTCAAATTGTCGCGCTGCGCGACATCGTGAGTGAGCACCACACGGGAGCCGCGACCCAGGCGCGACAGCACCGTCAACAGCACATTGCGCTCCAGCGACTGTGCCTCGTCGACAATGACGAACGCGTCGTGCAGGCTGCGCCCGCGGATGTGCGTCAGCGGCAGCACCTCGAGCAGATCACGGGAGGCGACCTCGTCGAGCACATTGTCCGATACGACGCCTTCCAACGTGTCGTACACCGCCTGCGACCACGGATTCATCTTCTCCATCTCGTCGCCCGGCAGGTAGCCCAGATTCTGGCCGCCCACCGCATACAGCGGACGGAACACGATGATTCGCTTGTGCTCCCCGCGCTCCAGCACCGACTCCAGACCAGCGCACAGAGCCAGCGCCGACTTTCCAGTGCCGGCGCGGCCGCCGATGGAGACGATGCCCACCGTATCGTCGAGAAGCAGATCGAGCGCGACCCTCTGCTCCGCGCTTCGGCCCGACAACCCGAACGCGTCCGCGTCGCCGCGCACGAGCTTGACCCCGCCGCTCGGCGCCACGCGAGCAAGCGCCGACTGCGACCCCGCGTTCAGCGTCAACCCGCAGTGAACCGGCAAGTCGCCCGTGTCGATCGCCGCGAACCCAGTGGCATACAGCTCGTCGATCTCTTCCCCGGAGACCTCCAGCTCAGCCATACCTGTGTAGCCCGTCAACACAACGTCCTGCGCACGGTACTCCTGCGCAGCCAAACCCACAGCGCCCGCCTTCACGCGCAGCGGAACATCCTTGGTCACCAGAACCGTGTCATTGCCTTCCTGCATGAAGTTGTAGGCGCAGGCGAGAATGCGGTTATCGTTCTCCGGGCCGCGCAGCGCGGCCGGCAGATTCGACTGGTCCTGGTGGTTCAGTTCCACGCGGACAGTGCCCCCGTCTATATTGACCGGCATCGGCTCATCCAGTCGGTCGTAATCGGAGCGCATGTCCTCCAAAAAGCGAAGAGCTTGGCGGGCGAACCAGCCAAGCTCTGGGTGATGACGTTTCTGCTCGAGTTCCGTGATGACCACGAGCGGAAGGACGACGCTATGTTCCGCGAACTTCCTCAACGCCCACGGATCGGACAGAAGAACCGATGTATCCAGCACATATGTTTTCAGTGCGGTGGGTGAGGTGAGTTGTTCCGGATTGTGGCCGGCGCTTTCCATTCGAGCGCCGGCAGTGTCGAGATTGCTAACAGAAGGGTCAAACATGAACTTGCTCCCCTAGTGCGGTTGGTGGTAGCCAGGACCGTTCTTCGCGGTGCCTGACACCTGCCACACTAGGGGAGCAAAGTGTAAATTACATCGATGTAAGGTTAACTTCCGTTAAACCTACGACGCGCCGATCGGCGCAGCTAGCTAGCTGATCTTAGCGCCGAACTCGCCGTTCTCCTCAAGCCACTCGATGGTGCCGTTCTGGAAGTCCTGGATCCAGCCGTTGTTGTCGTCGCGCTTGTCCTCAGCCTTGAGCGGCAGACCGATCTCGTTGTCCAGGCCGCCGTCCTTCTTCCAGGTCTCAGCGATCATGCCGACCAGCGGCACAGCGCCCGTCTCCTCGGAGTAGACGATGTTCTTGTCTGCGTCGTACTCGATCAGGGTAGCGCCGTCATCCTTGGTCTCGACGCTGATCGGGTCGCCCCAGTTGCCCAGGCCCAGCTCTTCCTGAGCGTTAGCAGCCTTGGACGGAACAACGACCTTCTCGCCGTCCTTGGTGGTCAGCTCGGTGGTGTCGCCGTCAGCAGCGCCTGCACCAGCGCCCTCGGACTCGGAAGCGTCTGCACCCTCAGACTCAGAAGCGTCTGCGCCCTCGGACTCGGAGCCGGAAGCACCAGCGTCCTCAGAAGCGGTCACGGTGTTGGTTTCAGTGGCCTCGACCTTCTCCACGTCACCTTCACCCTCAGAGCAGGCTACGAGACCGGTGGTCAGTGCCAGAGCAGCAACGGTTGCGCCAAACTTGCGGTTCATGAATAAAATTCCTCTCTAAATACAATTCCTAATCTTGGCCGTCCACCATTATGCAGATATCTGGTCACCGGGGGCGTTTACGCACCCCTTTTTTAGGGTGATTTCTTCTTAACCCCTTGCGCTGCGCACGGTTTTTGCCGTTTACTTTACGGTTTGATTTCGTTGAGCTTCGCACGCTTTTCAACGCTCCCCCGCCTCCCCTCGACGTGTTCCTCGTCCTCCCTTTCGCCACCCCGACGAAATCCTGGATCGCCTCCGAGTCTTGGTCGACTTTCCAGACCAACGCGATCGCCGATGCAGCTTCTCCACCCGCCGCTGGGCTCTCCGCTCCCCTGCCGTTTTCACGGAGTTCAAGCACGACGACCTGCTTCTTCGACAGGACTTTCAGCAGCGGCGCAGGCGCGTAGGCGATGCCGACGTTCGCCGCAACGACTTGGAGAGCGGTGCGGAGCTCGTCGATGGAAGAGCCTGCTGGCACCCCGCCAAACTCAAGCCCCTCTCCCGCACCCGGAATGAAGCGGTAGTTGACGTGCTCGTCGGCAAAGTCATCTGGGCGAACAGCTTCGCCGACCTCGGCGTACACGGAGTCTTTGGGGACGGCGACACCGGGTTTCTCGGCGTAGAGACGCACCTGGTGGAACCGCTCCCCTGGCTCGCCGACGCGGGGATCGGGAAGGCGGAGGAGGGCGAGGTGGGCGGTGTCGTCGATAAGCGATGCGAATGGGTCGTCGCTGGGGATCTCCTCGAGGCCGTGATCGGTGGTGTCGCGGTAGCGCGCGAACCATTTTCCGGGCTCGGTTCCGGTGACGAAGGCGAGACGCAGCATGCCCCGATGCTACCGTTTGGGCATGAGCGAACAGCCGTCAAGCACAGCGATGAAGCCCGCGACCGCAGCGAAGAAACTCGGCATTTATCTGCCGGCAACCCCGCAGGAATTCCAGGACGGTGGCATCACGCACGCTGAACTGCGCGAGCTGCAGGACAACCCGCCGGCGTGGCTCACGGAGCTGCGCGCAAACGGCCCACACCCCCGCCCGGAGGTTGCGCGCAAGCTGGGCATTTCGATCACGGCGCTGAAGAAGAACGGCATGGATAAGCCGCTGACCACCCAGGAGATCAAGGCGCTCCTCGGCGATCAGCCGGCGTGGCTCTCCGAGGCGCGCCGCGTGCACGCCGAAGAGCGCGAAGCTTAGAGCAGCTTCCAGTCTTCGAGCCCCGGGTAGAGGGGGTACTCGGAGGCAAGCTTATCGACGCGCCCCCTCAGCGCCTCCACATCCGCGTTCTTCCCCTGGGCGAGCGCGGTGCCGATGATGTCTGCGGTCTCGGTGAATGCTGCTTCGTCAAAACCGCGGGTCGCAAGGGCTGACGTGCCAATGCGCAGGCCGGAGGTGACCATCGGCGGACGCGGGTCGTTCGGAACGGCGTTGCGGTTGACAGTGATGCCGACGGAGTGGAGCAGGTCCTCCGCCTGCTGGCCGTCGAGTTCGGAGTTGCGCAGGTCCGCGAGGACGAGGTGCACGTCGGTGCCGCCGGTGAGCACGTCGACGCCGACTTCCTTGCAATCGGACGCAGTGAGGCGCTCAGCGAGGATGCGCGCGCCGTCGAGTGTGCGCTGCTGGCGGTCCTTGAATTCTTCCGTGCCCGCGATCTTCAGCGCAGTCGCCTTCGCCGCGACGACGTGCATGAGCGGACCGCCCTGCTGACCCGGGAAGACAGCGGAGTTGAGTGCCTTGGCGTAGTCCTGCTTCGCCAGGATCATGCCGGAGCGCGGGCCGCCGAGCGTCTTGTGGATCGTGGTGGACACGACATCCGAGTGTGGCACCGGCGACGGGTGCAGACCTGCAGCGACGAGACCCGCGAAGTGCGCCATGTCCGTCCACAGGTACGCGCCGACCTCATCGGCGATGGCGCGGAACGCAGCGAAGTCGACAGTGCGCGGGTACGCCGACCAACCAGCGATGATGACCTTCGGACGGTGCTCCAGCGCCTGCTCGCGGACCTTATCCATGTCGATGAGCATGGTCTCCGGGTCGACCTCGTAGGCCACAACGTTGTACAGACGACCGGAGAAGTTGATCTTCATGCCGTGCGTCAGGTGCCCGCCGTGAGCCAGGGACAGGCCCATGATGGTGTCGCCGGGCTTGATCAGTGCGTGGAGGACGGCGGCATTCGCCTGGGCGCCGGAGTGGGGCTGGACGTTGGCGAACTCGGCGTCGAAAAGCGCCTTTGCGCGGTCGCGGGCGATGTCCTCGATGACGTCGACATTCTCGCAGCCACCGTAGTAGCGGCGCCCCGGGTACCCCTCTGCGTACTTATTCGTCAGCACGGAGCCCTGCGCCTGCAGCACGGCGCGCGGCACGAAATTCTCCGACGCGATCATCTCGAGCGTGTTGCGCTGGCGGGACACCTCCCCAAGAATCTGCTCGTAGACGTCCGGGTCGAGCGACGCGAGGTCTTGGTAGCGGAGATCTTCAGTCATGTTCCGGGATTCCTTTCCGTACGGCAGTTCCCCGCCAGTATGCACTACCGTGCACGCGACACGCCCCATAAGCCAAAGTTTCCGTCGGTGAGTGCAACAATGGTGGCCATGCCGCGACCCGCAGACCCGAGCCCGTACCTGGATTTCCCGCGCGACGCGTGGAGTCAACTCCGCGACACGATGCCCCAGGTGATCGACGAAGATGACCTGGAGCAGCTCCTTGGCGTCGGCGAGAGCATGGGGCTTCAGGAGGTCGCCGAGATTTATTTGCCGTTGTCGCGTCTCATTCACCTGCAGATTCGTGCGCGCCAGAAGCTGACAGCCGTGACGGAGACTTTCCTCGGGGAGAACCCGGGGCATGTGCCGTTCATCATCGGTATCGCGGGCTCCGTCGCGGTGGGCAAGTCGACGACGGCGCGCGTGCTTCAGGCGCTGCTGCAAAGGTGGGATTCGCACCCGCGCGTCGACCTCGTGACCACCGACGGTTTCCTGCTTCCCGCCGCCGAGTTGCGCGAGCGTAACCTGATGACGCGGAAGGGCTTTCCGGAGTCCTACAACCGACGCGACCTGCTGCGTTTCGTCACGGAGGTCAAGGCGGGGCGCGACAATGTCAAGGCGCCGGTCTATTCCCACGACGCGTACGACATCATTCCGGGCGAGTACCAGGTGGTGGATCACCCGGACATTCTCATTCTCGAGGGGCTCAACGTCCTCCAGACGGGCCCGACGCTCATGGTGTCGGATCTGTTCGATTTCTCGGTGTACGTGGACGCGAAGACGACGGACATCGAGAAGTGGTACATCGACCGCTTCATCAAGCTGAAGAACACGGCGTTCCGCGAGCCGGGGGCGCACTTCGCGCGGTTTGCCGACCTCACGGACGAAGCAGCTGCGGCGGAGGCGCGTCGCATTTGGCAGACGATCAACCTGCCGAACCTCGTCGAGAATATTCAGCCGACGCGTGTGCGCGCCTCACTCGTCCTGTCGAAAGCAGCGGATCATTCAGTTCAGCGTGTGCGCATGCGCAAGCTTTAAAAGCACGCTTATCGACGCCCTACTTACCGAACCGGCGCGACCTCTGCGAGAAGTCGCGCAGCGCGCGCAGGAAGTCGATCTTGCGGAAAGCCGGCCAATACGTGTCGGTGAACCAGATCTCCGAATACGCCGACTGCCACAATAAGAAACCGGAAAGACGCTGTTCGCCAGAGGTGCGGATCACTAGATCGGGGTCCGGCTGGCCAGAGGTGTAGAGGTGTTCGGAAAGGGACTCGACGGAGACTTCGTCGGCAAGCTGCTCCGCGGGAACTCCCTCGGCGACTTTAGCGGTGATGAAGTTCTGCACGGCGTCGACAATTTCCTGGCGTCCGCCATAACCCACTGCGATATTGACGACGATGCCGGTCTTGTCCTCCGTCGCCGCCGCCGCGGAGCGCATCCGGTTGGCCACCTTTTCCGGCAGCAGGTTCAGGTGCCCGACGAGGCGAATGCGCGCCTCGTATTCGTCACCCGACAGCTCGTCGACGACTCCCGAAATGATGTCGTACAACAGCTGCACCTCTTCTGCTGTGCGGGAGAGATTCTCCGTGGACAGCAGATAGATCGTGACGACATCGACGCCCATCTCCGCCGACCACTGCACCAACTCCCCGATCTTCGCCGCGCCGACGCGGTGACCGTGGGAAATATCGGTGAAACCCGCCTCGCGCGCCCAACGACGGTTCCCGTCTGCCATGACGGCGATGTGTGCGGGGCGGCTAACGCTGTCGTCGAGAAGCTCGCGCTTCAGCCGCTTCTCGTAGAGCGGGTACAGGAGGCGGTCGAGCATAATCACGCGCACAAGCTTACTCTGCGAAGCCGGTTAGGCGGGTGGCGAAACTAGAAGAACGACTTCTTGCGGCGGTCCAGAAGCCCCTCAGCTTCCATCGCCTCGTCGACGGCCTTCTCGTCGAAGACGTCCAAGCCGCGCTCCTCCGCGAAGCGCTTGCGGCGGTTGAAGCGCGAGTGGCGGCGGTGAAACGCCCATCCGAGAAGCAGGATGACCACCATCATGCTCACCACGATGAGCGCACCGATCGGCTCCGCCTTGCCGAACTCCGGGCCGACCGGAGCGTCCTTATTCATCTGCTGCGCGAGCACTGTCACCGTGGCTGTCAGCGAGCCTGTCAGAGCGTCGGTCCCCATCATCATTCTCCTTCAATCCCGGCGAACAGGTCCGTTTCCGGCAGCGAGGTCTGCACGCGAGTTTGCGCGAGCTCGAACTCCTCGGTTGGCCAGACCTCTTTTTGCACGTCGACAGGGCTGGCGAGGAACGCACCAGCCGGGTCAATCTGGGTCGCATGCGCCGTGAGCGCTTCAGCGCGGTTGCTGAAATAGTCGCCGCACTCCACCTGGGTCGTCACGCGCTGCATGATGTCGGACGCGTTGGCCTCCCAGCGTTTGAGCATCGGCTCGTAGGGGCTGGGCTTGCCGTCGGCGACGAGGCGGTCGTGAAGCAGGCGCATGCGCTGGGCGACGAAGCCGTGGCTGTAGTAGAGCTTCAACGGAGTCCACGGTTCGCCGAGCTCCGGCGCGAAGTCCGGGTTGCCGACTTCCTCCCACGCGATCATGGAGATTTTGTGCACCATGATGTGGTCTGGGTGCGGATAACCACCGTTCTCGTCGTAAGTAATGATCACGTGCGGGCGGAACTCCCGGATCTTGCCCACCACGACCTTCGCTACTTCGACGGGGTCTTCGAGTGCGAAACAGCCCTCCGGCAGCGGCGGCAGCGGGTCGCCTTCCGGCAGGCCGGAGTCCTCGTAGCCGAGCCACTCGTGCTCGACGCCCAGCGCAGCAGCAGCCGTCGCCATTTCCTCGCGGCGGATCTCCGTCATCCGCTCAATGACTCCCGGCCGGTCCATCGCCGGATTGAGAATGTCGCCCCGTTGCCCGCCGGTGCAGGTCAGTACCTTGACGCGGTTGCCCTCGTGGGCGTATTTCGCCATTGTCGCCGCGCCTTTACTGGACTCGTCGTCCGGGTGCGCGTGAATGGCCAGCAAACGGTATCCCGTCACTTAGTGTTCCACCTCTACTTGGGGTTAAGGTTGATCGCGAGACAAGTTTAGTACCTCACCTCATCAGAAAGAGAACCCTCAGTGGCTGAGCCCGATTCCTCGTCCGCCACAACCCCGGACGACACCCGCGCCCGCTACGGCAGCGCCTCCGAGAAGTCCGCGCCGTCTGTCACTGCGGGACGCATCATCGCGGTCATTAGCGTGCTGTTCGTCGTGCTCATCGTGGTTTTCGCCGGCCGCTACATCATGCAGCGCCGCGCCGAACCGATCACAGCGAACCTCGTCGCGCATGAGCGTATCGACGAATCCACCTCCCGCGTCTGGTTCGACGTGTCCCGCAATGACCCTGCTGTTCCCGGCTACTGCATCATTACTTCCCTGAACTATGAGCACGCCGAGATCGGTCGCCGCGACATCGTCATCCCCGCCGGCGGAGAGAAAGAGATGCGTAAGCACGTCGACATTCCCGTCCGCGATGTCCCCGTCTCGGGAGGCGTGTACGGATGCTCCACCACGATCCCGTCATTCCTCGACGCTGATACGGAATTCGTGGAGGCGAGGTAGGAGGCGTCGATAAGCGATGCTCATGTTAATATCCGAACGAATAAGCAACCGACCGTGAGGAAACGAGGGTCCGAACTCCATGGCTGACAAGCAGCAGCAGTACATCACCCCGGAAATGAAGGCCAAGCTCGAGGCCGAGCTGCAGCAGCTCATCGACAACCGCCCGGTGATCGCCGCCGAAATCAACGAGCGCCGCGAAGAAGGCGACCTCAAGGAGAACGCCGGCTACGACGCCGCCCGCGAGCAGCAGGACCAGGAAGAAGCCCGCATCAAGCAGATCTCCGAGCTGCTGGCTAACTCCACCACCGAGCGCGCAGGTGTCGTCGACGGCATGGCTGTCGTCGGCTCCGTCGTCCACGTCTACTACAACGGCGACAAGGACGATAAGGAGACCTTCCTTATCGGCACCCGCGCCGCGTCGACCGACAACAAGGACCTCGAGACCTACTCCGAGCAGTCCCCCCTCGGCGCCGCCGTTCTCGGTGCCACCGAAGGCGAAACCCGCACCTACACCGCACCGAACGGCCGCGAGATTTCCGTCACCATCGAATCCGCGAACCCGTATGATTCGGTTAAGGCCAAGACCCCGCGCGCGAAATAAAACGCCCGCACAGAAGCATTTCATCGCGTTTCGACGCACTCGTTGAAGATAAGGACCCCGCAGTGACTTCCCGCTTTTCCCGCACAGTTGCCGCCCTCGCTCTCGCCGCCACCACCGCCTTCACCGTGACCGCGTGCACCCCGCCGCACCAGAAGGATTCGGATCAGAAGGTCGACACCGCCACCAGCCAGGACCCGGATTCCCTGCCGAGCGCTGGCCAGTCCTCCGCGACCGGCACGGCTACCACCACCGCAACCGCCACCGAGGTAGCTACCGAGACCGAGACGGAAACTGCGACCTCCTCTGTGGCAGTGGACGCCACCGACGCTGACAATGTCGTCTACAAGACCGACAGCGAGAGCCGCACCTAGCTTGCGGTGATCGAAGACATCAGCCACGAGATCAAGGGTGGTCGTCACCAAGGCATTCAGGGCTCGGTCGGTCGCGAGGCAGACCTGACCATTGATGGCAAGAAGGTGCTCGACTTCGACGGTGGCCACATCAACGCGGCGATGTCGGGTGGTATCCGTGAGGAGATTAACTACACCCCGCAGAACGTCGATGTGAACCAGTCACGCAAGGGCATGGAGAACTACTACGCCCTCGAGCAGAAGTGGAAAGAGCTGTCGCCGAACAATAAGGTCGACGTGGTCATCCGCAACATTTACGAAGAAGACGTGCAGAAGTCAACGGGCGTCAACAGCAACGTCCCTACCAAGTACATCGTCCAATACGATGTCAACGGCAAGGACCCAGTAGAGGTGGTAATGAACAATGTCGGACAATAACGAAGCCCAGGGAGGTCTGCTCGCTGAGCGTGAAGCCATGGTTGCCGTCGCCAAGGAACTCTGGGCACTGCTTCCAGATGATTGTGAGCGCATTACTTGCGAGGCCCTCATGTTTGCTGACTACTCCGAGTATCGCAAGACGGCGATCACGAAGTCGGGCGAGTCACGCAACATCGGATCGCACTATCCCCTGGTGAAAGCGATGGAGAACCTGCGCAAGGTCATGTACAAGCCAGGCAAGGGCACCTGGTACACGGCGCACTTCACCGTCATGCGTCCGGGCAAGGTCACCACCAACTACGACTACGACACTGAGCCAAACTGGTCGGTGAAGCCCGGTGATGCCACCTACGCTGCCGATCTCGAACGCTACCCACGGGAAACACAGCTCATTCCGGCTTGGATGCAGGACAAGCTCGGCGCGTAGGCCCCCAGGCCCACTTCGCGGTTGAACGCCCCAACGTTTCATCACACGCAATACACAACCTGCCTGAAAAGATGTAGGAGAGAATGTGCTCGATCTGATCAAAGATGACTTTACAAAAATTGCCGACCGTTGTGCTGAGGTGTCGAGTGAACTTGGCGGCACTAATCTCAACGGGGCCGATGGAAAAGTCGAATCGGCGATGAAAGGGTGCCGCAGTCGCACCGTCATGCAGGGCTTCGAAAGCGTATTTACTGACGTCGCTGCGACCGATGCAGCAGTCACCGACGCTGGCGAGCCGGACGTCGTCGAGCCGGGTGAGCCTACTGAGGCCGCACCCGCGCAGCTTTAATCCCACTTTGCCCACGTACTAGGGCGCGCCGAACTGGCCGTGGACATGCCTGATTCACGCGATGAGCGTGGTCAGATCTTGTCTGCGGCCTTTTCGCTATTTCCCGAACAACAGGTGCATGGCACCGTATTGGTGTGTGCTGTTCGGTACTGGTATTCCGCGCGGTGAAACCCATATCGGTGTCCCATCGCGCACCTGTATTCGACCCCTGTTGTGTCTGTCGGGGTCATCGTCGTTGGTGCGGTTGTGGTACCTGCACAACACCGACAGGTTGTTCATGTTCGTCGGCCCACCCCGGGCCCAGGGTTCGATGTGGTGGACCTCGCAGTTATCAGCGGCATGCCGACAATCCGGCACAGGACACGTCGTCAGTGTTGCCCGGGCGAGGTCGCGTTGTTTCTTATTGGCGAACCGTTTCGTGTTGTACAGGTTCACCGGACCTGCCTGCGGGTGGAAGAGTGCGACTTCCAAGTCGGACCCGTGGAACCGAGTCAGGTACTCCGCACCAGTCATCGTGGTGCCGTCCGACAACCCTAGGATGGTGTCATCGCCTTGGCCGCCGAGGATCGAGATGTAATCCGCCAGCGGGATCTGCACCAGCGGGCGTGGGACAGCATCAGCAACAGCCCCATCGTTGTGGAGTAGGTCGTGGAATGCCTCGTACATCTGAGGGCCCTCGGGACGGTTGGCGTCGAGTTTTTGGCGCAGCGCGTACTCAAGTGCTGCGATATCCCGCGCATCACCGGTGGCACTGAAGGTGCGCTTGCCTTTCCGCTCCTTGCCGAACCGCACCGCCGACTCAGGGGCAGGTGTATCTGGCTCGGGGACGATGTCTTTCGCGCGGCGCTTCAACGTCTCGTAGTTACCCCGCACCGACAACAACGCCAGGCGGATCTTCCACTTCTCTTTCTCCGTACCCAACGAGCGGACTTGCTGTTCGATGAACAGGATCTGGTCGAGTGATTTACCGGTTTCGCGGGCGATGCGTACTGCCTGGGTTTGCTTGCGGGTGGAGCGGGTGGTGCCGAAGTAGGTCTCGTGGGCTTTTTCCCACTCGATATAGGTGGTGGGTTTGACGCCGGCAGCCTGAGCAGCCTGGCGGTCGAAACCGGCCAGGATGTCCATCGGGCTGCCGAGTGTTGTTAAAAACGCGTCAAAATCGTTCACGACACAAACGTTAAACCGCGCGCAACCCGAGATCCACCAAACATTGTCTACTTCAGTAGACATCGCCTAAACGAGCAGGTCACAAGAGGTGAAAAACGGGCAAAAACAGGGCGGGAGGCGTCGATAAGCATGCAAAAAGCGGCCCACGCGTAAAGCGCGAGCCGCGGAAACCGCCTCGGGTGAGGACTAATCCCTGAAGTAGGACAGCAGGCGGAGGATCTCGGTGTAGAGCCAGACCAAGGTCACTGCCAGGCCGAGCGCCACGCCCCATGCCATCTTGGCGGGCGCACCGGAGCGAACGAGCTTGTCGGCGGTGTCGAAATCGGACAGGAAGCTCAGGGCACCGATCACAATGCAAACAATGGAGAAGCCGATCGCGATCGGGCCACCGTCACGCAGCGGGGAGATACCGGTGAAGATGAACATCAACAGGTTGCCGCAGGCCAGCACGACGACGGCGAAGATGCAGCCCGTGATGATGCGCGTGAACTTCGGGGTGACGCGGATAGCGCCAGTCTTGTAAACGAAGAGCATGCCACCGAAGATGCCGAAGGTGCCCAGGATCGCCTGGAAGATGATGTTCGCGGCTAAACCGTCGTCGGTGAAGCCGGCAATGACCATGGAGAAGCCGCCGACGAACAAGCCCTCGAACGCGGCGTAAATCAGGGTCACTGCCGCAGAGCCGTACTTCTCGCCGAATGCCAAGACAGTAATGAAAGCGCCGATCGCACCGATGAAGGTCAGGGCCATCGTGATGACCTGATCGACGAAACCCAGGCCGAAGTTGATCACTGCGAACGCGACGATCACGGCGAGGGTGATGCCGGTCTTGCTCACGATGTCGTCAACCGTGATGGGGCGCTCAGCAGGTGCGCCGTAGCCCTGCTGCTGGCCATAGCCCTGCTGCTGGCCATATCCCTGCGGCTGGCCGTAGCCGAAGTTCGGTGCCTGGCCGTACGGGGACTGCTGCGGGTAGCCAGCCTGGGGCTGGGCGTACCCAGTGTTATTTTGGGCCTGCGGGAGGCGCGTCAGGACGGGGTTGTTGGATTTCACGCTTCTCGAGTTCCTTTCATTTTTCGCCGTGTGCGCGTGGTCGGTCACGGTGTTGTTCACGATCTCCAAGCGCTGGTCGAATCGATCACCGATCATACTGTTCAACGCATCGTCTTGCTGTTTCGTTCCCGCGCGCGTCGAAATAGTATGAGGGCATGGGCATAAGGTGGGGTTTTCTCGGGCGCGCGGCGAAGCCGACGGGCGGGGATTATCTGCTCGCGCACTTAGAAGACATCGCAGGGCAACCGCCGGTTGAGGTCCACGGGGAGTTGACGTTCACGGACGAGATCGCGGTGCTCGTGTATCGGTTTGAGGAGCCGTTGCCGCATTATTTGTTCGTGACATACGGGTTGTCGGGCACGCGTTCGTCGGCACCCGTTGCGGGGACGCAGAGCGAGCTGACATTGCGCGCGCCGGCGGAGGGGGCGCCGGAACGGTGGGCCGTCGATAAGCTGCGGAGCATTGCGCGCTACCGACGCGCGTCGGGTAACCCGATAGAGCCGGGCCATTACATGGATCTGCGCGCGCCGGTCGCGGAAGGTGCGTCGCTGACGGGCTTCATTTTCGTCGCGGATCCGATCGTTCCACTGCTCAGCGCGCCGACCGGCCGGGTTCGCTTCATCAACGCGGTGCCCGTCACCGAAGACGAGCTCGATGCGGCTCTGCGGTGGGACCCGCTGAAATTCGCAGGTTTGCTCGGCGAGAGGTTACCGCTCGGCATCGGTCCGCACGACCGCGCTTCATCGCTTATCGACGCCACCTTTGCCCACCCCCTTACCTCCCTCACCAAGAGGGACGGCTCCTCCATCGCAGCGGTGTCCTCGAGCTATTTCGCCGTCGACGCATCCGGGCGCATCGACCTGACCACCCACGCCGCAGCACATCTGCTCCGCTCAATGACGTGGCGGCTGGGGTACGAACACCCCTTCGCCGTCGTCGGGGATGACGCGTGGGCACGGTTCGTTCCCGCTCACTCCCCCGCCGTCGCATACGGTGACGATCCCGACTCCGGCCCGCACTTGTCGGTGAGCGTCGACCGGACGCTGCGCCACGAATTCCTGGCGGTCCTCGACACTGCCCCCGGCGCGTACCGCCTCACGACGGCGCCACTGGCCGTCCATGTCATTGACCCCGCACGCTGAAAGAAATAGTGCCCCCACAGGGACTCGAACCCTGACTGAATCGATTTTAAGTCGACTGCCTCTGCCAATTGGGCTATAGGGGCGTAATGGTCAATGAGTGTACGGCACGGCCCCCCGCGTCCATATAATTGCTCCATCATGACGACTCGTTCTGCTTCCCTGTGGCCGCTCCTCCTTTCGTGCGTGATCGGCGCGCTGGGGCTGTTCTTTGCTCGGCAGGCGGGTGACGGCACGTCGGTTTTCTACGCGCTCACGGTGGTCACAGCCACGGTATACGCGGCGGCGTGGTGGATGTGGGGTGACCGCTCGGCGTTCACAGGTCCCGCGGGCGCGGATATTGCGCGCGGCGCCGGCATCGGTGCGGTGTTGGCCCTGGTGTTCATGGGCGGGGCGCTTGTCGTGCGCCGGATTCCGTTACTCGCCGGGCCTGTCGAGGAGCTGTTGAGCATGCCGCAGGCGGGCGGGTGGGTACCCACGCTCGCGGTGCTCGTGATCAACGGCATCGGCGAGGAGCTCGTCTACCGCGACGCCGTGCCGAAGCAACTTCGGGGGCGGTTCGCGGAGCTCGGTGTGGGAATCGTGTCCACGCTGATTTACTGCGCTGTCACAGTCGCGATGGGCGTGCCGCTGCTCGTTTTCGCGGCGGGCGTGCTCGGCGCGGTGTGCTTCTACGAGGCTTCGCGGAGCGGACGTCTCTACTCCCCCATCGCCGTGCACCTGACGTGGAGCACGACAATGTTGTTGGTGATGCCGCTCATCATCACTCGCTGACGGAAAAGACGCGCTTTTTCGCAGGCTTATCGACGCCCGCTCCCCGCACGTCGATCTCCTCCACGTCGAACATCTCGCTCACAAAGTCCGCGATCCACTGCAACAGCTCCTCGTCGCGCAGGTTGGGCGCATTGAGCGCTTTTTTGGCTCCGCCTTCGCGCGGGAACGGGACCTGGACGGCCTTGGCGGCGGCGCGGTAATTGGAGCCCGGGTAGAGGCGCTTGAGGCGCACCTGCTTGGAATCGGGCATGTCCACCGGGTGGAATTTCAGGCGGGTGCCCTGCATCGTGATGTCGGCGACGCCGGCGCGGCGGGCCTGGTGGCGCAGGCGCGCGACGGCGAAGAGGCGCTGGACTTCCTCGGGCATCTCGCCGAAGCGGTCGACGAGCTCGTCGGAGACGTGGGCGAGTTCGGCATCGTCGCGGGCGGCGGCGAGCTTGCGGTAGCTCTCCAGGCGGAGGCGCTCGGAGTTGATGTAGGACTCGGGGATGTGCGCGTCGACAGGCAGGTCGATGCGGATCTCCTTCGGGCCCTGGTCGGTGGCGTCGACGACCTCGCCGGACATGAGCGCCTTGAAGGTCTCCACTGCCTCGCCGACGAGGCGGACGTACATGTCGAAGCCGACACCGGCGATGTGGCCGGACTGTTCGGCACCGAGGACGTTGCCGGCACCGCGCATCTCCAGGTCCTTCTGCGCGACGGCGATGCCCGCGCCGAGGTCGTTGTTCTGGGCGATGGTGGCCAGGCGGTCGTAGGAGGTCTCGGTGAGCACCTTGTCTTTGGGGTACAGGAAGTAGGCGTAGCCGCGTTCGCGGGAACGGCCCACACGGCCGCGTAGCTGGTGCAGCTGGCTCAAGCCCATATTCTGGGCGTTCTCGACGATGAGGGTGTTCGCGTTGGCGATGTCCAGGCCGGTCTCCACGATGGTGGTGCAGACGAGGACGTCGAAATCGCGGTTCCAGAAGCCCTGCACCGTCTGCTCGAGGAGCTGCTCCCCCATCTGGCCGTGGGCGACGACGATGCGCGCTTCAGGGACAAGGGTGCGCAGGTGGCGGGCAGTCTTCTCAATGTCGGAGACCTTGTTGTGGATGTAGAAGACTTGGCCGTCGCGAAGCAGTTCGCGGCGAATCGAGGCGGCGACCTGCTTGTCTTCCTGCGGGCCCACGTAGGTGAGCACCGGGTGGCGGTCTTCCGGCGGAGTCGTGATCGATGTCATCTCGCGGATGCCGGTCAGCGACATCTCGAGGGTGCGCGGGATCGGGGTAGCGGTCATGGTGAGAACGTCGACGTGCGATTTGAGCGCCTTGATGTGCTCCTTGTGCTCGACACCGAAACGCTGCTCCTCGTCCACGACGATGAGGCCCAGGTTCTTCCACTGCACGCCTGTCTGGAGAAGACGGTGCGTGCCCACGACGATGTCCACCGATCCGTCGGCGAGCCCCTTCATGATCTTCTTCGCGTCGGCTGCTGTGGTGAAGCGCGACAGTTCGCGGATATCCACCCCGAAGCCGTCCATGCGCTGCGAGAACGTGGTGTAGTGCTGCTGCGCGAGCAGCGTCGTCGGCACGAGCACCGCGACCTGCTTGCCGTCCTGGACCGCCTTGAACGCGGCGCGGACAGCCACCTCGGTCTTGCCGAAGCCGACGTCACCAACGATCACACGGTCCATCGGGGTGGGCTTTTCCATGTCGGACTTCACTGCCTCGATGGCGGCCATCTGGTCTTCCGTCTCGACGAAGGGGAAATTGTCCTCCATCTCGATCTGCCACGGCGAGTCCGCGGCGAAAGCGTGGCCGGGGGCAGACGCGCGCTTGGCGTAGAGCTGCACGAGCTCGCCCGCGATCTCGCGGACTGCCGCGCGCGCCTTCTTCTTGGTGTTCTTCCAGTCGGAACCGCCCATTTTGGACAGGCTCGGCTGCTCGCCGCCGGAGTATTTGCTCAGCAGGTCGAGCGATTCCATGGGTACCCACAGCTGGTCAGCGGGCTGGCCGCGCTTCGCCGGCTGGTACTCGAGGACGATGTACTCGCGGCGCGAGGAGTCGTCGCCGGTGCCGATGGTGCGCTCGGCCATCTTCACGAAGCGGCCGATGCCGTGCGTGTCATGAACGACGTAGTCGCCGGGCTTGAGCGCCAGCGGGTCGACGCGGTTGCGGCGGCGCGGGGCACGGCGCTTGGCTCCTGCAATGTCACCCACGCGGTTGCCGGTCACGTCGGTCTCGGTGAATACGACTAAGCCCGGGCCGGGGAAGGTCAGACCGGCATGCGACAAGGCCTGGTAGAGAGTGACTTGGCCGTCGACGGGCTCGAGACCCGGGGTCGCCACGCGCGCGGAAATGCCGTTTTCGCGTAGGCGCTCCGCCATCCGGTCCACGGTTCCCTTTGCCGGTGCGGCGAAGGCGGCGTGGCCGCCGTTCTGCAGGTGCATCTTCACCTGGCCGTAGAGCGCTTCGATCTGCTTCGGGTCGCCTTTCGGTGCGGGTGCCGGCTCGAATTCGAGCGGCAGCGTCGCTGAATCGTCTTCACCGTCGGCGAACATGCCGGGCGGCGCGAACGTCCACCAAGCATTGCCCGCCTCGCGGGCGGAGATCTCGAGGGACTCAAACGAACGGTATGAACTCGCCGACACATCCAGGCCCTCGGCGGCGACAGGGCCATCCGCGCCCATCGCGGCAGCTTCCCAGCCGGCCTCGAGGAATTCATGGTCGGTGGCCTGCAGGTCGGAGATACGGGTGCGGACCTTTTCCGGCGAGGTCACCAGCACTACAGATCCGGACGGCATGAGCTCCGGTAGCACGGCGTACGACGATTCCGTCAGCGCCGGAATAAGCGCTTCCATGCCATCGGCGTACGACCCGTCGGAAATGCGGGTCAGCAGCTCCACCAGGGTCCGGTTGCCGGGGTGGGCCTCGATGAGGGAGGCAGCAGCGGACTTAACGCTTTCGTCGATAAGCAATTGGCGCGCGGGATGAAGCTCGACGCGCGCGATATCGTCGATGGTGCGCTGGTCCGCGACGGCGAATGTGCGCAGGTCCGTGACTTCATCGCCCCAAAATTCGATGCGGATGGGGTGCTCGGCCGTGGTCGGGAAGACGTCGATGATGCCGCCGCGCGTGGCGAATTCGCCGCGGCCCGAGACCATGTCCACGTGGTCGTACGCGAAGCTCGTGAGCGATGCGGTGAGATCTTCGAAGTCGTACTCCTCGCCGTGCTCGACGACGATCGGCGAGACCGCAGGCAGCACCGGCTGGCACGTCGCGCGCGCGGACGCGACCACCACCGATGTTTCCGCAAGCTCGTGCAGCACCTTGTTGCGGCGGCCCACGATGTCCGCGGCGGGCGACAGGCGCTCGTGCGGCAACGTCTCGTACGACGGCATCAACGCGACCTTCTCCGCGCCGAGCAACGCACCAAGCTCCGCCGCGAGATCCTCCGCCTCGTGTCCTGTCGCCGTGACGAGCAGCACGGGCGTTTCGCGCGCGATTGTCGCGGCCGCCCACGGACGCACCTGGTCAATGCCCGTGACATGCAGCGACGGCTCCCCCACCCGCTTGCGCAGACCCTTCAGCTTCGGGTCGGTCATCGCCTGGGTGAGCAGCCCGGCGAGCATCGGAACATTCTGCGGCTGGTCAGCCATCGAACCCCCTGGGTAGAACATAGTCCGGGCGATAAAAAAGCTTCCCCACCAGGACTCGAACCTAGAATGACGGTACCAAAAACCGTAGTGTTGCCAATTACACCATGGGGAAAGACGGTCAAAAGCTTACCGCATGGCTCGCGCGAACCGAATTCCCCTCCGTCTTCGTGTGCGCAAGGTGTGAGCCAGCTACCCTAAACCTGTGACGAAGACGAACAAGATCCTCCTTGCAGTCCTCGCTGTGCTGCTTCTCATTGCGGCGGTCATCGGCGGCGCCATCGTCGCGCGCAGCGGCCTATTCGGCTCGAACGACGACATCGCCCAGCCGTACAACGAGACGCGCTATTCCGGCACGATCGAGAAAGCAGAAGGGCTTATCGACGCCGCCGACCCCGTCCCCGTCGTCTTAGTCGTCCGCTTCCACGACGGCGGCGAGACCGGCGAACTGACCTCCCCCACCTTGAAGCGCCACTCCACCCTGACGCGGACCGACGACTACACCTACCGTGAGGACATCGTTCACGGCGAGGACGTCGACGCTGGCGACAGCGGCGTCGAGTGGACCTTCGAACCTGGCGAGAACGACACCATGGACGTCTCCTACACCACCCCCGACGGCGCCACCGCCTCCGCCGAACTCCCCCAGACCGACCCGGAGGAGACCTCCGGCGAAGTCGGCATCAACCCCGAGGTCGCCGGCGCCGAGCCCGACGGGATTGAATTCCCCGAGCACTCCGCGCGCAGTACCGGGCCCATCGAATTGGTTCACGCCGACGACCCGTCGAAGAACATCTCCGACGAGGTCATCTTCCGCATCTCTCAAGACGCCACGATCCACACCGTGACCTACCCCGGACGCGGCTGCTACGGCACTATCGATAGCACTGACCCCCACAACCGTGTCGAAAACATTACCGTCGGCGATTGTGAAAGCGGCGGCACATGGAAAATCACTGGAGGCGATCCCAGCGCCGGCACCGCCGAATACACCTCCCCCGACGGAAAACTCACCGGCTCTTTGAACTTCCGCCACAGCGAGTGGGAGACCATCGACGGCGAGATCGGCATCGCCCGCTCCGGGCCGGTCCTGGACTACTACCGCTCCTTCACCGGCCGCGACGGCGACACCGCGACCGAGGCGAAGGGCTCCTGCGATCCGTCCGAGTTTGCCGACCTCGTCGAAGGATGGGAAGCCGAATCCACAACGGTCGTTTACTGCGACGGGTCCTGGGCCGTAGCGGGTGTCTCGGGCTCGGATATCATCGGCGATTTCCACCTCGTTGACGGAAAATGGGAAGTGCTGGAAAGAGATGGACGGACGAGTGAGACCCGCCATCAGTGCCACGATCCAGATAAGCTCCGCGACATGGACGCCCCCGAAGAATTCATCGACAAATTGATCGTTTGCGAGTGATTATGACAACACGTAACAAGGCCCTCCTGACCATCCTCATCGTCCTACTGCTCATCCTGGGCACCCTGGTGGCGCTCGTCGTGTTCGCGGCGCGCGGCCAGGATGCCGACGATTCGCCCAAGGCGAAAGAAGAGACAGCCGCGACCCAAGAGCAGCAAGAAGAAGAAAAGAGCGACAACGAGCAGGTCGACAAGGAAGACAAGTCCGACGAGAAGGACGACGATAAAGACGAGAAGGACAAAGACAAGGGCGACAAGGACGAAAAGGACGAGGGCGATTCGTCCGACGATCCGGCCGAAGTCCCGGATGAGTTCATCGGCAACTACGAAGGCATGATCAAATGGCCGCCCGGCGCGGACGGGGAGAATACGAAGATCGGCGTGACATTCACGGAGAACAGCACCACGCTCACCACGGGTCGGGACAGCAGGGCGCTGCGGGTCGACGTGGACAAGAAGCAAACGAATAAGAAACGGATTTACTCCGAGGCACCGATCCTCGAGCACGGGGTCAAGAATGTCACGTGGACATTCATCCCCGCGGACGACGGCATGGATGTCAGCTACACCGTGCAGGGTGCCAGCCGTACTGATGCCCACCTGACTTCGACCGACTAGAAAGACCTCATTTCCCCCGTGTCACGCACCAACAAGATTCTGTTTGCCGTTCTGGCTGTTCTGCTTTTGATTCTCGCAGTGATTGGTGGTGTGATCGCGAAGCGCAGCGGCCTATTCGGCTCGAGCGACGACATCGCTCAGCCGTTCAACGAGTCGCGTTTCAGCGGCACCATCGACAAAGCAGACGGGCTTATCGACGACGCCGTCCCCGTCGTCTTAGTCGTCCGCTTCCACGACGGCGGCGAGACCGGCGAACTAACCTCCCCCACCTTGAAGCGTCACTCAAAGCTCACCCGGACCGGCGACAACACCTACAGCGAAGAGATTGTCCACGGCGACGGCGACAATGGCACCGAATGGACCTTCGAGCCGAAGGGCGACGAAGACGCCATGGAGGTTTCTTACACCACCCCCGACGGCGCCACCTCTTCCGCGGAGCTGCCTCAGACTCCGATGGAGAATAATGCTGGCGAGGTCGGCTTGAACCCGAACGCCCCCGACGCCGGGCCCGACGACATCGAATTCCCGGACGACGGTGTCCGCGAGCTCGCCACCATCGAATGGACCGATAAGGACGACTCGGAGAACAAGCGCACCGAGAAGGCCATCTTCCGCGGCTCCCGCGAGGCCAACGTGTTCACCGTGACCTACCCGGAGCGCGGCTGCTACGGCGTGCTCGAGCACGTCGACAACGTGACCAAGACAGAGAAGATCACCGTCGGTGACTGCGAAAGCGGCGGCACGTGGCACTTCACCGGAGGCGACGAGAAGAAGGGCGAGGCGGAATTCACCTCCGCCGACGAGACGCTCACCGGCAAGCTCACCTACACCGCCACTGAATGGGACGACATCGAAGGCGAGATCGGCCTGGCCCGTTCCGGACCAGCGCTGGACTTCTACCGCGAGTTCACCGACGGCGCCTATGACGCAGGCGCCGGCGCCGACGCGAGCGACGACAAGGAAGACACCCAGGCCAAGGGATCGTGCGAGCCGGAAGCCTTCGACGAGGTCGTTGACGGTTGGCCTACGCCTTTCGAGACAATCGTCTCCTTCTGCGACGGCGAGTGGGCGAAAGCTGCAGCGGGTGGCACCGACGACACCCGCGGCTTCCACTTCATCGACGGCACGTGGACTTCTATCAAGTACGACGGCACCCAAGAGATCAGCGGCTATCCCTGCTACGACCACGACAGGCTGCGCAAAGAAGGCGCCCCTGATGAACTCCTCGACCACATGACGGAGTGCACATAGCCTTCGAATAATCGGGGCAAAAGAAAAGCCCAGCTCCCCGGGGAGCTGGGCTTGAAACGAGTGCTAGTCGAGCAGGTCCAGGTTGGTATTACGGCGCAGACGGAGACGAATGTTGTCGCCTTCCGGAAGGTCGATCCAGATATCGTCTTCGTCGTCGCTGAAGCGCTCCTGGCGGTTCAGGCGGCCGGTGTATTCCTTGTCGTCGTGGGTGAAGCGGATGTTCTTGCCGGTGTAGTCTTCTTCGAAGGTAGCCATGCGGCCAGAATAAACTAGTTTTGGTGGCGGTGCGCTGCAAAGACGCTAGTGCTCGTGCTTCCCGAGCGCGGGCTGCTGCCCCGGTTCGACGATGACATATTGGCCCATCATTCCCTGGTCCTCGTGGTAAAGCATGTGGCAGTGGTACATGTACGCCAGGCTCGGGTCCGGGTAGTGCCCGAATTCGACGAGCAGGGTCACAGTCGACATCGGCGGCACATAAATCGTGTCGTGCCAGCCAGCGGTGAACGCCACGTCGCCACCCACGACGGACTCGACCATGAACCGCGCGTTGTGGATGTGGAAATTGTGCGGCCAATCGGCGTTCTCGTTGGTCACCCGCCAGATTTCGGGGCCATCGTGGTCGATGACGATGTCGACGCGCTCCATGTCCATTTTCTGTCCGTTGATCTCGAATCCGCTCAGCGCGAACTCACGCTCGACAGCACCAGAGGCATCAGGCTTATCGACGCCCGCCAGCTTCCCCGGCACCTCCCCCACCTGCGGGGCATTGTCTTCTGGCCCGGTGATCTTCAGCAGGTCGAAGGTATCGCGGAGACCGAATCCGTTGGCGGTCTCCTCTTTGGGCAGGCCGCCGCCGTCGGGGACGCCGTCGCTGCGCAGCATGAGCTCCTCGCCAGGCTCGAGGTCGACGAGGATCTCGGCACGCTCGCCGGGGCTGAGCAGAATGCCGTCGACTTCGACCGGTTTGTCCAGCAAGCCTTGGTCGGTGGCGATGACGTGGAAGGGCTTGCCCACGACGAGGTGGTGGAAACGCATCGTCGTGCCGTTGACAAGGCGCAGGCGCACCCGGCGCGTGGTCGCCGTGAACTGCGGCTTGGTGATGCCATTGATCACCGGCGTGTCCCCCAGTAACCCGTAGTCGGGGTCGAAGGTCTCGTCGAGGCTGCCGCTTTGACGGAATTTCGCGTCGGTGATGATGACGGGAATGTCGTCGACACCGTATTCACGGGGCAAGTCGAGCGCGTCAGATTCATCGTCAGCGACGACAATGCCGCCAGCGAGACCGCGGTAGGCGTGCAAGCCAGAGACATTATGCGGGTGCGGGTGGTACCAGCACGTCGCAGCTGGTTGATCCACGTCCCACGACGGCTCCCAGCTCTCGCCGGGGTCGAACATGAGCGCAGGCCCACCGTCGGCAGCCGCGGGCAGGTGGAGTCCGTGCCAGTGGACGACAGTGGGCTCGGTGACGTCGTTACGCACTGTCATTTCAATGTGCTCGCCGCGGCGCATGTACAGCGTCGGGCCGAGCCACGCCCCGTTGAAGCCCCACGTGTCGGTCGTTGTACCGGGGAGGATCTCCGCCTGACCAGTCTGCGCGGTGAGCTCGAATTTACGGGTGCCACCATCCAGCTCACCTTCGTAGAGCTCCGGAATAGGAAGATCGCGGTAGTCCTCCTTCGCGCCCTCGGGTGTGGGTTGGCGGAAGCGAACGCCGCCGGGTCCAGCGCACGCGGCAGCTGTCGCCGCGGTGGCGAGAAGCATGCCTTTGAAGAAGGTCCGTCGTCCAAATTCCCTTTGCACTGTGGTTCTCCGTTTCTAACTCTCGGTGCGCAAATTCGGCTGCTGACCCGGTTCGACAATGACGAACTGGCCCATCATTCCGTGGTCCTCGTGGTTGAGCATGTGGCAGTGGTACATGTACGCCAGGCTCGGGTCCGGGTAGTAGCCCATCTCCACCAGCAATGTGACTGTCGCTCCGGGCGGCACGTCGATCGTGTCGTGCCAGCCAGCCGTGAAGTCGATGGTGCCGCCCTCGACTTCTTGCACGAGGAACCTCGCGTTGTGGATATGGAAGTTGTGCAGCTTGTCGGGGTTTTCGTTGGTGACCCGCCAGATCTCCGGGCCGCGGTGGTCCACGACCTCGTCGACGCGGGACATGTCCATCTTCTTGCCGTTGATCTCCATGTCCTTCAGGCGGAATTCACGCTCGACAGTGGGAATTTCGGGTTCTTCGAATTCGACGAGGGTCTCTGGAAGGTCCGGGTATTCCGGCGCGCCCTCCGGCGGCGCGGCGATCTGGAGGACATCGAAGGTGTCGGTAACTCCGAATGTGTCTGCGGTGTCCTCATCCGGTAGGCCCGCGTAGTTCGGCAGTTCTCCGCTGCGCAGGACCAGGTCCGTGCCTGGTTGCAGATCCACGACGATCTCCACGCGCTCGCCAGATGTCAGCGTGATCGACTCAGCTGTGACCGGGGACTCGAGCAAACCCTGATCGGTCGCCACGATCGTGAAAGGAACGCCCAGGGACAGGTGTAAAAAGCGCATCGTCGAACCGTTCAGAATGCGCAAGCGCAGCCGGCGGGTGGTCGGTTCAAAGCGGGGGTTGGTGATCCCGTTGACGATCAGGGTGTCACCGAGCCAACCGTTGTCAGCATCGAATTGACCGTCACCGTCGAAATTGGCGTCCCTGATGATCAGGGGGATGTCGTCCACCCCATACTCGCGGGGCAGGCCGGGGATGGAAGCGGCGGTGTCGTCGTCAAGCACGATGCCCCCGACGAGCCCGCGGTACGCCTGGATGGCGGACTCGCCGTGCGGGTGCGGGTGGTACCAGCATGTCGACGCTGGCTGCTCGACGTTCCACGACGGCGACCACGACTTACCCGGGTCGAACATGAGCGCCGGTCCCCCGTCCGCCGTGACCGGCAGGTGCAGGCCGTGCCAGTGCACGACGGTGGGCTCGGGCAGCTCGTTGTGCACCGTCATGTCGATTTTCTCGCCGCGGCGCATGTACAGAGTCGGGCCGAGGAACGGGCCGTTGACACCCCACGTCTTCGTCGTGGTGCCCGGCAGGATCTCGTACTCGCCCTCTTGGGCTGTCAGCTCGAAGCTGCGCACATTGCCGTTGAGCGTTCCTTCGTGCAGCGACGGAATCGGCAACGGTCGTGTCGAATCTTTCGTACCACTCATTGGCTTCACTGCCTTCCCAGTTCGCTGGTGTACTGATTCGACCCTACTATCCGAGTTATGTCTTCCCCCATGCCGCATGAAGAGCACAATGCGCGCCGGTTCATCTGGTCGAACGGCCTACAAAATATCGGCGACCAGGTCGTTGCGCCGAAGACCGTGCTGCCGTGGTTGTTCACCGCTGCGGGCGTTCCCGCTGCTTTCACCTCGTTTCTGGTGCCGATCCGCGAGTCCGGCTCGATGCTCCCCCAATTCGCGCTCAGCCCGTGGGTGACATCGGCTGCCTCCCGCAAGAAAGTGTGGTTGATCGGTTCGTGGGGGCAGTTCATCGCGGCGGCGCTCATCGCGGTGGTGGCCATGTTCTTGAATGGTGCCGCGCTCGGTATCGCCGTGCTGGTTCTCCTCGGGATCCAGGCGATATTCCGCGCGGTCTGTTCGATCGCCGGCAAGGACGTGGAGGGACGCACGATCTCGAAGGGGCATCGCGGCGATATCACCGGGCGTGCAACCGCACTCGGCGGCGGATTCACCCTGGCGGTCGGTTTAGCTCTGACATTCCTGCCGAACGACCTCCCGCGCTGGATCCTCGTGCTGCTGCTCGGTGTCGGTGCGTCCACGTGGGCATTCGCCTCGCTGGTCTTCACTGGAATCAAGGAACCGGAATCCGATCCGGACGACAACGCAGCCAGCCATGGCTTCAACGAAATGTGGCCGCTGGTCACCGGAGATAAGGATCTGCAGAAATTCCTCGTGGTGCGCTCACTGATGCTCGTCACGGCATTGTCAACGCCATTCATCGTCGTGCTCGCCCAAGAACAGGGCTCGGACCTGACGGGCCTGGGCGCGTTCATCATCGCCTCCGGCGGCGCGGCATTGCTCGGCGGGCGTGTCTCCGGAAAATGGTCGGATAAATCCTCCAAGAACGCGATGGGATGGGCGGCCGGCGCGGCCTCGACCGTGCTGGTTCTGCTGGTGCTCAGCGCACGTTACGCGCCGGCCGACATCAACGCGTGGGTCATGCCTGCCGGCTTCTTTTTGGTCAACCTCGCCCACACGACGGTGCGCGTGAGCCGCAAGACCTACTTGGTGGACATGGCCACAGGCGACAACCGCACACTGATCACCGGTGTTTCCAACACAGTCATGGGCATCGTCTTGCTGGTCGTGGGCGCGGTGTCCTCGGTCGTGGCCAGCTTCGGCACGCAAGCTGCGTTGATCTTCCTCGCGGTCATCGGCTATATCGGTGTCGTCGGCGCGTGGAATCTGCGTGATGTCTCTGCTGGAGCGGACTAGGCGTTAAGCTGGTCCACGAAAAATCCCGGAATCTTTAAGGAGAACCCAAGCGTGGCAACCCATTCCGAGTGCGCCGTCGTCGTCCTGGCCGCCGGCGCCGGAACCCGCATGAAGTCGACGACGCAAAAGACCCTCCACGAAATCGGCGGGCGCAGTCTTCTGTCTCACTCGCTGCATGCGGCGGCGGGACTCACGCCTGCCCACCTCGTCGCAGTCGTCGGGCACCAGCGCGACCAGGTCTCCCCGGCCGTCGACGCGATCGCCGAGGACATTCAGATCTCCATCCTCCAGGCAGTCCAGGAAGAGCAAAACGGCACCGGCCACGCGGTGCAGATCGGCCTGGGCGCCATCCCGGATTTCGATGGCACAGTCGTGGTCACCAATGGCGACGTTCCGCTGCTGCAGACGGAGACGTTGGAGGCGCTCGTCGATAAGCATGAAAGCGCGAAAGCTGCTGTGACCGTGCTGTCCCTCGAATTCGATGACCCGACGGGCTACGGACGCATCATCCGCGACGGCGACGGCAACGTGCGCGAAATCGTCGAGGAGAAAGACGCCGACGACGAACAGCGCGCCGTCACCGAGGTCAACTCCGGCGTGTTCGCATTCGACGGCGCTGTGCTCCGCGAGGCGCTGACCCGCATCAACTCCGATAATGCGCAGGGCGAGCTGTACATCACCGACGTACTCGGCATCGCGGTGAGCGACGGCCGCACCGTCACCGCCTTCACCGCCCCCGACGCACGCGAGCTCGCCGGCGTCAACGACCGCGTCCAGCTCGCCGCCGCCGGCAAAGAGCTCAACCGACGCCTCGTCGAGCGCGCCATGCGCGGCGGCGCCACCGTCGTCGACCCGGACACCACCTGGATCGGCGTCGACGTGGAGATCGGCAAAGACGTGATCATCCACCCGAATACTCAGTTGTGGGGCTCCACCGTCATCGGCGACGGCGCCGTCATCGGCCCCGACACCACCCTGACTGATTTCGAGGTCGGCGAACGCGCCTCCGTCGTGCGCACCCACGGCGAGCTCGGCGTCGTCGGCGCGGAAGCCACCGTCGGCCCATTCACCTACATCCGCCCGGGCACGAAGCTCGGCGCCCGCGGCAAGCTCGGCGGCTTCGTGGAGGCGAAGAACGCCCAGATCGGCGACGGCTCCAAGGTCCCCCACCTGACCTACATCGGCGACGCCACCGTCGGCCGCGAATCCAATATCGGCGCATCCAGCGTCTTCGTGAACTACGACGGCGTGAACAAGCACCACACCACCATCGGCGACCACTGCCGTACCGGCTCAGACACCATGTTCGTCGCTCCCGTCACCGTCGGCGATGGGGCGTACACCGGCGCGGGTACAGTGGTCACTAAAGATGTGCCCGCAGGCGCCCTTGCTGTCAAGGAGGGACACCAGCGCAACATCGAAGGCTGGGTGGAAAAGAACCGCCCCGGCACGGACGCGGCCGATGCTGCCCAGCGCGCACGCGAGAGTGAACTGAAAGGTGACACCACCAATGACCGGTAAGAAAGTCGAAAGCCACAAGGACCTCAAGGTCTTCACCGGCCGCGCCCACCCGGACCTGGCCGAGAAGGTCGCCGAGGAGCTGGGCATCGACCTCGTGCCCACCACCGCACGCGACTTCGCCAACGGCGAGATCTTCATCCGCTTCGACGAGTCCGTCCGCGGCGCCGACTGCTTCGTCATGCAGTCCCACACACAGCCGCTGAACAAGTGGCTGATGGAGCAGCTCATCATGATCGACGCGCTCAAGCGCGGCTCCGCCAAGCGCATCACCGCGATCCTGCCGTTCTACCCGTACGCGCGCCAGGACAAGAAGCACCGCGGCCGCGAGCCGATTTCCGCGCGCCTCGTCGCGGACCTGCTCACTGCCGCTGGCGCGGACCGCATCGTCTCCGTCGACCTGCACACGGACCAGATCCAGGGCTTCTTCGACGGCCCTGTCGACCACATGCACGCGATGCCGATCCTGACGGACTACATCAAGTCCAAGTACTCGCTGGACAACCTCGTCGTGGTCTCCCCCGACGCCGGCCGTGTGAAGACCGCTGAGAAGTGGGCCAACACGCTCGGCGACGCACCGATGGCCTTCGTGCACAAGACCCGCGACATCGACGCGGCCAACAAGGTCGTCTCCAACCGCGTCGTCGGCGACGTGGAGGGCAAGGACTGCGTGCTGCTCGACGACATGATCGACACCGGCGGCACCATCGCCGGCGCGGTCGGCGTGCTCAAGGACGCCGGCGCCCGCTCCGTGGTCATCGCCACCACCCACGGCGTCTTCTCCGACCCGGCCCGCGAGCGTCTGTCCAGCTGCGGCGCGGAGGAGGTCATCACCACCGACACCCTGCCGCAGTCCACCGAAGGCTGGAGCAACCTCACGGTTTTGTCCATCGCCCCGCTGCTCGCGCGCACGATCCACGAGATTTTCGAGAACGGCTCTGTCACCACCCTCTTCGAGGGCCAGGCCTAACAGCGTTTCGACATACCTATTCCCGGACACCTATTCACAACGTCATGCCGTGGATAGGCATCCAGGAATAGGTATTTGTTTTTCCGCCTCTTCCGCGAGCAGCCCCGCTACACTTTCCAAGCATGGTTTCTCGCGAGAAAGCAACTGAACCGCTTATCGACGCCCCCTCCCTCACCGCCGAGCGCCGCCGCATCGTCGCAGCCACGACGGTAGGCACCGCCATCGAGTGGTACGACTTCTTCCTCTACGCCGCCACCGCTGGCTTGGTCTTCAAGGCCGCGATGTTCGCCCCGCTCGGTCCAGCCGGCGGCACGCTCGTCGCGTTTCTCACCGTCGGTTTGTCATTTCTGTTCCGCCCACTGGGCGCGTTCTTGGCAGGGCATTTCGCCGATAAACTCGGCCGCCGCGCCGTGCTCATGGCGACGCTCCTGGCGATGGGCGGCGCCACCACCCTGATCGGCCTCCTGCCCACCTATGAAGCGATCGGTGTCCTCTCCCCGATCCTCCTCGTCCTCCTTCGCCTGGTGCAGGGCATCTCCGCCGGTGGTGAGTGGGGGTCGGCAGTCCTGCTGGCGGTCGAACACGCCCCAGCCAAAAAGCGCGGACTCTTCGGTGCAGGCCCGCAGATCGGTGCCCCGGCTGGCCTGTTGCTGTCGTCCGGCGCGCTGTACCTGATGAATATCATCGCCCCGGGCGATGCGTTCCTCGAGTGGGGTTGGCGCGTGCCCTTCCTCTTCTCCGCCCTGCTGGTGCTGCTCGGCTGGTGGGTGCGCAAGGGCGTGGACGAATCCCCGGTGTACGAGGAGATGACGGAGATTTCCGCCGGGCAGACGTCCAATCCCGTCGGCACCCTGTTCCGGAACTACTTCCCTGTCGTTGTCGCCGGCGCGCTGCTCTTCGCCGCGAACAGCGTTCTCGGCTACATGACCACCGGCGGGTACATCCAGAACTACACCACCAACCCGGACGGAATGGCTCTGGAACGCGGGCCGATCCTCTTCGCTGTCACCGTCGCGGGAGCAGTGTGGATGGCATCCACGTTCTTCACCGGCTGGCTGTCCGACCTTCTGGGACGCAAGACCACGCTTGTCGGCGGATTCATCGTCCAGATCGCAGCCGCTGTCGCCCTCTTCCCGCTGGTGAACTCGGCTGAGATGGGCAAAATCTACGCGGCGCTGATCTTCCTCGCCCTGGCGCTCGGCCTGACTTACGGGCAGATCGCGGCGCTGTTCGCGGAGCTCTTCCCCGCGTCGGTTCGTGCATCGGGTACATCGATCACGTACGCGATCGGCGCGATCCTCGGCGGCGCTTTCGCTCCGTTCATCGCGTCGTGGATTTTTGAGGCCACGGGCTCGTCGTGGGGCATCACCGCGTATCTGGTCGGCGCGAGCGTCATGGGTCTTGCCGTGGCCGTGGGCATCCGTGAGCGCGCCGACATCCCGCTGGACCCCGGCCACGAACACCTGCAGCGCACAGGCCATTTCGTCTGGCAGCGCTAGGTTTGGTCCGGCCCCGCACCGTCTGCTACTCTTTGGACCTGTCTCGGCGAGGGACCCCACTTGTAGCAATCGATGCGCAAGCAGGGCCGTTATCGACGCGATGAACCATCACAGACTTTTCTCCCAAAAGCCTGCGGTCACTCGACGAGCACACGTGGCCGCAGGCTTTTTCTGTGGCTCATCGAATCTAAGCATCACTAGAAGGAGAAAGCATCATGGCGAATAAGTTCCCGACTATTCAGGCTGAGAAGCGCGACGAGTTCGGCAAGGGCTCCGCTCGCCGTCTGCGCGCCGCTGGCCGCGTCCCGGGCGTGCTGTACAGCAACGGCGAGGACAACATCCACTTCCACGTGGACATCCTCGAGATCACCGCTCTCGTGCGCAACGACGGCACCAACGCGATTCTCGAGCTCGAGATCGACGGCGACAAGAACCTCGCGATGGTCAAGCACGTCGACCAGAACGTCCTCACCCTGAACATCGACCACATCGACCTCTTCGGCGTCAAGCGCGGCGAGAAGGTCACCGTCGAGGTCCCGGTCGTCTACGAGGGCGAGGCTGCCCCGGACGCTGTGGTCCTGCAGGAGATCGACGTTGTCGAGATCGAGGTCGACGCCCTGAACATTCCGGACGAGATCACCGTGTCCATCGAGGGCAAGGAGATCGGCGACCAGATCCTCGCTGGCGATCTGCCGCTGCCGGAGGGTGCCGAGCTCGTCACCGATCCGGAGTACCTGGCTATCAACGTCACCTTCCAGCAGGTTGACGAAGAGGTCGAGGCCGCTGCTGAGGAGGCCGAGGAGGGCGGCGCTGAGGCTGGCGCAGAGTCCGCGGACGACGCCCCAGCTGAGGGCGACTCCGAAGAGTAAGTCGCTTATCGACGTCCCCCTCTTAACGGCCGGCGACCCCACTGCGGGGTTGCCGGCTGTTTCTTCATTTATGCTGGTGTGCATGGCTGCTGATTCTGATTCCCCGGTTCTCATCGTCGGCTTGGGCAATCCCGGCACGATTTACGCGCAGACCCGCCACAATGCGGGAGTGATGGTCATCGAGGAACTCCTGGACCGCGCAACGCCAATGCCGGCGCAGTTGAGCGTGCATAAGAAGACGAACACGGAGGTCGCCGAGCTCACCGCCGGCCGTCTCACCGACCGGCGCACGATTCTCGCCCGCACCCGCGGCTTCATGAATGTCTCCGGCGGCCCCGTCAAGGCGCTGGCCAGCTACTACGGTGTTGAACCTGACAGTATTTATGTCATTTACGACGAGCTCGATCTCGACTTCGGACAGATCAAGCTGCGTCTCGGCGGCGGCGACCACGGCCACAACGGGTTGAAGTCCGTGACCAAGTCACTTGGCACCCCGAGTTACAACCGCCTCGCCGTCGGCATCGGCCGCCCACCCGGCCGCCAGGCCCCCGCGGACTACGTGCTCAAGCCATTTTCCAAGCAGGAAGCCGTCGAGCTGCCCATCACGCTTGCCGACGCCGCCGACGAGCTCCTCGCCGCCATCTCGTAGCGCGCCGTTAGCGCCCCAGCAGCTTCGCCTCGATCTCCGCGGCGGGCCCCTCGTGCAACGCACCGGCGAAATCCTCGCCGACGAGGCAGTAACCGTGGTCGGGGTTGCTGCGAAGCGGCTTCTGCATGGCGTTGAGCTGCGGGTATAGGGGCGGCAGATCGTCGTGCTCGCGGGTGAACCGTGTCTCCACGCCGCGGGCGTAGCGCCCGGAAAAGGCACGGGTGGACACGGAGGTCCCGCCGGCGTGCAGAACGTCGCGGTTGGTCGCGGAGGTGCCGGCTTCGTCGGCAAGCAAGAACGCGCTGCCGCAGGCGACTGATGTCGCGCCCCATTCGATAAGGTGCTCGACATCCTCGGGCGTGCGGGCTCCGCCAGCGGCGATGATCGGGATGTTGACGTGGCGGAAAATGCCGCTGAGCAGCTGCTCTATGTCGCGCTCATCGGGTTCTTCGGTGATTGTCCACGTGGAGCGGTGGCCACCGGCTTTCGGGCCCTGGACAATGACACCGTCAGCACCGAGTTCGGCTGCCTTGAGCGCATCGACCTCATTGGTCACGGTCACCCACGCCTGAATGCCAGCGTCGTGAATGCGCTTGAACTCTGCCTCAGTGAAGCAGCCGAAGGTGCAGGAAATGATCGCTGCGCGCCCGTCGGCAAGCGCGAGGTCCAGCTTCTCGTGGAAGCCAAAGGTGTAATCCGGCTCGGGAATCTCCGCGCCGAGCTCAGAGGCGATCGCCTCGAGATCCTCGGTGCGCGGTTCATCGCGCTGCGGGTAGAAGAGATTGATGCCGAAGGGTTCGTCGATAAGCGAAAGCTCTTCGCGCGCTCGGTCGATCGAGCACGTTCCCCATGCGAGGAAACCAAAGCTGACGGAATTGACCAGATCGGGTGTGCTTGGACCGCCGGCCATGGGGGCGGCGATCACGCGGGGCAGACGGGCGGGAAGTTCAGGTGGCATGGTGGCCACTCTAGCGAAGCCGTCACTTACACTGGGCTGCGTGTTCGACAAATTACGCGCTCTTTTCGCACCCCGCCAGCACACACTCGACCTCGACGCCGAATGGCTCATCGTCGGCTTGGGCAACCCCGGCGCGAAATACGCCGCCACCCGCCACAACGTGGGCTACATGGCGCAAGATGCGCTTATCGACGCGCCCCTGCGCCCCCTTCCCTCCTTCAAAGCCCAAGGCGTGATGGTGCCGGACACGTCTGCTCTTGCGCTGCGTTCGACGACCTTCATGAACCTCAGTGGCGAGGGAATCGCCCCGGTGGCGGAGAATCTCGGGATTCCGCCTGAGCGCATCATCGTGCTCCACGACGAGCTCGACCTGCCCGCCGGGAAAGTCCGCATCAAGCAGGGCGGGAACGAGAACGGCCACAACGGCCTCAAATCACTCACGGAGCAGTTGGGCACCCGCGACTATATCCGCGTGCGCATCGGCATCGGACGCCCGCCGAAGGGCACGCCTGTTCCCGAGTGGGTGCTCAGCCCCGTCGACGATGAGGGGCTCGATGCGCAGATCGCCACCGCCGCCGACGCCGCACGCCTCGTGGTCGAAGAAGGTCTGCAGCGCGCGCAGAACGAGATCCACGCGCGTTAGTCGTCGCTACGGTAATCGACGTACTCCTTGACCGCATAGGCGTGCATCCACGGCACGAGACCATCGATACCTGTACCGAAGACCCACAACTCTTCGCTAAATACCGGCGGCGTTTCGTCGATGGCTTTCATGATGGATCTGAATAGAACAGGCCGCGCATCCCGCATGACAGCAGCGTATTGGGAGCAGATCCCCATGAAATGCTGGAAGAACTGGGGTGATGTGAGGTCGCCTTTCAACGCCCTAGCGCGTCGTGTGACTGCGGCGATCCCGTCGCGTATCGGCACCCGCTTTTCGTCGTCCAGCGAGCATGTTTCGTACGCGAAGAACAGGTCTTCGAGTAGGTCGTCCACAATAGTCAGGCGTGCGTCTTCGTCGCCGTTCTCAGCCGCGGCCAGCACCGCGACGCGCCGCGACATTCTGTCGATCCGCCGCGCCGTGCGCATCGCTCTTGTCACCTTGCCGGTCCGATTGCTTTCTGGCAGTGGCGCGAACTCCTCCTTCATTTTGTTCCACTCCTCGACCATTCCAGCCGCCAAGGGCGAGCGGAGGTGGTGGATCATCCGCTCGGTCGCGGGAATCGAATCGACGGCGCGGCGATAAAAGACGTCGTCCCGCGGGATAATGGGTTCAACGTATCGCTCCAAACCCATGCGTGAGACCCGGCTGGCACTTGAGTTCCGGAGCCTGATCGTCACGATGATGCAGATGATGATCCACACACCGAACACGAAAACGGCATCCCAGCCAATAGCGGCCTGCATCATCACGCCATCCCCTTGCGAAAGCGGCGGTAGACCTGCGCTTCCGAGCACGAAAGCAGCAGGTCGTCAGGGTCGACCAACGACTTGGCCCCGTATTTCCCGCTTCTATTCCAGACCGCGCCCGCTGGCTCAAACCCGCCCACACCGGCGGCAGGACGAAATTCCCGGTTCGTGATCGACACCGGCACCTTGTCGTCGATAAACGGTGTCGAAAACCGGCCGACGGATTGGACTACGCGAACATATTCCTCAACGAAGGTGGGCGCGGCCTCCCGCCCGCGTAATGCTGCGATATCGCGGAACACAGGTTGGGCGTTGCGCGTGCGGGCCTCAGTCATCAGCTCGTTGATTGCCTGACGACGACACCGCTCGTCCCCGCCCTCAATCCCCGTCAGGTAGCGGACATTTTCGGAGGCGGCGTAGATCTTCTCAATCGCCTCGGTCGACCACGGAGTCTGTGCGTATTCCTGCTTTGCCACCTCCCAATCAGCCCACGCATTGGGCGGCAGGAGCGGCGATTGGAGTCCGCGGATCAGCCTGTCGGTCTCGGCGATCAACGCCCCCGCGCGCTGCCCGTGCGTGTCCGCGAAAGCCTTGCCCACTGCCGTCTCTTTGTTGCTTGCCCTCATCGCCGACACACCGGAAAGCAACAGCGCCACCAGAAATAAGACTGCGACCAGTACAAGAGGTGAGATCAACGGCACGTCGGTGTCCGACTCCGCCAATATCTGCACGTCCATTCTCGTGCGCTCCATTCAGCCGGTGGACAATCCCTTTCCACCCTAAACTGTTTTCCACTGCTCGCATGCCGGAAAGGAAATGCTATGTTGCCCGACCACGAACTCATCGCTGACGTCGGCAAGGGCTCGAAGCGGTACAAAACGGCAGCCACGTTCTTGGAATGGTCCATCGTTCCGTGGTGCGGATTATCCTTTCTATTGTTCCTCCTGCTCAGTGGCGTCCGGCTTGAAAACAGAGCATTCTACGTCGACGGCGACCCCGTCCTCTTTGCACGAGCGATAGTGTGTTTCGTGCTGACGTGGTTAGTGATATTCGCCTGCATTGCTTTCACTCTGGGATGGCCAAGGCCCTGGGTCGTCATTCCGGGCATAGTCGTTGCAAGCGCGCCCCTCGCGTGCTTCAGCACCAACTCTCTTATGTGGGGGTTGATCCTGACCGCGACCCTCGCCGTGATATTCACAATCAGCTACCTGCTCTTGATTCCCTTGTACAAACGACCCGGGTTGTACTCGTTCATCCGTCAGGTGGTCCGACTCCGGGCCGAGCACCGGCAAGGCATCCATCAGGTCCTAGCCATCCAGGGCTACGGCCCGTGGATGCTTCGGCTGCAGCCAGTGCCGTCGCCGAAAGACGCGCCACGCTTCTCCGCTGTCAGGTTCCCCTCGCCCCCACGCATTGCCCCGGGTGATTTCGTCGCGGTCAACCGCGATGGCCACGTTGAAATCGCTGAAACAATTTCTCGGTAGGAGACCTAATGAGACCCGACCACGAACTCATCGCTGACGTCGGCAAAGGCTGGAAGCGGTACCAAACCGCTTCGAAAATCCTCGGCAACGGCTTCCTCGTCTGGACGTTGGTTTACGTCGTAGTCTTCCTCTCGACAAACGAGGTCCGCCTCGACACTCAGCGGATATATTTCGACGGCGACACCGGATTGATGGTCCGTTTCGCACTCAGCATTGTCACCTGGTTCGCGGCTTTCCTCCCCACCTATGCGTTTAGCCAGGGATGGCCGGTGCAATGGTTGACCATGCCGCTCATCGTGGCAGCGAACGGGATCCTCGTCGGTATAACTGTGCCCTCGATGAAATGGACTCTCGTGGTCACAGTCCTGCTTGCGCTGACCGTCGTAATCGCATGGATCTGGATCGCGCCGCTATTTCGCCGCAAAGGTTTGTTCACCTTCATCCGTCGTCTGGCGCGGCTGAACTACGCACACCGGCAGGGTGCCCACCAGGTCGTCGCCATCGAGGGCCATGGGCCGTGGGCGTTGCGGCTTAAACCTGTGCCGATACGGCACGCCACGCCCCGCTTCTCCACCATCAAGGTGAACACGCCTCCTGCACTCGCGCCGGGAGATTTCGTCGCCATCAATCACAACCGCCAGGTCGAATTTTCCTGCAGGATTTCCCGTTAGCCGGTGACAGCCTCGAGGCGGTCGCACATCGCGGCGAGCTCCTTGGCGCGGTTCGGCATCGGGTTGAAGCCGTCCTTCATTTCCATCGCCTGGATGAAGCCGAGCTGCTCGCGGATGTCGTGCATGTGGAAATTCGCGGCGATCTGGCGCCAGTGCTCGATCGCACGGATCGCGCCAACACCTCCGTAGCCGACGAAGGCGATGGGCTTGCCCACCCACTCTGGGCCGAGGGTGTCCACCGCGTTCTTCAGCGCGGCCGGGACAGAGTGGTTGTACTCGGGCGTGATGAAGATGAACGCGTCACAGGCATCGATCGCCTGCGACCAGCGGGTCACCTCATCGTTGTCGTACTGCTTATTCATGAGCATGGGCATGCCGGCGCCGTCGTAAAGCGGAAGATCGTAATCCGCGAGGTCGATGAACTCGTACTCGGCGCCCTCCCGCTCGCCGATATTCTCTTTCATCCAGCCAGCCACTTTCTCTGCGGTGCGGCTTTTGCGGATGGATCCGACGATCACGCCGATCTTCATTGCGTCTCCTCTCGGTTGTGTACAAGTCACCACATCTCGGCCCCACCTTAATGAGGGCCATCAAGCTCTCCGCGAGCAACTAATGTCTTCAACGCGAAGAACTGTCGAAAGAATTCCAGGGAACTGCGCTGGTTAGCCCTGACCTTGCTGTAGCGACTACCCTCTACAGGTCATGAGCACCGTTTCCGAGGCCGCACGCCGCCGCACATTCGCCGTCATCGCCCACCCGGACGCCGGTAAGTCGACGTTGACGGAGGCACTGGCGCTGCACGCACACATCATTTCGGAAGCGGGCGCGGTGCACGGCAAGGGCAACCGCAAGTCGACGGTGTCGGACTGGATGGAGATGGAGAAGGACCGCGGCATCTCCATTGCGTCGTCGGCGCTGCAATTCGAATACGCGCCGGAGGGCCACGACGGCGATCCGTACGTGATCAACCTCGTGGACACCCCGGGCCACGCGGATTTTTCCGAGGACACCTACCGCGTGCTCTCAGCCGTCGACGCAGCGGTCATGCTCATCGACGCCGCGAAGGGCCTCGAGCCGCAGACCCTCAAGCTTTTCCGTGTCTGTAAGGCGCGCGGGCTGCCGATCGTCACCGTGATCAATAAGTGGGACCGCGTGGGGCGCGAACCGCTCGAGCTTGTCGACGAGATCGTCACCGAGATCGATCTCCAGCCCACTCCCCTCTACTGGCCGGTGGGCGAAGCGGGCGACTTCCGCGGTCTCGCGCACGTCAACGGTGACGGCGAGGCCGATAAGTACATCCACTTCATCCGCACCGCCGGAGGCTCCACCATCGCCCCGGAGGAGGAATACTCCCCGGACCAGGCACTTGAGCGCGAAGAGGATGCGTGGGAGACCGCCGTCGAGGAGGCTGAGCTTCTCGCCGCCGACGGCGCTGTGCACAACCAGGAGCTCTTCGAGCAGTGCGTGACGTCCCCGCTGATCTTCGCCTCCGCGATGCTGAACTTCGGCGTGCACCAGATCCTGGACACGCTGTGCGCGATCGCCCCTGCACCGGAAGGTCGAGCATCCGACCCGAAGGCGATCGCTCAGGCCGAAACCGGTGGTGGCCAGGCGGTCGCCCCCGAGCGCGAAGTCGGCGACGATTTCTCGGGCGTGGTGTTCAAGGTCCAGGCGGGCATGGACAAAAACCACCGCGACACCCTCGCATTCATGCGCGTGGTCTCCGGCGAATTCGACCGCGGTATGCAGGTCACCCACGCCCAGTCGGGCCGCAGCTTTTCGACGAAATACGCCCTCACCGTCTTCGGCCGCAACCGCGACACGGTGGAAACGGCGTTCCCTGGCGACATCATCGGCCTGGTCAACGCCGGCGCACTCGCCCCGGGCGACACGATCTACGCCGGCAAGAAGGTCCAGTTCCCGCCGATGCCGCAGTTCGCTCCCGAGCACTTCCGCACGCTGCGCGCGAAGTCTTTGGGCAAGTACAAGCAATTCCGCAAGGCACTTGAGCAGCTGGATGCGGAAGGCGTCGTGCAGATCCTGCGTAACGACGCCCGCGGCGACGCCGCCCCCGTCATGGCCGCCGTCGGCCCCATGCAGTTCGAGGTCATGCAGGCCCGCATGGAAAACGAGTACAACGTCGAAACCGTCACCGAGCCGATTCCCTACTCCGTTGCCCGTCGCACGGACGAAGCGTCAATACCGGAGTTGAGCCGCCAGCGCGGCGTGGAAATCTTCACACGCACCGACGGCGAGCTCATCGCCCTGTTCGGCGACAAGTGGAAGCTGGCCTTCATCGAGAAGGAGCACCCGGAGCTGACCATGGAGCCGCTCGTCGCGGACTAATGTGACACGCGAAAACCGCCAGTGAACGATGCACTGACGGTTTTGCCCCGCGGTATGAGTGTTTTTAGAACGCCGGGAGGGACTCGTTCGGGATCTTGCCGTGGTGGCCGACCTTGTCGCCGTCCCAGAAGAAGGTCACCTCGGTGGTGAACTTATCGGCGTCCGCATTCGGTGCACCGGCAGCCATCTGGGCTTCGGTGTCGCGGTAGACGACGGTGAACGTGCCGTCTTCGTGCGGAGTGATGTGCTCGATGGTCTGCGGGTGATTGGAGTCGATGCCGATGTACTGGCCCTTGTGGAACAGCAGCAGCACATTGGTCTCGGCGCCGTTGCCCTGACCGCCCTGCTTGGTGAGGGCGTAGCTCAGGTCAGCGCACGGGCTGAAGGTCGAACCGCCCGCGTAGCTCCACCCGCCGCGTTCGGTCTGGTGTTCCTCGTTGAGCTGCTTGTTGGCCTCCGCAATTTCAGGAGCGCTCGGGTTCGGTGCGCAATGGTCGGCGGGAGCTTCCTGCGCCATTGCGGTACCCGGGGTCAACAGCGCCGCGCCGACTAGCGCGGCACCTGCGAATGCCTTTGCGGTCGTGTTTGCTCGTCGCTGGGTCTTCATGATTTCCACACGCTTTCTGTCGTTGTCGACTGTCGTTGGATTCTCGTGAATTCTTGGTCGGGATTACCGCGGTGGAACTCACGCTACGCCCGTCAACTCCGAGCACAAGCCCCTTAACGTCGCCGGTAACAGACTTTGTGTTTTGCCTGAAGACACACGCTGGGGTTTCCGCCTCAACAGCCTGTTCTTCAAAATTCCATATGCATCGCGTCACAGCCATGTCACGCCAGGAAGTCGACCCACTCGTCCCATTCACGCTCTACCTGGGCTTTGCCCATCAGGTAATTGGCGCTGAGCTTGACCACGTTGCGCTCCGAGGCATCCACGCTCATGGATTCGGGGAAGAACACCTTCGCGCGGCCCTGCTTTTCCAACTCGAGAATCTTGTCCTTCGATGCGTTGTAGCGAGGCGGGCGGGCGATCAGTGCTTGAGCGACCGCCGGGTGCTTCGGAAACAGGCGGCGCGTCGCGATCGGCCGGGTGTTGTCGGGGCGGACATAGCTCCGTTCCTTCGTGGCCAGGACGAGGAATTTGGAGAAGCCGGCGGCAAGGGCGGCGTCGATAAGCAATCCTCCCGACACCCCAAGCGCACCGTCGACGTACGGGATGCCGTCGATCGTGCCCATGGGCATGACTTTCGGCAGCGTGGACGATGCGCGGGTGACTTGCCCGACGAGCTCGGCCGAGACGAGATCTTTGCGGTTCCATGTGACCGTGTGGCCGGTATCCGCGCGCACGGCCTCAATGTGGATCTCGGTTTCGTGGTTAGCGGTGAAGGTCTCCCAATCGAACGGCATGATGTCGTTCGACCCTTCGTAGATGAACTCGGCGTTGAAATAACCGTTGCCGCGCGCCAGCGAGACCCAGCCGCCGAATTTCTCGTGCGCGACGAAATTCGTGAACGATTCCCGCGCACGGTGAGCATCGCGCGACGCGTAGTTAAACGCGTGCGCCGCGCCCGCCGAGACTCCCCCGACCCATCCGAAACGCACGTCCTCCTGAATCAACCGGACGATTGCCGGCGCGGTGTACGAGTTGCGCATGCCGCCACCTTCAACGACGAGAGCTGTGTCGGTGGCATCAATCATGCGGACGATTCTAGGACGAACCGGAGTTTAGTTCTCCAGGAACTCCTTGACCGCACCCCATTCGCGGTCGAATTGCTCCTTGCCGGCCGCGAAATTCTTCTGCAGCTTCGGCACCTTGAACTCCGCGTTTTCCACCATCATCTGCTCCGGGTAGAAGACGTAGGCCTGCCCGTCGGCGGCGAGCTCGTCGATACGCGCCTTGGCCTTGTTGTACGCGTCTGGGCGGTCGATGGTGCGGCGGGCGACCTCGGGGTACTTCGGGAACATGCGGCGCACCATCGCCGGGCGATTCACCGGCTCGCGCACATAGTCGCGGGGCTTGGTGGCCAGCACGAGTAGCTTGCTAAACCCTGCGCGTTCAGCGGCGCCCACCAGCAGTCCGCCATCGTCGCCGAGCGCGCCGTCGACGTACGGCACACCGTCGATCTTCGCCATCGGCATGAGCATCGGCATGGTGGACGATGCGCGCATGACCAGGTTGATCGTGTCTTCGTCCTGCAGGTCGGCGTTGTTCCACGCGACGGATTCGCCGGTGTCGGCGCGGACGGCCTCGATGTGGATCGGGGTCTCGTTGGCCACGAACGCGTCGAGGTTGAACGGCAGTTCCCCGCCGCGATCCTGGAACATGAACTCCGCATTCATCAGCCCGCGGCCGAGTGCGAGCGAACGCAGACCGCCGATCTTCGGGTGGCCCATGAACGTCGTGAACGCTTCCTCGGTGCGCTGCGCGTCCCCGGACAGGAGGTTGATGGCGTGGATCGCGCCAGCCGAGACACCGCCGACCCAGCCGAACTGCACCTCTTCCTCGATCAGCTTCATGATCGCGGGCGCCGTGTACGAATTGCGTGTTCCGCCGCCCTCAATCACCAGAGCGGTATTGCGTGCGTCAATCATGGTTCACCAGTGTAAGTCGCTTCACACTATTCGTGGTGTTTTGACGCTGCTTCTTCTTTGACATCTTCAGCCATTCGGTACAGCCAGAGACGCACCTTGCGCTGGAACAACACGCCATCCTCGGCGCGCGGGGCTGCTTGGATCATGTCCGCGGAATCGTATCCTGCCTGCAGTTCTTTCGCCCGCAAAATCTCTGCGTCGATTTTCACGCCGAGCAGCAGGACGATATTCATGCCCCACACCGCGATCAAAACTGCAAGCACAGTTCCGAACGCGCCGTACGCGCTCCGCAGGCCGAAAATCGACAAATACACACCGAATAGCGCCCATTCGGCACCGATGACGAGCATGGAGAACACCGCACCGACGGTGAGCAGCCGGTAGCGGCCGGGGCGCACATTGGGTGCGAAATAGAACAGGCATGACACGAGCACAATCGCCGCGACCACGACAGCCGGATAACGCGCCCACTCCCACACCGGCAGCAGGATCTGGTTCAGGTAGTCGACGGCACCGGTCAATCCGAGGGGCTCAGCAATCGGGCCGAGCACGGCGTTGATGATGGATTCGCGCAGCACGAGCGCCGCCACAACGATGACAAGCCCGACGACGAGCAACAGCGTGATTGCCCACATGGTCAGCCATGTCACAGGCAAACTCCGTCCTTCCATGCGCCCGTAAATCACATTCGTCGACCGCGAGAATGCGCGCACGTACGCCGATGCCGCCAGCAGCGACACGAGCAGGGAGAGCACCAGCGCGACGGTGCTCTGCGCAGGGGTGCCCACGACGGTCACGAACAGGTCGAAGGCTTGGGGGCGGAGGGCTTCGGGCACGGTATCGTCGATCAGCCCGCCCACCATGTCGTGCAGCGCGCGCTCATCAGTGGGAAAGAGCAGGGTGACCATGGAATAAAACGCCAGCAGCATCGGCGCGAACGCGGTCACGCTGAAATACGTCATCGTCGCGCCGCGGTCCATCAGCGCCAGCGGCCCGAAGTCCATCACGGTGCGCGCGAGGACCAGCTTCCACGCTTTCCAAGACAGCCAGTTGCCGCGCCGCAACGGTTCAGGGCGGCCACGGTCGGGCTCGACCATCTCGATGCGCCCGGGCCCGTACGGCTGCACGAATTCCGCAGCGTGCGAGATGGATTCCTGACTCATGCATCACACATTATCGGGCGTGCAGCTCTCCGCGTTGTAGGGTTGGGCCATGTCATGGGCACAAAATAATGAGCTCGGTTTCGAAACGAGCATCTGGGAGCCGATCCTCATCCTCGTGATCATCTTCATGCTGATCGCCATCCCCGCCATCGTCGCCGCATTAGTCTTCCTCAAAAAGCGCAGCCGCATCACCGTCTACCACGCGGACACGCTGTCGGTTCGCACGGCGAATATCAGCCCAGAATCGGACGACATCATCGTCATCATCACAGTCGAGGAAGACGCGTTCAAACGCATTTCGCTTATCGACGCCCCGTTGCGCCTCACCTCCCTATCCTCCCGCCCCGTCACCTTCCAGCCGGGTGTCTCCGGCCCGCCGGTCCTCGATCCGAATGAAGGCTGGATCATTCCGATCTCGAAGGAGACTCAAGCCGAATTGCGTGCCCTTCCCGCCGGTAAGGAGCACCAACTGACCACCACGAACGTGGCTTTCATCGTCGAGAATTAGCTACGCGAACTAGCCGCGGCGAAGATACCCCGACCGGATCTGCACGGTCCTTACCGCCGCGGAGCACAGCGCCAATCCCGCCAGCACCCAGTACGGCAAAGAGGGCCCCACGAAGCCTGCCAGCCACTCGATCAACGGCGGGTACCCGAAGCCGATGTAGGTGGCCACGTAGTACACACCGATGACGGCGCCGCGCTTGGCTGGCGGGCTGAAGGTCTCGACATCGAGCAGGCCCTCACGCAAACACAGCCCGTACGCCAAACCGAGGAAGACTGAGGCGACTACGAACATCGCCACCGACGGCGCCGCCCCGCCGATTGCGGCGAGGCTCAAGCCGACCGCCGAGCACACCGCCCCGACCACACCGGATACTGGGCCGAATTCGAAGCGCCGGCCGAGCGCCTGGATGACCAGGCCCGAGCCGAAGGCCGTCACCGCCGCCACGCCGGGCAGGAATGCACTGGACTCGAAATGCTGTCCGACGCGGCCGGAGAGCACGACGATCGCACTCGTCATTGACGCGAAGACCCACAGCCCCATCGGGAATGCCGTCGCCAGTGCTTTTTTCGCAGACCGGTCATGTTCATCAGCACGGACTCCCTGGTCTTCTTCTTTCTTCTCCACCAGCACCTCGCGCGTATTCGGCGCATCGCCGACCACGACCGAGAACGCCACCGCGGCGACAGACAGGAGAATCGACGCGATGTACGGGATATAGATCGCGTTGTGGGCGTCGACGAGGTGCGCGATGATGCCGGAGGCGATCGGACCGAGCATGAAACCCGAGGTCAAAAAGATGCCCGCCAGCGTCGTACCCGCCGCACCACGCAGCCTGCCCGCCCATGCGGTTCCGGCGCTGACCACCAGCCCCACACCGAGGCCGATCACGAATCGCGCGAGCAGCAATATCCAGGGGATTTCCTGCCAGAACATCAAGGCGATATTGCCGAGTGCCGCGACGATCGCGCCCACCATCACTGCCGGGCGGGAACCGAACCGGTCGGCCACCAGACCGCCCAGAATCAGGCACGGAAAAAGCCCGAGCGCATAAATGCCGTAGGCACTGTTGACCAGCAGCGTGGACATGTGCTGGTGCTCGCGCAGCACCACGAGCACCGACGCGAAGTGGTTCGCGGCCCACCCCGCCGTGATCAGGAAGGCGACGACGCTGGCGAAAACCAGCTGCGGTTGAGACTTCTTTGTTTCCATCTTCTGTCTCCTTCCAGATGCACGATGCCCGCTGTAATGAACAATGTGACCCACGTAACTGTACACCCGCCCGTTTCCTACAATGGATCCCCATGACCATGCCTTGGGATCGTCCAGCTCACCCGCCGCAGACGGCACCCCAGCCGCTCTCGCTTCTCGACGGCATTGCCCACAGCCACGAGATCTCCTGGACCCCCACCCCCGAATCCACCCTTGCCCCGGACATCGTCACAGCTGTCGAAGAAGCATCCGCGCGTTTCGACCGCTTCGCTCCGTGGGTCGCCGAACACTTCCCCGAGACCGTCGACGGAACCATCGAATCGCCGATTCAGCACGTTCCTGAAACCCGCGATTTTCTCTCCCGCCTACTGCAGCGGGACCTTCCCGGCGAATTGTGGGTCAAGCGCGACGATGCCCTGCCAATCAGCGGCTCCATCAAGTCGCGCGGTGGAGTCCACGAGGTTTTCCGTCTCTTTGAGGAAAAACAGCATGAATCGCTCTCCGTCGCCTCCACCGGCAACCTTGCCCTGTCCATCGGCACGGTCGGCCCCCTGCTCGGTTTCGATACCGAGGTCCACATGTCTGTGGACGCCAAACAGTGGAAGAAGGACCTACTGCGCTCCCGCGGGGCAACGGTGATCGAGCACCCCGGGCTGTTCACGGAGACCGTGGCCGCAGCACGACACTCCGCCGGCGATGCCTTCTTCATTGATGACGAGAATTCCCTCGGACTCTTCGCCGGCTATGCGGTGGCCGGCCAGCGCCTCAAAGAGCAATTCGAGGCGGAAGGCAAGAACTTCACCCCAGACAACCCGCTCTATGTGTACCTCCCCTGCGGTGTCGGCGGCGGCCCCGGCGGTGTCGCCTTCGGCATGAAGATGGCATTCGGCGAGGCAGTCTCCTGCCACTTTGTCGAGCCCACCGCCAGTCCCTGCATGCTGCTCGGCGCGTTCACCGGCAACCCGGATGTCACCTGTGCTGACTACGGCCTATCCGGACGCACCATCGCCGACGGCCTGGCCGTCCAGAGCCCCTCGCCGCTCGCTTTTGAGCACGCGGCGCATCTGGTCAGCGGTTTCCACACGCTCAACGACACCACGTTCCTCGCCGCAGTGAACTGGTTGGAGCGGAGCGCGAGCATCATCGCCGAACCGTCGGCGACCGCCGGACTCACCATTCCGTGGCGCCTTCCCGACCTCCCCGACGCCGCCACCCACCTGGTGTGGCTCACCGGCGGCTCGCTCATTCCCGACCAAGACAAAGACCGCCTGCGCGGGCAGGCGGCCACAGCCTCACTTCACTGGCAGCGCTGATCACTCACGCGCGGCGTGCTCGCCCACCCGCTTGCCGGAGTGGATGCAGCCGCCGAGGAAGGTTCCTTCCAGAGCGTTCTTGCCGTGCATTCCGCCGCCGCCGAAACCGGCGGCCTCGCCGCAGGCGTAGAGGCCGGGGAAAACGCTGCCGTCGGCAAGCAATGCTCGGCCGCCCAAGTCCGTCTCGATTCCGCCGAGCGTCTTGCGCGTCAAAATATGCAGCTTGACCGCAATGAGCGGGCCCTTCTTCGGGTCCAGCAAGCGGTGCGGCTCCGCGCAGCGGACAATCTTGTCGCCGAGGAAATTCCGCGCGGTGCGGATGTAATTGACCTGCGCGTCCTTGGAGAAATTGTTCGTTAGCTGGGCATCTCGCTCAACCAGTTGCTTGCGCACCCGTTCGCCATCGACCTCGACACCGTCATCGCCGAGCTCATTCATCTTGCGCACGAGGTCCTCGATCGTGTCTGCGGTGACCCAGTCGACGCCGTTGTCCATGAATGCCCGCACAGCCGGGTGCGTTCCGGGACCGACCTTGCCGGCCAGCTTCTTCAGCGACTTGTCCGTCAGATCCGGGTTCTGCTCCGAGCCGGAGAAAATGAACTCCTTATCCGCAATGTGCTGATTGAGAATGAACCATGAATAGCCGTAACCCGTCCTACCGACATGCGCGAGTGCAGCAATATTGTCCGAGCCCGGGAACAGGTTGGTCGGCAAGCGTTTGCCGGTCGCGTCCAGCCACATGGAGCTCGGCCCCGGAATGATGCGGATACCATGGCCCGGCCAGATCGGGTCCCAGTTGATCATGCCTTCTGGGTAGTGCCACATGCGGTCGGTGTTGACCAGGTTCGCGCCGGCGGCGGCCGCGATATCGATGCCGCGCCCGTCGACATGCTCCGGCACGCCGGTGACCATGTCCTTCGGGCACGGCCCCCACCGGTCCTCCGGCCACATCTCGCGCACCTTGTCCAGGTTGCCGCCGATGCCGCCGGTGGAGATGACCACAGCCGCGCCGCGCACCTCGAACGGCTCCACCTCGTCGTTATTGGAGGCGATGCCGCGATCATGAGAATCAGCTGCCAGCTTCACGCCCCGCACTCCCACGGCGCGCCCATCTTCGACAATGATGTCGTCGACGCGGTGACGGAATTTGAATTCCACTTTGCCGGCCTGTTCGGCGCGCTCGACCGGCTCGCGGAAGACACGCACGACCTCCGGGCCCGTGCCCCAGGTCAGGTGAAAACGCGGCACGGTATTGCCGTGGCCTGACGCATCGCCCGAGCCACGCTCGGCCCACCCGACGGTGGGCAGCACGCGCAGACCCAGCTCTTTCAAATAACCGTGCATCTCGTTGGACGCGAACCGGACGTATTCACGGCCCCACTCGCGCGGCCAACGGTCATGATCCTCGTCGTCGTAATCGGCGGAATTCTCCCAGTCCGTCCACGCGAGATCCTCGAAGTCTTTCGCCCCCATGAGTTTCTGTTCCGGTGTGCCCACCATGAACAGTCCGCCGAGCGACCAGAATGCCTGCCCGCCGAGGTTCGCCCTGCTCTCCTGCTCCACGAACACGACGCGGCGTCCAGCTTTGACCGCCTCGTGCGCGGCGACCAAGCCCGCCAGCCCGGCACCCACAATGACAATGTCTCCCGATTTTTGTTTCATACACGAAACATACATAATTCTTTTCACGCCGTGTCCGTTTTTCACTCACCCGGCGGAAAACCCTGATCCCGGGTAACGTGACTGGGAGGCAATCAGAAAGGTAGATACATGAAAATTGCGGTTCTCGGCGGCGACGGATTCTGCGGCTGGCCAGCTTCCTTGCACCTTTCAGACATCGGTCACGATGTCACCATCGTCGATAACCTCTCACGCCGACGCATTGATGAAGAGCTCGGCGCCGAATCCCTCACCCCCATCGCGTCTATCGACGAGCGCATCGCCGCCTGGAAAGAGGTCTCCGGCAAGGAGATCGCCTTCCGCAATATCGATGTCGCCCAGGACTACGAGGGCCTGAAGGACTTCATCTCCACCGAGCAGCCCGACGCGATCATTCACTTCGCAGAGCAGCGCGCCGCACCGTATTCGATGAAGAATCCGGTGACGAAGCGCTACACGGTGGATAACAACGTCAACGCCACCCACAACCTGCTCGTCGCGGTCGTCGAGTCCAGCCTGGATATCCACATCGTCCACCTGGGCACCATGGGCGTTTACGGCTACGGCACCGCCGGCATGAAGATCCCGGAGGGCTACCTGGACATCAAGGTCGACACCGGCGAAGAGCTCGTCGACCAGCAGATCCTCTACCCCACCAATCCGGGCTCGGTGTACCACCTGACCAAGGTGCTGGACCAGAACCTCTTCGCCTACTACGCCAAGAACGATGAGCTGCGCATCACCGACCTGCACCAGGGCATCATCTGGGGCACGCACACTCCGCAGACGGAGCGCGACGAGCGTCTGATCAACCGCTTCGACTACGACGGCGACTACGGCACTGTGCTCAACCGCTTCCTCATGCAGGCGGCGATCGGCTACCCGCTCACCGTCCACGGCACCGGCGGCCAGACCCGCGCGTTCATCCACATCCGCGACATGGTCAAGTGCGTCCAGATCGCGCTGGAGAACCCGCCGGCAAAGGGCGACCGCGTCAAGATCTTCAACCAGATGACCGAGACACACCGCGTGCGCGACCTGGCTGAGCTGGTGGCAAAGATCTCCGGCACGGAATACGCGCTGGTCCCGAACCCGCGTAAGGAATCCTCGGAAAACGAACTGCACGTCTCCAACGACACGTTCTTGAGCCTGGGCCTTGAGCCGACCAAGCTCGCCGAAGGCCTGCTCCAGGAGGTCGAGGACGTGGCGAAGAAGTACGCCGACCGCGCCGACCGCAGCAAGATTCCAGCGCGTTCCCTGTGGACCCGCAACCAGTCAGAGGGCGTTCCGGAGAACGCATAAGCATGCGGATCGCCATTTTCACGGAGGTATTCCTCCCCAAGATCGACGGTGTGGTCACTCGTGTGATCCGCACCGTCGACCAGCTGGCGGAGATGGGCCACGAGGTCATGATCTTCGCCACCGGCGACACCCCGGAGACTTACGCCGGTTTCCCAGTGGTGCGCGCCCCGAGCTTCTCCTTCCACTACATCTACCCGGAGATCAAGGTGGGCCTGCCGGCCCCGGCAGTGGCGGAGAAGCTCAAGGATTTCAATCCCGACGTCATTCACGCCGTCAATCCCGTTTTCTTCGCCGGCTACGGCGCTGTACTGGCAAAACTCCAGAAGAAGCCGCTGCTCGCGTCATTCCACACCGATGTGCCCGCCTATACCGAATCGCTGAAGATCGGGCTCGTGAAAAAGCCCGCCACGGCACTCATCCGCGCCTTCCACAACCGCGCGGAGATGAACCTGGTCACCTCCGACCCGATGCTCGACACCGCGAAGGGTTACGGCTTCCGCGACCTCGCCGTGTGGCCGAAGGCGGTCGACACCGTCGGCTACCGCCCGGATAACTACTCCGCTGAAATGCGGGACACGCTCACCGACGGCAACCCGGATGCCCCTCTCCTCATTTACGTCGGCAGGATGAGCGCGGAGAAGAACCTCGCCATTCTCAACGACATCATGCCGCTTCTCCGCGAGAAGGTTCCCGGCGCCCGCCTCGCCATGGTCGGCGCGGGTCCGCAGTTGGAGCAGATGAAGAAGGATTTCGATCCCGCGTACACCGTGTTCACCGGCTACATGTCGGGCGCACCCCTCGCCCAAGCCTTCGCCTCCGCTGATGTCTTCGCTTTCCCCTCTCTGACGGAAACGCTCGGTCTCGTCGCCCTCGAATCCTTCGCGTCGGGCGTGCCCGTCGTTGGCGCCCGTGCCGGGGGCATCCCGTTCGTCATCGAGGATGGGCAGACTGGCATGCTCCTCGACAAAGACGCATCGCCAGAACAATGGGCGGACGCATTCGCGGGCCTGCTTATCGACGCCCCGCGTCGCACCGCCATGTCCGCCGCCGCCCGCGCAGAAGCCGAGCGCTGGTCATGGCGCGCCGCGACGGAAAAGCTCGTTGAATACTACGAAGTCTGCACCACGAAGAAGTCCGCAGACTCACACTGAACGGACACATCTCCGTCTTTTGCTGCGATGAACGCCGCCTCACCAGCAGACAGCACCAGTTCACCGAGTTCAATTTCGCCCGCCACAGGAAGAACGATCGCGGGTCCCGCCACAGAAACAGAGCCTTCCCCGTCGTAGCGGGTCACGGCGAAATCGCTCACCGGGACCGGGAACACTGAACGATTTCCTTCTACCTCGGGAACAAGCACAGGATCGTCGATCGGCTCGAAGTTCACGATGCTTTCCAGCTCAGCGACATCGATATGCTTCGAGGTCAGGCCCCCGCGCAGCACATTATCCGAATTAGCCATCACCTCGACACCGAATCCGGACAGGTAGGCGTGCATATTGCCGGCAGGAAGGAACAGCGCCTCGCCGGGAGCCAACTCCACGTGGTTGAGCAGCAGCGCCGCGAGCACGCCCACATCGCCGGGAAACGCCTCGCCGATGAACACGAGGTTCCGCGCCACATCAGAATCGAGCTGCGCGGCGCGCTCCAACACGGCCTCCACCACGGGCGCAGGGTCATCCATCGCCAGCCAGCCGGAGAGCACGGAGCGCAGGCGCTTATCGACGTCCACGCTATCGTCGTTAAGCTCTGCCCTTGCGTCTTCCAGCTGCGGCACCGCGAGCTCGTCGAGCAGCGCGACCGTGTCTTCGAGCGGCTGGAAACCTGCCATCGCTCGGAACGGCGTCAGCGCGATCAGGACCTCGGGTTTGTGATTCGCGTCTTTGTAATTCCGGTGCGCGGCATCCCTCGGAATGCCCATGTCGTCCTCACGGGCGAACCCTTCCTGGGCTTGCTCGATCGACGGATGCGCCTGGATCGACAGCGGGCGCGCCGCCGCAAGCAACTTCACCAAAAACGGCAGTGTTCCCTCCGCGCCCAGTGCACTCACGGGATCAGCCGCGATGACCTTGTCGAGAGGTCCTTCATCCGTGGCTGACGGCGCGGACGGGTGCGCCCCGAACCACACCTCCGCCTCCGGTCCGCCTGACGGCGTGCGACCTTGCAAGGTGGCGATGCTGGTGGTGTCGCCCCAGGCGTAGTCCTGCACCTTGCCCGTGAGTTTGAGCACTATGGAATTCCCCTCTTTAGCGGATCTCCTGCGGTTCCTTGCGCGTCGGGAGAATCTTCGGACGCACGCCGGCGATCTCCTCGACGATGCGGATCACCTGGTTGGAGTAGCCGAACTCGTTGTCGTACCAGACGTAGAGAACCAGGTGGTTGCCGGATGCGATGGTGGCCAGACCGTCCACGATGCCTGCGTGGGTGGTGCCCACGAAGTCGGTGGAAACGACGTCCGGCGACTGGATGTAGTCGATCTGCTGGCGCAGGCTCGAGTCGGTGGACACGCGGCGCAGGTAGTTGTTGACGTCCTCGCGGTCGACCTCGCTCTCGAGGTCCAGGTTCAGCACAGCCATGGAGACATCCGGGGTGGGAACGCGGATCGCGTTACCGGTCAGCTTGCCCTCGAATTCCGGCAGCGCCTTGGACACTGCCTTGGCCGCACCAGTCTCGGTGAGAACCATGTTCAGGCCAGCAGCGCGGCCGCGGCGCGGACCCTTGTGGAAGTTATCGGCCAGGTTCTGGTCGTTGGTGTAAGAGTGGACCGTCTCCACGTGGCCGTGCTTGACGCCCCAGCGGTCGCCGACGACCTTGAGCACCGGGGTGATCGCATTCGTCGTGCACGATGCGGCAGACAGGACGCGGTCCTGCTCGGAATCGTCGATGGTGGCGTGGTTGATGCCGTAGACGATGTTCTTCACATCGCCCTTGCCCGGCGCGGTCAGCAGCGCGCGTGCCACGCCCTTGGACTCGAGGTGCTTGGACAGGCCAGCACGGTCGCGCCAGCGGCCGGTGTTGTCCACGACGATCGCGTCGTTGATGCCGTACGCGGTGTAGTCGATGGCCGACGGATCGTCCGAGTAGATCATCTGGATCGGGGTGCCGTTCGCCCAGATGACCTCGTTCTCCTTGTCCACGGTGATGGTGCCGTTGAAGGCGCCGTGGACGGAATCGCGGCGGAGCAGGGACGCACGCTTGATCACGTCGTCGTCGCCCTTCTTGCGGACCACGACTGCACGCAGGCGCACGCCACCGTACTGAGCTTCACGGGCGATGAGAATGCGGGCGAGCAGGCGGCCGATGCGGCCGAAACCGTACAGGACCACATCGCGCGGGACGCGGTGGCTGTCAGCACCGATGACCTCTGCCAGCTCTTCCTCCAGGAAGGAGCGCAACTCGGTGCCCTCGGTGCGGGAGAAATTCTTGGCCAACCGGCCAAGGTCGATGGAGGCGGTGCCCAGATTCATCGTGGTCAGCTCGCGCAGGATCGGCAGCGTGTCGTCCAGCGGGAGCTCACGTGCCACGACGCGGCGAGCGTAGCGGTGCGCCTTGATGATCTCGATGTCCGTCATGCCCACCAGCAGGCGGCCGTAGATGGAGGTGACCACGTTGTTCTCGCGGTGGAGCTGGCTGATCAGCGGCAGCATCTCCTGGGCGAGGTGGAGCTTGTGGTTCCAATCGTCCATCGGGTTGTCGTGCGGGTTCGGGTTGACCGGGCTTTCAGCGTTCACGCTGCGTCCTTTCACATGTCGCGTTGCTCAAACGGCCTCTATTCTAGTACGTCGCGGTATTTTTCCGGCCCTGGCTCAGGCTCAAACGCGGCATCGTTCGTTTTGTCGACGAGAACAGCGCGAACTCCCTCATGGAAATCCGGCTCGCGCACGAGCATTTCGGCGTAGCGGCGCTCGTTGTCCAAGCTTGTCGCCAGATCGTTCGTGGAGTTCGCCAGCATCAGCTCAGCCGTTGCTACCAGCGACGACGGGGACGCTTGCTGTAACAGCGGCTCCACAACCGCCGCCAGTTCTGGGTCGGCCGCAATGTTCTTCTTGATCTCGGACCAGGGCGCGGAAAACGCTCCGTCGATAAGCGGGTAAAGCTTTTCTAGCTCCGAGACCCCCGGTTGGCTGGCTACCTCATCGAGTACCCCCGGCCCCTCTTCAATGATCCGCTCCGCAAGCCCGTCGAGCGAGTCCACGAGATGCGTCGCCAGGCCCGTCGCGATCATGTCGCCCGCGTTCATCCGGTAGCCGGTCAGCGCGAGAAACATACCGAGGTCGAGCGACGGACGTTTCGGCAGATTCTGCAGCCGGTGGCTCATGCCAACATCTGTGAAGAACCCGATATTCATCTCCGGCATCGACGCCATGACATCGGGCGTGACCACGACGTGGCTGCCGTGCGCCGACAGACCGAGCCCGCCGCCCATGACAACACCGGAGATCAGCGAAATATACGGCTTGGGGTACTCCGCGATCATCAGGTTCATCGCGTACTCGCGGGAGAAGAACTCGTCGGCCTCCTGCGCCCTTCCGCCGAGCGCGGCCTCGCGTGCGTAGCGAACGTCGCCGCCCGCACAGAAATGCTTCCCAGAGGACTTCACGACGACGCGTTCCACCCCCTCGTCATCCCTCCATTCTTCGAGCGCCTCGATGACGGGAAAGAGAATCTCCGGGTTGATGGAGTTCAATGCCTTGGGCCTGTCCAGAGTGATCACTCCGGTAGACTGCCGGACGGCAATGTGTACTGAATGTGCTGGTCCAGTGGTGCTTTCTGCCATGAAGCCAGTGTTCCACAGCGAGCAAAGGACTGCTATGACTTTTCCCCGCATTGTCGCCCTGGATATGGACGGAACCCTCGTTGACCCAGCTGGAAATATCCCCGATGAGTTCTGGCCCGTCCTTGAAGATGCAAAGCGCAAAGGCATGGTCATCGCCCCCGCATCCGGTCGGCAACTGGCCACGCTGCAGAACATGTTCGAAGGCAGAGGCATCGAGACCTTCATCGCGGAGAACGGCGGAGTGGTGTGGCACCGCGGCGAGATCGTCTCCACAAAGCCCATGGACGAGGCAGCTGTCGACGCTGTCCTGCGCGCCACTGCTGCTTTCGATTCCCCAATCCACCCTGTGGTCTGCACACCAGAATTCGCCTTCGTCACCGATGATGTGCCGGAAACAGCAGCACGAGAGACCGAGAAGTACTACCACTCCCAGCGCCGCGTGCCCTCCCTGCTCGAAGCGGTCCAGGCTTCCGACGCCCCCACCATCAAGGTCGCCCTATTCGTGGAAACGGACGCGGAGACCGACGGACTGCCCGTCGCCGAAACCGCCTCAGGCCAGAACATCGCGGTCTCGGGCGCGAACTGGGTCGACATCATGTCGCCGGAGACGAACAAGGGATTCGCTTTGCGCGCCCTTGCAGACACCCTCCACGTCGACATCGCCGACACCGCGGCCATCGGCGATTACCTGAACGACTACGAAATGCTTCAGACCGCCGGCACCGCTGTTGCCATGGCAAACGGCCACGACAAACTCAAGGCGATCGCGGACATCATCGCCGCATCCAATGCCGAGCACGGCGCGCTAAAAATGATCCGCGAGTGGCTCGACCAGGGTTAGTTGATTTAAGTCACACTAACGTTTCATAAATAAACGAAAGTGCTAAACCTTTCGGTTGAATTTTCCGCCCTCCTACACTCGAAGCTTGCCTATTAGGTAAGCCTTACTGTAGTTAGGTTAGGGAACCCTAAATTGCGTCACAGACATCTACAGGAGGAACGCGGTGACCGCTGCCACCACTTCTATTTCCGAGACCCTCAAGACTCAGACCGCCGCCGCGCACACTGAGGCCGAGACCACCGCCTTCATGGCTAGCCTTGCAAAGGGGGAGCTCTCCCGCCAGGACGCAGTCAACCTCACCGCACAGTATTACTTCATCTACTCCGCCCTCGAAGAGGCCGCCCGCCGCGGCCGTGAGACTAGCGACGCCGTCGCTTCCATTGCCGACGCCCGCCTCGAGCGCGTCCCCGCCCTCGAGCAGGACCTCGCCTCCATGATCGGACCGAACTGGCGCGAAGAAATCGAGCCGCTTCCAGCCACCCGTGGTTACATTGCGAAACTCGAGAACCTCTCCCCCGAAGACGCTCCAGCCATCATCGCGCACCACTACGTCCGCTACCTCGGCGACATCGCTGGCGGCCAGGTCATCGCACGCATGCTCGCCAACCACTACGGCTTCACCGAGGAGGCACTGACGTTCTACGACTTCTCCGCCGTGGGCAAGATCCCACCGTTCCGCGCCGCCTACAAGCAAGCCCTCGACGAGCTCTCCTTCAACGAGGCCGAGCGCGCCACCCTCGTCGACCACGCCAAGCAGGCCTTCACGCTCAACAGCGCCGTCTTCGCCGACCTCGCCGGCATCAGCCCAGTTCTGGTGAAGCAGCTCTAGCGGTCCACGATGAGCAGCGCCGCCATGACAATCGCGGCGCTGACCCCCGCCGCGATCACGCCGCCGGTGAGCGCGTAACCATTCGGAAAGAAGAACAGGATCGTGCCCACAACCACCATGACGCAGAACCAGGCAACGCCCAGAACGATGCCCGCTCCGGTCCGGTTATGGTCCTCGATCCATTTGTACTCCGGGTGCTTCTCCCTCTCCGCCCGGCGGGCTTTGCGGTCCGGCATCTGGGACATGGCCACAATCACCACGAGGAGCCCCACGACCCCTACCAGCGTGACAACCGTGTTGCCGGCGGCCCCACCGAAAGAGAGGACCGCCGTGGCCAATGTGACCGCGCCGCGTTCCCAGGCCTCAAACTTCAACCGTCTAGACGGGTCCTTCACCGGATCGTCATGCACTCGGCTGAACGTCTGGGTCACGCCGTAAGGATTCGCGTTCACAATCAACCTTTCGCTTGATCTTTTGGGAAACTAAGGTTAGCCTACCCTTGGTCAACGCACAAACTTGAAGCCCGTACCCGAAGGAAAACTCCATGGTCAAGAACAAAATCGCAGCCCTTTTTGCCGCGTCCTCCATTTCGGTTCTTGGAGCCGGCACACCAGCGTTGGTATTCGGGTTCGGGCCTGCTCCGCTGGCTCAGGCACAGACCGACACCACCGCAGCCACTACCAGTCACCGGGCCGTGCATTCCGGTCAGATGAAGTGGGGCGTGAAGGAATCTTTCCGCAACTACATCACGGGGAACATCGCCAAAGGCAGCATCCGCGGCACCGCACCGCTTTCCGGTGGACAGTTCACGTTTACCGCCAAGCAGTCCAGCATGAGCGGAAAGGACACCGGTGTCATCGCGTTTGACGGTGAGGTGCAGTTCGTCGGCCACAACGACATCCTCAACCTCACCCTCAAGAACATCCGTCTAAAGGTCAAGGGAAACCAGGCACAGGTGTACGCGGACGCGTACGGGCGAGAGTTCATCGACACGAAGACAAAGGGCAACTTCAAGGACTGGAAGAACGTGCCCTTGGCCACGATGACCTTGACATCCGCACCCGACTTCACGCAAGACACCGTGCGCATCCAAAGCGCCCCCAACCAATCCGTGCTGCCCAACAATCCTCAAGCCCTCGAGGTGTTCGGTAAAACATTCTACAAACCCGGCACACCCATGGACGGCATCGACGTCGAAGTTTCTCTCCGCGACGAATCGGGCCCCGCCCCCTCTCTCGGACTCGGGAGCGAAGGCGCAGGCGCAGGATCGGGTTCCGGGGACCGCGGCGCGACCCGCTCCAACGCAACCGAAGGTCCCGCCTATCTCCTGGGCACTGTGAACGACACCCTTGTTGAGATCAACGGCCTCATGGTGAACACCGACAATGTGCTCACCAACGCAGAAAAGCTGGCAAACCGCCGCGGCGGAAATTCTGGAACGACGGGTGCCGGCACTTCAGGCGGCACCTCGCCGACACTCACAGCGTCCGAGGTATCCCCAGTCGGCGTCGCCCAGAACCAATCTAAGCTGACGGCCTCGCAGAGCACCAGCAACGCCCCTGTCGGCGGCGGCACCGCGGCGGCGACTCCGCGGAACTCCACAGTCAACTCTGGCTCTGGCGGTGCCGCAGCTGCTCCGGCTACCGCAGGCGGCGGGTCCGGCGCAGTCTGCGCTGACAATGGATCCCGCGGCGTGCAGAACGCTCAAGCTGCCTGGGGTGTGCGACAGTCTTTCCGGAACTACATTCGCGGCACCATTGCCAAGGGCAATTGGCAGCTGTCCAAGGTTAGCGATTCAAACGGCACCTTCCAGTGGTCCGGAAACCAAGGTGCCGTGAACGTGCAGAACAAATCTGGTTCGATTCTCTTCCCGGGGGCGACTCGTTTTACCGGACACGATGGAATCCTCGACACACGATTCTCCAACTTGGAAATCCAATTCTCCGGGAATTCCGGGAAACTCATTGTCAACGCCACGTCCAACGACACAGAGGGCAACCCCCATGATTACGGCCGCGTTGCCTTGGCGGACTTGGCATTCAGCGATTTGAACGTGTCCGAGGGCTCGGCATCAGGTACCGCGACCGCAACACTCACCGCGGTCGGCGCTGAAGCTTTCGCCCATTTCTACCCAGTCGGCGATGCCCTCGATCCGATCTCTTTCACTGCCACCCTCGGCGGCAAGTCCAACTGCGCTCAAGGACAAGGCGACTCTGTTTCGGCATCCGCAACCGGCCAAGGAGGCTCAGCCGATCAGGCTGCGGCGCTACGAAGTGGAAGCGGCACCAACGGCACCGCAGGCACTCTGGACTCCGATACAGCGGACAGCGTCTTCAACGAGGTTGAGGGCGTGGATAGCGTGAGCGAGTCCAAGGGCACCGGAGAGAGCCAGTTCCAAATCAAGAACTCCAAAGAGGATGGGTTCACGTGGGACGACTCGGCCATCGCCCAGATGCTGACCATCCTCGCTTCCTTCGTGACCGCGGGTGGTGTACTCACCCACTTTGTCACTCGAAACTAGACTTTTGGCCGAAAAATCCAAAGAAAGATCCTCCCAGTGAAGAGAACCCTCCTCGGCGCCTCCATGGCCGCCACCCTCGTGTTCGCTACCGGATGCGCCTCGTGGGACAACCCCACCCAGTCGCAGACGCAAGATCTCGCAGACTCACTGCAGGCGGGGCAGGACCCGCACGCGAAATCTGGTGTTGCGGAGGTTAGCAACCTCGGCGAAGTCGAGCCCGTCACTTCCGCCCCGAAGCCAGCTCTGCCCGTCGAGCTGACGGATGCGGACGGCCACGATGTTGTCGTCGAAGACACTTCCCGCATTCTCGCGCTCGATCTGTACGGCACATACTCGAAGACTTTGCGGGGTCTGGGATTCACCGACAATATCGTCGGCCGCACGGTCAGTTCCACCGAAGAGTCGCTCAGTCAAGTACCGGTGGTTACTGAAGGCGGCCACACCCTCAACCCTGAAGCAGTGCTCAACCTGAAGCCAACGCTTGTCATCGTCGACCACTCGATCGGCCCACAGGAAGCCATCGACCAGATCCGCGCAGCAGGCGTGACCACTGTCGTCATGCAACCGAAGCGCCAGTTAGACTCCATCGGGCAGGACATCCGCGATCTCGCAGCTGTAATGGGAGTACCCAGCATCGGCGAACAACTCGCTGAGCGCACAGAAAAAGAGCTCGAAGAGGCAAAGGCCGCCATCGCTGAAGTTCTTCCGGCCGAGCCGCTGCGCATGTCTTTCCTTTATGCACGAGGAACGGGTGGTGTGTTCTACCTACTCGGGAACGAGAACCACACGCAGGACTTGATTTCGGCCCTTGGCGGGGTGGACGTGAACACGGAAAACGGTATCGGCGCACCTTCTCCAGCCAGCCCAGAGGCGCTCGCGGAGGTCAATCCAGAATTGTTCGTCATGATGTCCGGCGGCCTCGAATCCGCCGGTGAGATCGAAGGTCTTCTCCAGCGCCCCGGTGTCGCGCAAACTCAGGCCGGACAGAACAAGCGAGTCCTCACACTTCCCGACGGCGACTCCCTCGCTTACGGACCGCAGACTCCTGAACTGCTACTGCGCGCTGCGCATGCACTTTACGGTGAGGGGTAATGGGAGGCAGCACAATCGTTGAAAAGCGCGCGAACGATACATTTCGTAAACGGGAAACGCGCCGCATCGCGATCTATGTCATCACCACTGCGCTGCTCGCTGTGACGAGTACTGCATCCGTAATCGTCGGGCAATACGACCTGTCTGTGCGCGAGCTCTGGCCGATTCTGATCGCTGGGCCGATGAATGCGACCGATCTCGACTCTTCGGTGATCTGGCAGATCCGTCTCCCCCGTCTCGCCCTCGGGCTCTTCGTCGGCGCGGCGCTCGGTTTAGCCGGAGCACTCATGCAAGCGGTGTTTTCCAACCCCTTGGCTGAGCCATCAATCATCGGCGTAACCAGTGGCGCAGGCGTAGGCGCAGCCGTCGCGATCGTCTTCGGTGGCGGTCTTTTCGGCACGTGGGCCGTGCCGCTTTTCGCATTCATCGCTGGTGTCCTCACCACCGCGGTTGTTTACCAGCTCGCCCGCATGGACGGGAAGGTTCAAGTGATCAACCTCGTTCTGGTGGGCATCGCCGCCAACGCAATTGCTGGCGCGGCAATTTCAATGCTCGTGTTCCTCGCGCCCACAACCGCACGCGAGCAGATCATCTTCTGGCAGATGGGCACTCTCGCGGGCGCGAACTGGGAGCACACAGGCATCGTCGCCATTATTGTGACCATAACGGCGGTGCTTGCGGTCATGCTCGGCCGAAAACTCGATTTGCTTGCACTCGGTGACACGGCGGCCGCACACGTTGGTTTGAACGTGCCACGGTTGCGGATTGCGGCACTCTTCTTATCCACACTGCTCACCGCAGCCGCCGTCTCCTTCGCCGGCCTCATCGCTTTCGTGGGTTTGATCATCCCCCACATCATCCGCACCATAGCCGGCCCCTCCAACCGCGTCCTTCTGCCAGCTTCAGCCCTTGGCGGTGCGCTACTGATCGCAGGTTCAGACATCCTTTCCCGCACGCTCATCCCCTTCGCGGATTTGCCTATCGGCATCTTCACCGCTCTCATTGGCGGGCCCACGTTCTTCTTCCTACTACGCCAGATGATCCGGAAACGGAGAGCATTGTGACAGTAACTGCATCCGGCATCAATGTTGCCCGCAGTGGCACCAGCATCCTGGAGGATGTCTCAATCGAAGCCCCCGCCGGGAAAATTACCGCGGTCATCGGCCCCAACGGAGCAGGCAAGTCCACTCTCTTATCTGCGATCGCGGGCGATGAGCAACCGGCGTCAGGCACTGTTTCCCTAGGCGGTGTCGACGTTTTCAACGCGACCAAGCTCGAACTCGCCCAGACCCGTTCCGTCATGTTGCAGGACATTTCGGTCGCCTTTTCATTTCTCGTGCGCGACGTCGTAGAGATGGGCCGCACTCCATGGACAAAGCAGTCCACCCGCGAACACGACCGAGTTGTGGTCGACGCGGCTCTCAATGTCGCCGGTGTGGCGCATCTGCAAGACCGAGATGTGACCACCTTGTCCGGCGGTGAACGCGCCCGTGTCGCTTTCGCACGGATCCTCGCTCAGCAAACACCGATTGTCTTCCTCGACGAGCCCACCGCAGCGATGGACATACGCTTCCAGCAGCGCACCCTCGGCACGGTGCGTCAACTAGCCCAGGCTGGCCGCACCGTCGTCGTCGTCCTCCATGACCTACAAGCCGCCGCCGCGTACTGCGACCACTTCGTGTGCTTGAGCCACGGCACAGTTTCCGCCGCCGGAAACCTAGACGAGGTCTACACCGACGAGGTGCTCTCTCGAGTTTACGACTGGCCCATCCACGTCGAACGCACAGAACGCGGCGTTTACGTCCGGCCGGAGAAGGAGGAGCGTATCGACGCCGACACCTCGACGCTCTTCGACATCAAATGGCAGTGAATCCCTTTGTGCTCCTCCCCCAAAAGGTGTAATCAACAACCAAAGGTTGCTTAGGTTAGGCAATCCTTAGTATGCTTTCGTGGGCCCCAAGAATACCGAAAGGATCTTCATGAGCTTCTCCAAATCTCTGGCAACTGCCACCACCGCGGCAGTCGCCGCAACTGCATTGATCATCCCCTCCGCTGCTGCACAGACTGTTCCAGCTGTCGAATCCGGCACCATGGACTGGAAGCTCAAAGAGAGCTTCCTAAGCTACATCGCGAAGCCCTTTGCGAAGGGCGAAATCCACGTGAAGAATGGTGCCAAGAAGGTTCCCGCTGAAGGCAAGACTGAGAGTTTCAACCTTCCGGTGGACGCAGCGAAGACAACGCTCGATGCCCAAGGCAACGGTACAATCGCTCTCGACGGCGCCATCCAGTTCCTTGCACACCCGGGGCTCGGCGAGAACGGCGGCTGGGGCTTGGACCTGACCTACAATGACTTGAAAGTGAAGGTGACCGGCACCAAGGCTGAGTTCATCGCAGACTACAAGCTCTTCGGCAGTCTTCCGGGCTCTGGCGCACCAAGTAAACCGACGGGCGATGACGTTGTCATTGCGGAATACGAACTGCCTCAGGCAGTAACTCCAGAGGAGAACTCAACCGTCAAGGTGACTTCCAAGGAAGGCCGCTTGAAGCAGGGGGGTTACGATTCGCTCCTAGCATACAGCGAGGACTACAAACCGGAAGCCGACCCGTTCACGATCGAGCTTAAATTCAAGGCTCCGAAACCCCCGAAGACTGAGGAAAACCCGGGCAAGGAAAACCCGGGCAAGGAAGACCCTAAGGAAGGATCGAGTTTGAGCACCGGAGGCCTCATCGGCATCGTCGGTGCGATCCTCGCCCTGCTCGGTGGTATCGGCGCTCTTGTCGGTCCGAAGCTGTTCCCGCAGTTCTTCCGCTAAACCGTCAACCTTCCAACCCGAGTAAACCCCCGTTCGGCGAATCCGCCGCGCGGGGGTCAACCTCTTTCAACCGCAACACAATCAATTGAGTGAGAAACATGATCCCAACCCATCATCGAATTTCGTACGCACTGGCTGCCACGGTTCTGATCGGCACCACTGTGGCCCCGTTTTCTCAGGCCGAAGAGGCACCCCGGCCGACTGGCACAGTGAGTTGGCCGATTAAGGCAACTTTCCTCAACTATGTGCAAGGCCCCATTGCCCGTGGAGTGATCACCGCTGACAACGGCGCGAAGAAGAAAACCAATTCTTCTGGCTCAACCATAGGCTTCGATTTGCCCGTCAACCCAGCCGGCATCACCCTGGACGAGCAGGGCAACGGAACGATTGAACTCGATGGCGCGCTGACGTTCCTCGGGCACAAGGACCACTACAAGGAGGGTGAATGGGGTCTCAACCTCACCTATTCCGACATGAAGGTCGAGATCGTAGACACCACAGCCAAGTTCGTTGCGGACTACGTGGTTGTGGGCGGTCTTCCCGGGTCCGATCCGGATCAGCGTTCAGAGGCTGATGACGCTGTCATCGCAACCTACACCCTCCCCCAAAAGATCACTCCCGGAAAGAACTACAAGGCCACGACTTCAAGAGGCAAACTCGCCGACGGCGGTGTCGCATCTCTTCTCGCGTACGAGCTAGGCAAGGAAATCGAGCCAATTGCACTTGATCTTAAGTACAGCGACTCTGGCGATCCTGCGCCCGCTCAAGACTCTAGTGCGGACACCGAAAAGAGCAGCAAGCCCAGCATCGACTGGAAAAACCTCTCCTCCACCGACGACGATTCTCTCCTGGCTAAACTGACCAACGGTGTCGCTGTCTTACTTGGCATCGCCGGCATCGTTATGGCGGTCGGCGCGTTGATCCAAGGATTCGCGGACATCTTCAATATCCACCCGCCGGAGATCAAGCTCCCTCCTCTGCCGAAGTTCTAAATCCGAGGACCACCCCCTGCCCTCCCCCAAGCTCAAGGCCAGCGAGGTGCCCGAAGGGACAGTTCTCACCCTCGAGCTCAACTATGGCAATGAAGCGCAAGGCTCCAGCCCCTGTGCTCTCGGCGGAATCATCCACTGGCTACTCACCAGCGGACTTTTCCGCTAGAAGTTGAGGAATGATCGATTTCTCCGCGCCCGCCGATATCGTCGCCCCGCAGCTTCTCGGCTGCTACATCAGCCACAACGGCGTGACCATCCGGCTGACCGAGGTCGAGGCGTACCTCGGCGCAGAAGATGCCGCCGCACACACCTACCGCGGCCAGACCAAACGCAATGCCGCCATGTTCGGCCCACCGGGACGGCTCTACGTTTATTTGTCCTACGGGATTCACCTCAACGGCAATATTGTGTGCGCACCCGAAGGCACTGGCCAAGGCTGCCTCATGCGTGGCGGGGAAATCACTGAGGGAGAGGATCTCGCCAGACAGCGTCGACAAGCAAATGGCAAGATCATCCCATACGAAAACCTCGCACGCGGCCCTGGAAACCTCGGTCGCGCACTCGGCTTTTCGCTAGAAGATAACGGCACCCCGATCGTGCTTGCACCACGCGAAGCCGAACCTGAATGGGTCGCTGGCCCGCGCATCGGCATCAGCAAGAACAAGGGCGCGCCCTACCGTTTCTGGATTCCCAGAAATAAAACGGTGAGCACGCCCCGTGGCTATCCGAAGTAATTACTACTTCTTCTTTTTATTCTTCTCATCCTTGGACTGCTTGCCTTGCTTTCCCTTCTCCAGCTTGGCAGCCACATCCGGGACATAACGGAACTCCTCGCGCGGCGGGCGCTCGTAATCGTCGGACTCCGGGCGCTCCGGCACATCCGGCAGGTCGGGCTCGATGTGCTCGTACGGGATCGTGGACAGAAGATGTGAAATCACGTTAATGCGCGAGCGCTTCTTGTCTTCCGATTCCACCGTGTACCACGGCGCAGTCGGGATGTCGGTGTGAATGAACATCTCATCCTTCGCGCGGGAGTAGTCCTCCCACTTCGTGATGGACTCCAGATCCATCGGCGACAGCTTCCACTGGCGCAACGGATCGTTCCGGCGGGATTCAAAGCGCGCGTGCTGTTCCTCATCCGACACGGAGAACCAGTACTTGCGGAGCACGATCCCGTCCTCCACCAGCAAACGCTCGAAAATCGGTGCCTGGTGCAGGAAGCGGCGGTACTCCTCCGTCGTGCAAAAGCCCATGACGCGCTCCACTCCGGCGCGGTTGTACCAGGAGCGGTCGAAGATCACGATCTCACCAGCAGCAGGAAGCTTTTCGACGTAGCGCTGGAAGTACCACTGCGTCTGCTCCCGTTCCGTCGGCTTCGGCAGCGCCTCAATCCGGCACACACGCGGGTTCAGGTACTGGGTGATGCGCTTGATGGCGGACCCCTTGCCCGCCGCGTCACGGCCTTCCATGACCACAACGATGCGTGCACCAGTGGCCACGACCCACTGCTGCATCTTCACCAGTTCAGCCTGGAGGCGGAGTAGCTCGGTCTCGTACGCCTTCTTGGACAGCTTCGGCGGTTTATTCGTGCTCTCGGATGTCATAGCTACAACGGTAATACGCCTGCTCCCACACCTTGAATTCGGTCATCGAGCCCATGTGGTTCGGCCCACAATGGGAGCGTATATCGTGTCCGGGGTCTCTCCCTGAATCCGCGGAGGAATGGGTCACTAGACTGTTATGAGAATTTCCCATAACTTCCATAACTCTGAAAGTTGGTTCATTGTGAGCGAGCACATCGACCTCAACGCCGATTTAGGCGAAACCACTGCGGGCAACCCAGTTGCCGACGATGCGGCCATGCTGGGGATGGTCTCCAGCGCGAACGTGGCCACGGGGTTCCACGCGGGAGACCCGCACTCCATCAGCGGCACTCTCGCTGACGCGAAGCAGCACAACGTCGTCGTCGGCGCGCACATCGCCTATAAAGACCCCGCTGGTTTCGGTCGCCGCTTCATCGACTACGACCCGGGCGAGCTTGCCGACGAAACGCTCTACCAGATCGGCGCTCTAGACGCCCTTGCGCGGGCGCAGGGACTTAAGGTGCGCTACGTCAAACCCCACGGTGCGCTCTACAACACCATCGTCCACAACGAGAAGCATGCTCAGGCCGTCATCGACGGCATCAAGGCTTTCGGTGATCTGCCCGTCATGCTGCTGCCCGGCGGCATTGCCGTGGACATCGCTGAAAAGGCCGGTTTGCGCGTCATCCGCGAAGCTTTCGCCGACCGCGGGTATAACCCCGACGGCACCTTGGTGTCGCGCCGCGAACCGAACGCAGTGATGACCGATGCCGAGCACGTTGCCGACCGCGTGTTGCAAGTCGCGTCGACAGGCGCCGTGACAGCTATCGATGGCAGCGTCGTCAACGTTCAAGCCGAATCCGTCTGCGTCCACGGCGATTCCCCGGGCTCAGTGGAGCTGACCCGCAGTGTGGTCGCTAAATTGAAGGGCGAAGGCATCGAGATCAGGAGCTTTCTGTGAGCAGAGACATCAAGCGCGTCGGAACACGCGCACTCATGATCGACCTTGACAGCCTCGAAGAAGTGATGGACTTCTACGGAGCCCTGAACACCTCCCCACTCGAACGCCAGACTGACGTTGTAGCTGGTGCCCGGACCGTTCTGGTCACGTTCGATTCGACATCCGCAGCGAAAAAGGCCGCTGAGTTCCTGCGCACCTTCACGCCCGAAGCTGCTGCGGCCAAGGAGTCACGCGAGATCGAGATCGAGGTCTGCTACGACGGCGAAGACCTCGACGAGCTCGCCCAGCTGCTGGGAAAGACCCGCGAGGAGCTCATCGAGTGGCACACCTCCACCGTGTGGAAAGCCGGTTTTGGCGGCTTTGCTCCCGGATTCACCTATTGCGTCCCGGCCGATGAGGCCGACGCACTCGACGTGCCCCGCCGTTCCTCCCCCCGCACCGAAGTGCCGGCGGGCGCAGTCGCGCTGGCAGGCGATTTCTCGGCTGTCTATCCGCGCACATCCCCCGGCGGGTGGCAGCTGATCGGCACGACCACGACCCCGATGTGGGATTCGACTGCCGAACCGCCAGCGCTCGTCAGCCCGGGTGACACAGTGCGCTACGTTCGCGTCGATAAGCTCACCGACGAGCAGGAGACCAGCCACTACGAACTAGACACTCCCCCGCGCATGCCGTTGTTCACCGTCGACGAGGCCGGGCTGCAAACCCTCTACCAGGACCTCGGAAGGCAAGGCAACGGCAGCCTCGGCGTGACCACGTCTGGCTCGTCCGACAGGGCCTCCGCCCGTATTGCCAACGACGTGGTGGGCAATAAGCGCAACGCGACACTTCTTGAAAATATCGGCGGCCTGTCCATGACTGCTTTGGCCGAGACCGTCGTGTGCGTCACTGGCGCGGACAGCGAGGTCTTCGTGGGGCAAAAACCGTTCCCGTTGGCGACGCCCATCATCGTTCCCGCAGGCGCGCAGCTCGTGGTCTCCCCGCCGCGGACCGGTATGCGCTCCTATATCGCAGTGCGCGGTGGATTGATTGCCGACACGGAGCTCGACTCCGCCGCCACCGATCTGCTGTCCGGACTCGGGCCCGCTCCGATCCAGGCCGGCGACACGGTCTCGGTGTCGATGAGAAAACCCGGCACCGCCACCGATCTGCTTTCGAACCCACTTCGCGTGACCAACGATGTCGCCACCGTGCGCTGCGTCCTCGGCCCACGCGATGACTGGTTCAACAAAGCCGAAGTCGAACGATTCCTCGACACCACCTTCACGGTGACCGGCGAATCCAACCGCGTCGGCGTCCGTTTGGAAACTGACGAGCCATTGCAGCGTGAGCGCGGTGGCGAGCTGCCCTCAGAAGGAATGGTGGCTGGCAGTGTCCAGGTGCCGCCGAGTGGGCAGCCGGTCGTCTTCCTCCGCGACCACGCCGTGACCGGCGGCTACCCAGTCATCGCCACAGTGATCAGCGAAGATGTCGACATCGCCGCCCAGCTATCCCCCGGTTCCACCATCCGCTTCGAACTCTACAGCGAAGGAGAATAAGCCCATGTCCACTCCCGCACCAGAAACGTCCCTCAAAGCCGTTCTGATCGCCAACCGCGGCGAGATCGCGGTTCGCATCGCCCGCTCGGCACGCGACTTGGGCATCCGCTCGATCGCCGTCTACTCCGACGCTGACACCGGCGCGCTGCACACCTTGGTCGCCGACGAGGCCTACCACCTCCCCGGCAATAGCGCTTCCGAGACCTACATGAATGTGCCCGCGCTCATCTCGCTCGCCCACAAGGTGGGTGCAGACTGCGTGCACCCCGGCTACGGCTTCCTCTCGGAGAACTCAGACTTCGCACGCGCCGTCGTCGACGCGGGGCTTACGTGGATCGGCCCCACCCCGGAATCCATCGACCTGCTCGGCGACAAGATCGCGGCTCGTCGCGTCGCTGTCGAGGTCGGTGCTCCGCTGGCCCCGGGCACCGAGGACCCGATCGATAACTGGGAAGAGGCCCGCGCGTTCGCGGAAGAGCACGGCATGCCGATCGCGATCAAGGCAGCCTACGGCGGTGGCGGGCGCGGCCTCAAGGTCGTGCACGACGAAGCGGACATCGAGGATGCTTTCGCCTCCGCCGGACGCGAAGCCAAGGAAGCTTTCGGCCGCGCCGAATGCTACGTCGAGAAATTCCTCACCCACCCCCGTCACGTCGAGGCCCAGGTGCTCGCCGACACACACGGCAACGTCGCCGTGCTGGGCACCCGAGACTGCTCGACGCAACGCCGCTTCCAGAAGCTCATCGAAGAAGCCCCCGCCCCCTTCCTGACTGAGGAACAGCGCAGCAGCATCGAAGACGGCGCACGCGAGATCTGCCGCTCCGCCAATTACATCGGTGCCGGCACCGTCGAGTACATCGTGTCGGAAGACGGCACCGTCTCCTTCCTCGAGGTCAACACACGCGTGCAGGTCGAGCACCCCGTCACGGAGGTCGTCACGGGCGTGGACATCATCGCGGAGCAGTTCCGCATCGCTGATGGCCAGGAACTGTCGTTCGGGACCGACCCGGAAATCACCTCCCATGCCTTCGAATTCCGCATCAACGCCGAGGACGTCACCAATGGTTTCGCTCCGTCACCGGGCACGGTCACGCGTTTCGACGTCCCCACCGGCCCCGGCATCCGTGTCGACTCCGGTGTGCGCACCGGCAGCGATATTCCGGCGTACTACGACTCGCTCATGGCCAAGCTGATCGTCATCGCGCCGACCCGCGATGCGGCGCTGGCGCGTTCCCGCCAGGCGCTCAAGGAGTTCACCATTGAGGGCGTGCGGACCGTGCTGCCGTTCCACCGCGACATGGTGGACGCACCGGAATTGAACGGCGATTCCCTCGATCTCTACACCGACTGGGTCGACGGAAACTACTCGCCGAGCGCTAACCACGAAACCAGCGATATTGAGCATCTTTACGACGAACGGGAAACCGTCGTCATCGAGATCGACGGCCGCTTGCACGAAATCGGCATCCCCCGCCGCATGCTCTCTGGAGGCGGTAGCCCGCAAACGAGCGAACCTGAGTCCTCCGAGACTGGCGGAGAGGGTGCCGTGACGGTGAAATTTGATTCCACCATCGTGAAGTGGATGGTCAGCGACGGAGACACCGTGGAAAAGGGCCAGCCGCTAGCCGTTGTCGAAGCCATGAAGATGGAGTCGACGCTGAAGTCCCCCGCGGCCGGCACCATCTCTGTTTCCGCCGACGAAGGCGCGCGCGTGAAGCCTGGGGTAACTATCGCGACAATTGTTTAAGCAATCGTTTAAGCAATTTGCTTAAGGGATCTGATAGGACCGATCCGGGATATCGGTGATGAGCATCTTGCCCGGAGCATGGCAGATAGCCAGCTCCGGCTTTGAGCTCATCACAGCGGACTGAGGTGTGACACCACAAGCCCAAAACACTGGAATCGTTCCTGCCGGGATCTCCACTGGTTCGCCGAAATCGGGGGCTGAGAGATCGTGGATACCGATCGCTGCCGGGTCCCCGACGTGAACCGGTGCCCCGTGCACCGCCGGATAGCGCGAGGTGATGCGAACTGCATCCGCCACCCTGTTCGCCGGGATCGGCCGCATTGAGACCACCATCGGGCCACCAAAAATACCGGCACGTTCAGTTTCGATATTCGTCATGAACATCGGCACATTCCGCCCTTGCTCAATGTGGGCAACAGGAACCTCTTCGGCTAGCAGAGCGTCTTCGAATGTGAAAGAACAGCCGATGAGAAAAGCCACCGTGGAATCGGTCCAGTAGCCGGTCGCGTCGGTCACTTCGTCGACAAGCTCCCCGTGCTTGTAGATCTTGTACGCGGGGATATCGGTACGGATGTCGCCACCCGGCATGAGGTCGGACTCCAGCTGCCCCGCCTCGAGAACCCCCAAGACAGGACATGGCTTCGGGTTGCGTTGGGCGAAGAGCAGGAAATCGAACGCGTACTTCTCATCCACAGCGATGAGGTTCGCTTGCGCGTACCCCGGCGCCCACCCCGCAGTGGTGCCGACGTCATGAGTGCGGAAAAACTCCCGAGCGCGGGCGGGATCTTTTTCTATGCCCAAATTTCCGACAACCCCGCGAGCGAAGAGACACCCATGTAGAAGGTTCCTGCGAGCACAATCACTCCGATGACCTTCATCCACACCGGGTAGTTGTATCCCTTGAGTAGGTCCTTGCGGAACAGCGCGGCCCACATGACCACGGCGAAACCGATCGGCAGGATAAGCCCGTTGAAGGCACCCGCGAAGATGAGCAGTTTCTGCGGCGCAGCACCAACGAGAAGGAAGAGGATCGTGCACACCACGATGAATGCCACCGTGAGCCAGTTGCGCAGCTTCACATCTGTCTTCTGCGTGGTCACGAATGTCAGCGAAGTGTAGGACGCACCGATCACCGACGACAGGCCCGCCGCCCACAGCACCAGACCGAAGGCACGAAGACCGAACTCTCCGGCGGCCTGGTAAAAAGCATCGGCGGCCGTATTGTCCTTGGAAAGCGCCACGCCGGTAGCAACCACGCCGAGCACCGCGAGGAAGAGAAGCACACGCATGATGCCGATCACCACGATGCCCAGCACAGATGCATTCGAAATATTCTTGATATTCTCCACACCGGTCTGGCCCGAATCAATGATGCGGTGGACACCGGCGAAGGTGATGTAGCCGCCGACCGAGCCGCCGATCAGCGTGACGATGACTGCAAAGTCCACTTGCTCGGGGAGGACCGTCTGCTTCAACGCATCTCCGACGGGCGGCTGGGAGACGATAGCGACGTACAGCATCAGCAGGATCATGATCGCGCCGAGGCCCACAACAATGCGGTCCAGCGCAACACCTGCGCGTTTGGACAAGAAGATGAATACGGCGATGACCGCTGAGATCGCGCCGCCGATCTTCGGGTCAAGGCCGAGCATGGCATTCATGCCCAGCCCTGCACCGGCGATGTTGCCGATATTGAAGATCACGCCACCGGCGAAGACCAGTAGCGACATCACCCACCCCAGCCCGGGGATCACTGAATTGCCGAGCTCGTTAGCGCGCAACCCCGAGATACCGAGCACGCGCCACACATTCAGCTGGATCGCGACATCCACGAGAATGGAAATGAGAATCGCGAACGCGAAAGCAGCGCCCAACCGGACGGTGAACACACTGGTCTGGGTGAGAAAGCCCGGGCCAATCGAGCTGGTCGCCATGAGGAACACGGCGCCGAGAAGAGAGCCGATTCCCTTCGGAACGGCGGAATCGTTCGCTACCTTGGTGGACCCTTCTTGTGAAGACATAGGCCCTCCCCTTTCTAAGCAGATCTGGTTCAAATACTGCGCACAGTTTAGAGGGCCACCTAGCCCATTCGGGAATATGGACTAGACCTGGAATTCCGCCATCGCGTCCCACTCAGTCTTGCCCTCGATCAGAGTGTTAATGATCTGCGGGGTCTCCTCCAGGATCTGCGGGAACAGTTCCTGTGCCGCCTTGAAGTGGTCGGAATTGACGTGCGCCTCCGCGGCGTCATCCTTGAAGCCCTCAACAAGGATGTACTCGCGCGGATCGTCAGTGCTGCGGTACCACTCGAAGAAGAGGTTGCCCTCCTCCGCGCGGGACGCCTCGGTGAAGTCATTGACGAGCTCGCGGAAGTTCTCAGTGTTCTCGGGCAGGGGACGGAAACGAACGTTGATCAAAATCATGGCGCCCAGTGTACGAGCTAAACGACGGTCACTTCCGTGCTGCCGGTGAACGGGGTCAGGCTTCCGCCGATCGCGCGCGAGACTCCCTCCACCTTCACGGTGTAGGTGCCGGGATCGAACGCATCAGTGTCCCACGAAATGCGGGCGTTGACGACATCGGAATTCTTCACGAATTCGATGATCGTGCTCGAGTGGAAATCATCCGCCACGATCTCGCCCGCCGCATTCGTGATGGTGTGGTAACCGACTCCGCGGCGCAGATCCGAGTTGGGGTTGGCGAAGGAGAATGTCACCGAGGCGGTATCGCCCGCTTTGACCTTCTCGGTCGAGGTGATCACATCACCGAATTCTTTGCCCCAGGCCGGCCGGTCGATGCCCGGCAAACCAGAAAGGGACTTTGGAATCCACCCTGTCAGGTCGCCCGCCGGCCCGCCGGAATCGATCTGGGAGCCCTCCTTCAACGACCGCGCCAACTTGTCGTAGACCTGCACCATCGCACACAACTCGTGGCGCCCGAAGATCGTCGCCCCGCCTTCGTAGTCCTGGTTGTCGTATTCCTCCGGCGTGGTCACATAGTGCGCATATCCACTCGTGTAGCCCTGGCACACGACGGTCTCCAACGGCACGTCGAGAATGTCCGCCACGTGCTTCCTCATGCGGTAGCCCGCCATCGACGTCGGCTCCATCGAGTTAGTGATGATCGTCAGGCCCGCGATCTGCGTGATCGAGAACAAGAGCACTTGCTGGATCATGCCGTCGACATAGCCCAGCGGCAGCAGCATTTCTTTGGCGCCGTGAATCTCGTTCCATTCATCAGGCACAGTGACGTTGTTGAGCTCTTTGACCCATGGTGTTCCGCCGCGCTCACCCTCGTTGAAGATGGGGACCTCCAGACCACCACCGTCTTCCTGACTCGACGCGGCGAATGCCGCACCCAGAATCGCCGGACCGGTGCGCTGTTTTGTGCCGTCGGGGGTGAACTCACCACGGATCTCCACTTCCCGCATGTCCACCCACTGGTGCCGGTTGCGGACGCTTGTCCCGCTGATGTCCACCAGTTCTCCCTCGGTAGCGTCGATTTGGCGGTCACCGAGGATCTGCGCTGACTTCGCCTCATCCTCGTAGCCCGGCCCCGTCTTCGGCTCCAACCCCGCATTCGGAGTGATATCGCCCTGGGGTGCTGCAGCGAATGCGGCGACGAAGGGAGGATTTTCGACATCCCGGTGAACAACTCCGCGCTCTTTCTCCATGCGCCAAGAGGACCAGCCTTTATGGTCGCCGTCGATAAGCGTGTGCTCGTGCCCGAAGCTCGTGGCGTGCAAGCCGTACCAGTTGATCAAGCCGACGTCCTGGCCGCCGCGGCTGATGAACAGCGTCAAGCTTTCCGGGTTCACTCCGTTGGGAAACTCGCGGATCTCTTCTGCCGGGTTGCGCTTGAATGCCTCGAAAGACCGGTTCGCACCCGCGTCCTTGACTTCACCGCGCACGAGACGCAGATTCGACGGCTGCTTGTCCGCGTGCGCGCGCTCCACTGCCTCGACGATGCCTTCGACCGTCGCCTCAAAGGTGACGGGGCGAAAGCCGAGCGTGGTCAGGTCCACCATGAGGTGGCCCGATGTGCCGCCGGGGCCAACGTGCGTGTGCGTGGCGCTGATGAAGACATTCGACTCGTTGTACTTGCCGCCGAATTTCTCGCGCAGTCGACGCAGCACCTCCAGCTGAATCGACTGGAACATCAGCCCCATCTCCACGATGACGAAAACGCTGCTCACGCCCTCGTTGTCCTCGAAGATGAACGCCCTGGCGAACTGGCGGAAACGGATTCCGGTGGTGGACTGCTTCATCACCGCGTACCCGTTCATGCCGGCGCCGAGTGGTTCGCCCGTCATGTCGGCCATGCCGCGGCCCACTGTGAGCAGAGCCTCCTGCCCTTTCGCCCGCGGCACCCCCATCGCTGCGGTGGCGGCCATCAAGCTGGCGCCGGCCAGAAACGTGCGCCTGCCGAATCGAAGCTTCTCTGTGACTGAGCTCACTTTGTTCCCCATGGCGGAAACAGTACAGAGAACTCCGATTTAATTTTGGCTTTTGAACTATTTTTCCTAAAAACCTAGTTCTGGGTAACTACCCTTCCAGCCGCTCTCCCAGCTCAAGCCATTCCACTTCGAGCTCCTCTCGCTGTGCACGCAATTCCGCGACCTGCCCTGTCTTCGCCCCGATCGCCTCGAAATCAGGGTCAGCTTCCCCCGATATCGTCGCGATTTCCGATTCGAGAGCAGCCGCTTCCTCATGGAGTTTCTCCATCTTCCGGTCGAGCGACTTCATCTTCTTCATCAGCTCGCGGCGCTCCTGCCCGCTCAGCCCGTCGGCGGGCTTTTCCTTGGGCGCGGTGTCGCCGAGATCCAGCACTCCAGAATCCTCCGTCATGCTCTTGCGGCGCTCCAGGTACTGGTCGATCCCGCCGGGAAGATTCGTCAAAGCACCGTCGCCGAATAACGCGTAGGTGACATCGGCAATGCGCTCAATCAGGTAGCGGTCGTGTGAAATCACCACCAGGGTGCCCGGCCACGAGTCGAGGAGGTTCTCCAGTTCCTGAAGGGTGTCGATGTCGAGGTCGTTCGTCGGCTCGTCGAGAAGCAGCACATTCGGCTCGCTCATGAGCACGCGCGTCAGCTGCAAGCGGCGCCGCTCGCCGCCGGACAAGTCCCCAACAGGCGTCCGCTGCCGCTTCGGAGAAAACCCGAGGCGCTCCGCCAGTTGCGACGCCGACATCTCCTTTTTGCCCAGCGTGATGTAGGTGGCCACGTCTTCCACCGCGTCGATCACCCGGCGGGACGGATCCAAGTCGTCGAGCTCCTGACGCAGCCACCCGATCTTCGTCGTCTGGCCCTCGACGCGACGCCCTTCCGCCAGCGGGTAGTCTCCCGCGATCGCCCGCAGCAACGTCGTCTTTCCAGAGCCGTTCACTCCGACCAAGCCGATGCGTTCGCCGGGGGCCAGCCGCCATGTCAGATGGTCAACGAGAGTGCGCCCGTCAGGCGCGTCGATGCGCACATCCTCGAGCTCCACCACGACGCGGCCTTGGCGCTGTTTCGAAAACGCCATGAGCTCTACGGTGTCGCGCGGAGCAGGAACATCCGCGATCAATGCCTCTGCCGCCTCAATGCGGTAGCGCGGCTTCGATGTCCGTGCGGGGGCGCCACGTCGCAGCCACGCGAGCTCCTTGCGCGCGAGGTTCTGGCGGCGCTGCTCGATCGCGTCCGCCTGTCGCGCACGCTCGGCGCGCGCGAACGTCCAGTCGTTGTAGCCGCCTTCGTACACGTCGACTTTCCCGTCGTGCACCTCCCAGGTCAGGGTGGCCACAGTGTCGAGGAACCAGCGGTCGTGCGTCACGACCACGATCGCGACCTTCCGCTTCAGCAAGTGGTCGGCGAGCCATTGCACGCCTTCCACGTCCAGGTGGTTCGTGGGCTCGTCAAGCACGATCAGGTCCAGGTCCTGCACCAAAGCCGCGGCGAGATTCACGCGGCGGCGCTCACCGCCGGAAAGATTTCCCACCGGCGTGTCCAAACCCAGATCCGCGACGCCCGTGCCCGCGAGCACTTCGCGCACCTTCGCATTCGACGCCCACTCGAAGACCTCGAGCCCGAGCGGCTCCACCACGGCCTGCCCGACCGTCACGTCATCCGGAAGCGTGAACCGCTGCGTGACCACCGCCATCCGCAACCCGTTGGTATGCGAGACACGGCCGGTATCCGGCGGCTCAATGCCCGTGAGCACTTCAAGCAGCGTCGTCTTGCCGCCGCCATTGAGCCCCACCACGCCGATGCGGTCCCCGGTCTGCACACCGAGCGACACCTCGTCCAGCAGGGTCTTCAAACCCCACGTCTTGGACACATTTTCCAGGTTGATCAGGTTCGCCATGATGGGGCCATTCTAAAGGGCGCCGTATCCCCACCAGTCGTAGGCACGGTCCCATTCAGCGGTTTCGCGCATGTAGCTGTTCTTGTCCTCCTCCGAAGAGGCAGCAATTTGCTCCGCCAACTTATTCATGCGCTGCTGCAATTCTTCTTCGTTCATACCTGCATGCTATAGCAGCCGCGCACCACCAACAGGCCCGTGAGCAGCGAAAGCTTCGACCGCATCAGAGCCGAGCTTATCGACGACCGCCCTCGCCCCTTCCTCATCCGCACACAGCGCCGCGATGGTCGGGCCAGAACCAGACACCATCGCCCGGATCGCTCCGGCATCTTCGGCGTCGTGGATGAGCTGCTGGAGCGACGGCCGCAATGCCAGCGCCGCCGCCTCCAAGTCATTGTGCATGGCCGCGCCCACCAGCTGCGGATCCCCCGACACGAGTGCCCGCGACAGTGTGGTCGTATCCATGTGCGGGACCATCGATGCGTAATTGAAACGCAGGTCGTCCAGCTTCTCGAACACCGCCTTCGTCGACAGCCCCACCTTCGGATTAAGGAAGGCGAACCAGTACGTCCCGCGCCCCATCATCGGCACCAGGGAATCACCACGCCCAGTTCCCAGCGCGATGCCGCCCATCTCCGCGAACGGGACATCCGCCCCGAGCCCCGGAACCAGGTACTTGAATAGTTCTTCTGGCAGCGCACGATCGTAGTGCGCGATCAAAGCACTGATCGCCTGTACAGCTGCAGCAGCATCGGCGGATCCGCCCGCCATGCCCCCTGCCACCGGCACGGTCTTATCGACCTCCAACCGCATCATCGGCAGATCCGGTCTAATGTCTTCCCGCGTCATATCCTGCGCGAGAATCCCCATGTACCCGGTGCAGATCGAATCCACTGCCTTCCATGCGAGGTTCTTCGGATTGTCCAGATCCTCATCAGGTTCATGCACGTGGTAGGTAGTGCGCATCTCCGAGACAAAGCTCAGCGGAGACGCATCGGGATGCTTATCGACGTCCCCCTTCAGCGTCGTCAGCGTCACCGTCTCCGGCCGGTCCACAGCCATGAACACCGTGGACAGGTCGTGGTAGCCGTCGCTGCGAACCTCCCCTACCCCGAGGTGCAGGTTCACTTTGCCGTTCGCGCGTGCCGTGAATTTCATTTTTCACCCACCTGTGCCAGTCGCACGAAATCCTCCACCGCGAGCTTCTCGCCGCGCAGCTGCGGGTCAATGCCGGCCGCGCGCAACGCTTCCTCTGCTGCAGCGGACGACCCATATACCCCGCCTAAGCAGGCGCGGAGGGTCTTGCGTCGCTGCGCAAACGCTGCGTCGATAAGCGGAAAAACGCGCTCGCGCAACGAGATTGGCCACCCTTTGTCGCGGACGTCGATACGCACGAGCCCTGATTCGATATTCGGCGCGGGCCAGAAAACGTTCTTGCCGATATTGCCCGCCTTGCGCACGTCGCCGTAGAACGACGCTTTGACGCTGGGCACGCCGTAGATTTTCGAGCCGGGGTCCGCCGCTAGGCGATCCGCGACTTCGAGCTGCACCATCACGAGCACGCGGCGGATGCTGGGGAATTCCTCCAGCAGGTGCAGCAGCACCGGGACCGCGACGTTGTACGGCAAATTCGCCACCAGCGCGGTCGGCGCTTCAATCTCGTCGGACTGAACCTTGAGCGCGTCTTGGTTGAGCACCGACAGCCTGCCCGCTGCCCCCGGCGCGAATTCTGCGGCAGTCTGCGGCAGTCTCTCCGCCAGCCGCGAATCGATCTCGACGGCGGACACCCGGCACCCGACCTCGAGCAGACCGAGCGTCAACGAGCCCAAGCCGGGACCGACCTCTAGAACGGTGTCGTCAGCGCTGATATCAGCCGCCGCCACGATGCGCCGCACCGTGTTCGGATCGTGAACGAAATTCTGCCCCAGTTTCTTCGTCGGGGTCACCCCGAGCTCATCGGCGAGCGCCCGGATCTCCACCGGGCCGAGCAACTGGATGTCGGGGCTAGTCATGCCCTCCGAGGTTAGCGGATTCCCAGGCTCGCGGTGCAGGCAGGCCATGCACCCCAGCCCTGGCCCTGCTGGACCTTCGACGCGACAGCGATCTGCTGCTCGCGGGTAGCCAAGTTCGCGGTCGGCGCGTACTGAGTGCCGCCGTACGCGGCCCACGTCGATGCAGTGAACTGGAGACCGCCGTAGAAGCCATTGCCGGTGTTGATGGACCAGTCGCCGCCGGACTCGCACTGCGCGAGCGAATCCCAGACCGAACCGCCTGCGACAGCGGGAGCGGATTCCTTCTTGGCGCGAGCGATCACAGCCGCGCGACCCTTACGGGTGTCTTCCCGCTTGACGATCTCATCGGATTCCACCTCGCCGTTCACCGTGACGATGCGGCGGGTCGTTTCGCGCTTGCCCTTCTCACCCTTCTCGCGGACCTTCTCCTCACCCGGGGCGAGGCTTTCGTCTTCGACGTAGTGCGGCTCGACGTCGAATTCCTCGACGGTTGTGCGCTCATCGAAGTCGACGCGGTCAATGGTGATGTCCATGTTGCCGGTCACTGGGGCATCCATGCCCGGGGAAACGCGGTCGTTGGAGTCCACCAGCACACCGCGGGAGCTGAGCAGCTCGGAAACCGTCTTGGCGGCCGCGGCAGCGTAGGTGGTCTTGCCTCCGTCATGAATAGCCACGATCTTCGGGGAAGTCAGATCGATGGTCATGTTGTCGGTGAGCACATCATCTTCAGCGAAAGCATGGGAAGAACCACCTGCGCCCGGCAGCTCTTTGAGGAAATCCGACACGGTCAGCGCCGTGGTGGTGAACTCCTGGGCTTCGCCACCGTCAATGGTGACTGCGACAGGCTTTGCAGTGCGGACGGTCACCGTGTCGCCGCTGTTCAGGGCATTCGACGGTGCGGGGTAGACGAGGTCTTTCTCGCCCACCTCAACGCCAGCGGCCTGGAGCGCTCCGCCGACATTACCAGCGAAAGTGGTCAGCTCGATGGGCTCGCCGTTGACGTCCACGGTCACCGACTTCTGCGCGGCGACTGCGGTGGTGGCTCCACCGATGGCGAGGGCACCCACTGCCGTGGAGGCGATGACGGCGCGGGTGGTCGAGGTCTTATTGATGCGACGATGACGCGACATAGAAAGAAATCCTCAGTTGGGGGAAGCGAACCTATGTAACGATACGGTAAAGATCGCCCTTACACCAGAAATTCACCTGGCCAGGATGTTGCTTGCCGCCACAAGAATCACACGTGCCACCGCAAACACGTGCGCCACCACCAACCTGCGCAAATACAAAAGTGTGCTACCTCACACACCGAAGATGCGCCCGAAGGTCCCGCCCACTTCCGCAGCGAGATCCTCCACCGCCATTCCGCGCGCAGCCGCAACCACCTTCGCCGTATGCCCGATCAGGGAAGGCTCGTTGCGCGCACCCCGGAACGGCTCCGGTGTCATGTACGGCGCGTCAGTTTCGATCAGCAGCTGGCCGACTGGGGCGAGTTTCGCCGCTTCCCGGAGATCATCATTGCGTTTGAACGTCACATTGCCCGCGAAAGACAAGACGTATCCACGCTCGATAGCTTCCCGCGCAACCTCAACGGGCGAAGAGAAACAGTGCAGCATGACATGCTCCGGGCGTGGCGAGTCGGCGAGAATCCGCATCATCTCCTCGTCGCCCTCACGGTTGTGAATCATGAGCGCCTTGCCGGAATCAACGGCCAACTGGATATGCCAGCGAAACGCCTCTTCCTGGACGTCCAGGGGTGCAGTCCGGTCAGGATCATGCTTGATCCAGTACGTGTCGATGCCGGTCTCCCCCACCGCCACGCATCTTTCGTCCGCAGCCATCTCCGTCAGACGCTTCCGCACCGCATCATCGAGCTCGCCCGCGCGCGTCGGGTGGATCGCGCACGCCGCGAACACACGGTCATTGAAATGAGCAGCTTGTAGTGCCAATTCAGCCTCGTCGAGCCCGTCGCCGACAGTGCAGATTTTCTCAACGCCAGCATCGACTGCGCGCTCAACAACCGCATCCACCTCATCCTTGGTGCGGGCACCAGTGGAAGCGAGGTGGGTGTGGGCGTCGATAAGCCCAGCAATTCGCTCGGCCGGAACGGGCGTGGGGCGCGGTTTCTTCTTCGACATGTGTTCCAGCCTATCCTCGGGCGCATGGAGTTCCACGACATCGATGCCGCCACCCGCTCCCAGATCGACCGCGACCTCGCCGAAGCCGCCGGTGCCGGCATCAACGGGTCGATCGATGACATCGTCGCCTCATTCGAAGAGACCTTAGGCGACTACCTCGCCCTCGACCCCGACCTCCGCCGCGCATATTCCCGCGGCGACATCGCGCGCATGTACGGCACAGCGCTCGGCGACGCGTTCATCCGCGAGCACAACTTCGCATGGCAATTGCTTATCGACGACTACGGCACCGACCTCGTCGTCACCTCCCCCGACCACGACATGTACACCGCACCCCTGGTGGTCGTGGACACCCGCTTCGAGGACGAGGAACCGGGCAAGTTGACTGCTTTTATCAAGCAGTTCTTGGGTTAACCGATCTCGAAGCTGACGACGTCGACTGGGTCTTCCGGAGCCAGCCCCGGGTAATGTGCGTCCAACGCCTCGTGCAGCTCACCCAGCGAAGCAAATCCATCCAGTTTTGCATGTTCTTCTGTCAGGCTGGACCGTTGGATTGTGGCAACCGAGACAATCCGTGCAGGCATAGTCACCGTGACTCCGGACTCTTTTTCGAAGACAAGCTGCGCACCACCTTCCCGGAAGGGGTCATCCACACGGATTGTTTGCCGCTTCGCTCCACTTCGAATTGCTTCTTCGTAACCCTCCCACATGTACACGCGCTGATCCCCGCCCAAATTCCGCCAGTCAAACGCGTTGGGAAGGAGTTCCGCGACAGTCGGCGCCTCGAAGCCATTACTTGTCCGGACCACGCACTGAATTTCGGGATCGAGGTCGAACAGGACCTGCCGGCACTTGCCGCACGGCGGAATAACGATACCCGTGGGCCCGTACACCGCTACGACAGCCCGCACCGGATCCTCGGGACACGTGGCCGCATGAGCGGCTAGAGCAGAGACTTCCCCGCATGGGCCTCCCAAGAAATGAAATGCATTGAGGCCGAGCACGTGCCTTCCTGATGCAGTCAGCAACGCCGCCGCGACAGTGTGGTCTTCGCCGTCGTTAAAGCGCGCCGCGTGTTCTTTGGCACTCGCAGCCAATTCTCGTAATGCATGGGTAATCATTCCCCCACCCTAACGCCTATTCCAACCGGAGCCGTGCCTCGTTGTTCGAGGACATTCTCTGCCGACCTGGAACTTTACCCATATTTTCGAACGGCCATTCGATTCTCGGACTCTTTTCACATGGTGTGGTTCACCCTATGTGAAAGACTGTTCGCACAACAGAAAAAGCAGTCACATTTAGGGGGAAATCATGACACTGCTGAAACCGCAGGATCGCGAGCTTGGAAGGGAGGGACCAAGATGAAACCGTTCTTCGCCACTGAGAACCTGGACGATCCGGATGCCGTGAATGGAATGGCGCTGCGCAGGGCACACCACGCGGTCTTCTGCCACTATGCGGAGGACGGCGAGGAGTTCTACGGCTCCGCCGACCACGACACCGAAATGGCACGGTTGCGCTCCACCACCGGACTTCCGCTGAACGAAGTGAAGTCGGGAGTCTATTCGTACATGACGCTTGCTTCGCTGCCGCGTCTCCGGCAGCTGCAGGAGGACACGGCACGCCTCGACATCTCGCGGCTCAAGGCGATCGACCGCGCAGTGAGCATGTTGGGCAGCGTCGTCGACCAGGAGAACTACGACATCATCGACAAGATGCTCGTGGACCTCTTCACACCGACGAAGCCGAACGAGGAGCTGCCGAGCGCCCACAAGGTCACGAGCCGACTCAACAAATTGATCGGTGACATCGACTCGTCCGTCGCGCACGACAAGCGCAAGCGGAAGTCCCGCGAAAACGAGGCTCCCGGCCAGTGCGACCTCGACTTCCATGTCGGCGGCACCCACGGCACCTCCGGCATGACGCTCACTGCCGACCATGTCACGATGGCGGCGATCAAGGAGTTCATCCTCGAGGCATCGAAGGAGCACGATATCGCGCCCGTCGAGGCACTGGTGAAGCTCATCACCGGGGAGATCACTCCGCCGGCGGACGTCACGATCTTCGCATACGCGCCACTGGGCGAGGATGGAACTATCGACGAATCTGCATCCGCCTACGTCCCCGGCTTCGGCCACACGACGGCAGCTGGAACCGAGATGGCTCATGCCATGGGCTCGACCATCGTCGACCTCCGGAGCGCTAAAGACCACACGATCGCTGGATATGTTCCGCCCGACTCGGTCCGCGCATACGCGCAGGGTCGCGATGGGACCTGCATCTACCCCGGTTGCGAACACCCCGCATGGAAGTGCCAGCTCGACCACCGCGTTCCTTATGAGGAAGGAGGACAGACCACCGCAGCGAATCTCTTCTCGCTCTGCCAGCACCATCACAACGTGAAAACCGATCGCCGGGCGTTCTACGTTCCCGATCCGGTCACCGGCGACATCGTGTGGCTCTTCGCGGACGGAACGTACGCGGTGGTCGACCCCGAGGGACTCTTCGCGCGGCACACCACGCCGACGGCACCGCGCTGGAAGTGCACGCTCGACGATATCCAGCGCATCAAGCGGGATCGCGAACAGTTCTTCGCCAAGGGGCACGCCATCCTGGACGCGTACGACATCGACCGCGACTACGAAGCGTGCGTGGCGGCACTCATTGAACTGGAGCGGGAGTACCGCCTCGAGTTCCCCTTCTACCCGGAGGCGAACTAGTGGAAACTACTGAACAGGCGCCCACTCCGGGCCGGTCTCACCGAGTTCCGGATCGAGCTTGGCGATCAGCGGCTTCGGTTTCTCCAACTTCGTGCCCGGCACGACATCGACGCGAGACCACACTGCCTGCTGAGAGGCGTAGTCACCGGTAATGACCGGGTAGGTCTGCCCCTTCTCGGGCAAACCAACGCCGACGAGTTCGAGATCCTCGTCGTCGGTAACTTCTTCGACACGTGAGGATGCGGCCCAGATGCCGTCGCGGCCGAGAGTCTCATGAACCTTCTGCGCGGTGTGCGGGATGAACGGAGTCAACAAAGCATTGCAGTCCGAGACCACCTGAAGGGCGGTCCACAATACGGTTGCCAGGCGTTCACGCTGAGACTCGTCTTTCGCGAGCTTCCAGGGTTCCTGATCAGCGATGTAGGCATTTGCCTCACCGACAACATGCATGACCTTGGTGATTGCAGCCTTGAAGTGGGCAAGTCCGAGATCGTGGCCGGCGGAGTCGAAGGTCTGGGAGGCGAGATCGAGGATGGCGCGGTCGGCGTCGATAAGCTCGCCCGGCTCCGGCACCTCCCCGAAATTCTTGTGCGCCATGGAGACGGTGCGGTTGACCAAGTTACCCCAGCCGTTCGCGAGCTCGTTGTTCACGCGGCGGACGAATTCGTCCCAGGTGAAGTCCGTGTCATTGTTTTCGGGGCCGGCGACCGCGATGAAATAACGGAGCGGATCAGGGCCGAATTCGGCGAGGAAGTCCTTGACGTAGATGACCACGCCTTTCGACGAGGAGAACTTCGAGCCGGACATGGTGAGGAACTCGGAGGAAACGACCTCGGTGGGGAGATTGAGCTCGCCGAGCTCGTGAACCTGGCCGCCCTTCGCACCCTTGCCGGCGTAGCCGAGTAGCTCGCCCGGCCAAATCTGGGAGTGGAAGGTGATGTTGTCCTTGCCCATGAAATAGAAGCCGCTGGTGGCAGGATCCTGCCAGAACTGCTTCCACGCATCCGGATTGCCGGTGCGGGCAGCCCACTCGATGGAGGCGGAGAGATAGCCGATGACGGCATCGAACCAGACATACAGCTTCTTACCCGGGTCGTTCTCCCAGCCCTCGACGGGGACGGGAATGCCCCAGTCGATATCGCGGGTCATGGAACGCGGGCGCATGTCCTCCAGCAGATTCAGGGAGAATTTGAGGACGTTGGGGCGCCAATCCTGGCGGGCCTCGAGCCATGCTTTGAGGGCGTCGTGAAGCGAGGGCAGGTCGAGCATGAAGTGCTCGGTCTCGATGAACTCCGGGGTCTCCCCATTGATCTTGGACACCGGATTGATCAGGTCGACCGGGTCGAGCTGGTTACCGCAGTTATCGCACTGGTCGCCACGGGCATCGTCGGCGCCGCACAGCGGGCAGGTGCCCTCAATGTAGCGGTCCGGAAGGGTGCGGCCCGTGGACGGGGAAATAGCGCCCTGCGTGGTCTCCTTGATCATGTAGCCGTTTTCGTACAGCCCCTTGAACAGCTCCTGCACCACTGCATAGTGATTGCGGGTGGTGGTGCGGGTGAACAAGTCGTACGACAAACCGAGACCAGCGAGGTCGTCGACGATCTGACGGTTGTACCGGTCAGCGAGTTCCTTGACCGTCACACCTTCTTTATCCGCCTGGACCAAAAGGGGCGTGCCGTGTTCATCGGTGCCGGACACCATGAGCACATTGTTTCCCACCATGCGCTGGTAGCGCGCGAACACATCGGACGGGACACCGAAACCGGCGACATGGCCGATGTGGCGCGGCCCGTTCGCGTAGGGCCACGCCACACACACGAGGACATTTTCGGAGGTGGCGTTGTTCGGGGAGACAGTCATACGCCCCAGCATAAGTGACTACCGCTTGGTGCCGAACATGCGCTGGCGTTTGCGGGATTTCGCGAGTGCGTCGCGGTGCATACGGCGCTCGATCGCCAGCTGGTGGGCAAAGCGCTGCTGCTCCTTCATGTCCAGGTAAATGGTGTCGTTGCTGACGTCCTTCACAATGGCGAACATCAGCAGGATGAGGATCACCAAGAACGGGGTGGCCGCCGCAATGGTGACGCTCTGGAGGGAGTCCAAAGCCTCGTCGCCACCTGCGATGAGCAGAGTCAGGCCGACGGCAGCGGTAGCGAGGCCCCACATGCCGGTCAGCATCGGCTTCGCGTCGGTCTTGCCGTTCTGGGACAGGGAGCCCATCACGGTCGACGCGGAGTCGGCGGAGGTGATGAAGAAGGTGCTCAAGAGGATCAGAGCCGCAATGCCCATGGCGAAGCCGCCAGGGAAGGTGTGCAGCAGGTTGAACAGCTGCTCCTCGGACGTGCCTTCGCCGTAGATCGATTCACCGATCTGCTCGAGATGGATAGCGGTGCCGCCGAAGATGCAGAACCAGACGGTGGACAGACCAGCCGGAATCAGGGTGACACCGACCAAGAATTCACGGATGGTGCGACCACGGGAAATACGGGCCAGGAAGGTGCCCACGAACGGGGACCAGGAGATCCACCATGCCCAGTAGAAGATGGTCCAGCCGCCGAGCCACTCCCCTGCCTCAGTGTCGGCGGATTCGGCGGTGCGCGACGCCATGAGGAAGAACTGGTCCAGGTAAGAACTGATGGCAGTAGGAAGCAGGTTGAGCTGCGTCAGGGTCGGCCCGAAGATGAACACGAAGATGGCCAGCACGGCAGCCACGACCAGGTTGAAATTGGAGACCCACTGGATGCCCTTGCCCACACCGGACATGGCGGACAGCAGGAAGGCCAGGGTCAGGACACTGACGATGCCGACGGTCAGCGTGGTCGACGGGGAATCGACGAGTCCGGAAGCCTCCAGACCAGTCGAAATCTGCAGGGCGCCAAGACCCAGGGAGCAGGCGGTGCCGAAGATGGTGGCGAAGATGGCGAGGCCGTCGATAAGCTTGCCCAGCCATCCGTCCGCACGCTTCTGCCCGATGAGCGGAATGAACGCGCTCGAAAGCAGCTGCTTGCGGCCGAGGCGGAACGTCGAGTACGCGACGGCAAGGCCGATGATCGCGTATACGGACCACGGGTGCAGGGTCCAGTGGAACATGGTCTGCGCCATGGCGGTGCCGACCGCATCCGCGCTATCCATGCCCGGGACACCATCGCGGTAGAAACTGAGCGGCTCGGACGCGCCGAAGAACATCAGGCCGATGCCCATGCCGGCGGCGAACATCATCGCGATCCACGACATCGTCGAGAATTCCGGCTGTTCATCGGAAGCCCCCAAACGGATCTTGCCGAATTTGGAGAAGGCCATCACCAGAACGAAGACGACGAAAACGGTGCCGAAGAAGACGTACGCCCAACCGAGGTTCTCGATCACCCAGCTGAACGAGGCGGAGGAGAAAGCACTGAAGCTCTCTTTCGCGGCGAGGCCCCAAACGACTACTGCGATGACAATCGCGGCGAGCGGGCCGACGATCGCCCAGTCGATCTTCAGGTTTTCGTCTTCGGACGCACGCTCGATGGCGTCCTCCGGGTCGGAAATCTTCTGCTGCTCGCCCTCATTCCGCGCGTCCAGGAGGTCCTGCAACTCGGCGGTAGCGGGGCGGTTTTGGGTCACAATCGGATCGTCCGCATGCGGGTCGACATTCGGATCGTGCGGGTCTGTCAGCTTCTCTTCACTACTCAATGGGGCTCCTTTCTCACCCCAAAGACGGTAATAGAAATGTGCACAGGGTGCATATTTACTGGCTAGGAGCTGCGAGCAGCAATGAAGGCGTCGTAAAGCTCGCCCGCTTTGAGGCCCGCAGCTTTCGCGACTTCCTTGACAGCATCTTTCGGCCGCATCCCGCCGTCGACCCGCTGTTGCACGAGATCAAGGACATCCTCGGGCTCCGGCGTTTCGTGTCCCCCGTCGATCACGACGGTGATTTCGCCGCGCACGCCTTCCTCGACCCAGACCGCGAGCTCAGCGAGAGTACCCCGTTTGACCTCCTCGTAGGTCTTGGTCAGTTCGCGGCACACAGCGGCCTGACGGTCACCGAGAATCTCAGCGGCTTCCGCGAGCGTCGTTGCAATCCGGTGCGGCGACTCGAAAAAACACACGGCGCGTCCTTCATTCTTCAGGGACTCGAGCCACGCTTTTCTAGCGCCGGGCTTTCTAGGAGCGAACCCGTCAAAAATGAACCGGCCGACACCGAGACCAGACAACGCGAGTGCGGTAGTCACTGCAGACGGGCCCGGCAAACAGGTCACGGGGATCTGCGCGTCGTGGGCCGCAGCGACAAGTGAGTGCCCCGGATCGGACACCAGTGGCATCCCCGCATCGGTGACGACGAGGACGGAAGAGTTGCGGGCGACGTCGATAAGCTCGGCGACCCTCTTGTCCTCGTTGTGGTCGAAATTGGAGACGATCCTGCCGCGGATCTCCACCCCCAGGGCATTCGCGAGGTTGCGTGTGCGCCTTGTGTCTTCCGCGGCGACGACATCCGCGTGTTCAAGCGCATGCACGAGACGAGGCGACGCGTCCCCGATATTTCCGAGCGGGGTCGCCGCGAGAATAATTCCGCGCGGAGGAAGAGATACCGTTTCCATGCCTTAAAGCTTTACACAGCCTTAAAGCTTTACACAGCCACCGGCTAAGATCATTCCCGTGAGTTCGACAGCGACAGCCGAGACTGTGAAAACTGGTTTTTCAAAGCCAAAGCCGACAGCGCCCGTGACGGTGCCATGGACGCAGCGCGACACTGTCTCAACCGTCGTCATCGGGTTCCTCGCGGTTTTCACCCGTTTCGTGGGCCTGACATCGGCACGTTCGAACGGCACTCCGGTCTTCGACGAGAAGCACTACGTACCGCAGGCGTGGGATATCGCACGGTCGTGGTTCAACCCGGTGCTCGGCGGCATCGAGTCGAATCCGGGCTACGGCCTTGTCGTTCACCCGCCGCTGGCGAAGCGGCTGGAAGCGCTCGGCGAGATGATCTTCGGCTACACCCCGCTCGGGTGGCGCTTCGTGGCCGCGCTGTTTTCTTCCGCCGTCGTCGTATTCACGATGCTTCTCGCGCGACGCTTGTCTCAATCGTGGCTCATCGCCGCTTTTGCGGGCACCATTGCGCTTTGCGACGGAGTGTTGCTGGTCATCGGCCGTTTCGGCATGCTCGACGTGTTCATCCTGCTCTTCGTCGTCATGGCTGCCTGGACGCTGGCCGGCGACATGCGGCAGGTCCACCAGCGCTTCCATGACGCGTACGAGGAAGGCATCGTGAATCCCCGCTTGGGCTTCCGCTGGTGGCGTTTCGCCACGGGCGTGCTGCTCGGGTTGGCGCTGTCGGTGAAGTGGTCGGGCCTGTACTACATCGCATTCTTCGGCCTGCTGTCGTCGTTTTATGATCTGTGGTTGCGCCACCGCTACGGAGTGAAGAACCCGGTGCGGGAAACTCTGCTGAAAGATGTTCCTTCCGCCCTCGCGTCGATCGTGCTGATTCCGGCGGTGCTCTACGTGTGGTCCTGGCGCGCGTGGTTCGCGTCCGAAACAGCGGTCTACCGCCACGCGCTTTCCGACGGCACGATCGCCGACTCCGACTGGTCCTGGCTGACCAAGCTGCCTGAGGCGGCTGCCGGGTGGTTCTATTACCACTTCTCGGTGCTGAAGTTTCACTCTGAGCTGACTTCCTCTTCAGGGCACTCCCACCCATGGGATTCCAAGCCGTGGTCGTGGCTGGTGGCCTCCCGCCCGATCCTGTACTACTCCTCCACCAGCAGCGACGATTCCCGGCGCATGATCTACCTGTTCGGCACGCCTGCTATCTGGTGGCTGACCGTGCCGATTCTGCTCTGGGCGGCGTGGGCCTGGATCACGCGAAAAGACCGTCGAGTCATTATTCCCCTCGTCGCGTTCGGCGCCGGTTTCCTTCCGTGGCTGGCCGCATTCGACCGCCAGATGTACTTCTTCTACGCCGCTCCCCTCGTGCCGTTCACGATCGTGCTCATCGCAATCGCACTGGGCGAGCTGTCTAAGCGTGGGAAACAACTCAACTGGGTGAGCAGACACATCGGCCCCATCACGTCAGGCCGGCTCGCGGTCGTCGTGTATCTCGCCACCGTGATCGGAATGTTCTTGTACTTCTCCCCGATCCTGTACGGGTACCGGATTCCGAACGGCATCTACGAGCAGCTCATGTGGCTGCCGAGCTGGAAATAATTACACCGGCTTCGCGTTGAGCACCTTGAGTGGATTGCCGTAGTCCACGACCCACATGGCCACCAGCACCACGCTGGTGAACAGCAATGTCAGCAATTGCGCCCATGGTGCGGCTCCTCCAGTGATTGCCTCCAGCACCGCGAAACTGAGGCTGAAGCCGAACATCGCTCCGACGATGAGAAGGACGCCGGGAATTTGCGACGGCTTCCAGGAAACGAAGAGCAATGCTACTGCGATGCCGACGCGCACAGCCGCGCCCTCGAGATCGGTGCCGAGGATGCGTCCCGCCCACACGACGTAGACCAACGCCAGCAGAGCAAGGACGACACGGCACACCGTCAGAAGCATGATGCGGCGCGCGGAAACACGGCGGAATTCAGGTTCGACACCGGCGTAAATGAGTTCCGTGAGGTCCTCGGGCGGCATCATATCGCCCGCGACATTGAGCGAGCGGGACATTCTCAACGACTGCTCCCAAAACTTTTTGCATTCGTCGCACTCCGCGAGGTGCGCATCGACGATGTCGTCGTCGAGGTTAGAGTCCTCCCCGTCGATGCGCGCAGACAGCGCCGCTTGGACATCACCGTGGTCAATCATCGATGAGCACCTTGTCCAAACTGACGCGCCCGGAGCCGAACACCACGACAAGGACCAGCAAAACAACGAGCACCAGCGGGTATTCGATGCCACCGTCGGCTGCGAAGAAACCGGCGTCGAGGTGAACGAAATACGCCCCGGCCACAATCAATAGTGCGAGCACACCTGCGACGATGGTGGTCAGCAGCCCGATGATAAGCAGCGCTCCGCCGACGAGTTCGACTGAGCCAGCAAGATACGCAGACAGACGCGGCTGCGGGACTCCGGCTTCGGCGAAGCTTTCAGCTGTGCGCCGCATCCCGGTCCCGACCCAGTGCTGGTAGCCGTGCGCGGTGAATACGACACCGAGCACGAGACGCGCCACGAGCAGTGCGAAATCGCGGAGGGCGGGACTATTCATGAGTTAAACACTACAACGTGGAACCTTTTGGGCGGTGACGGCAGTCAAAGTATGTATGACAACACAATTGCTTATCGACGACATCCACGCATTCGAACTGCTCACCCTCGAAGTATTTCTCCCCGGCCTGTCTTGGGCCCTGATCCAGAAGAAACGCGAAGCACTGAAAGACGCGTTTTGTGATTTCGACCCCGACCTCATTGCTGAATTCGACGAAGATGACATCGAGTACCTGTTGACCGACCCGAGGCTCATCCGCAACCGGCGCAAAGTCGAGGCGGTGGTGACCAATGCCAAAGCCACTGTCGCGATGCGGGAAAAGCGCTCTTTATCGCAGTTGATCAACTGGTATATCCAGCACGACAACTTCGGGGACGGACTAGGCCTGACTGCCTATCTGCGCCCCTACGGCTTTGTCTACATCGGGCCGACGACGATGGACGGACTTATCGAGATGGTCACTTCTTCTTCGCGGTGACCCACACATCGATCTCAGCGGTAATCGGCTCCACCCCGGCATCGTCGACGATCTCGCAGTTGATGGTGACCAGCTGGCCGCCGGTTTCGCGGGTGATCGTGGAGAAGTCCGGGAAGTCGCCGGTGGCGGTGATGGTCAAACCGCCGGTGGACTTCGCCGGGTAATCGGCGCGCATTCCGCGCGGAATCCAACGGTGCGTATCCGGCACCGTCACCTCGCACAGAAGACCCATGGCGGCCTCTGCACCATTCAGGCCGGCGATGACGTGGAAGGTGCCGATGTGGTTTTGCACGCCCCACCATTTACCCAACCGCACCACGCAGCGGCCTGGCTCAGCGACCTGGACACGCGGCATCACGGTGCGGAAGTACGGCGCCTTCACCGAGTAGAAAGCTGAAAAGATCAGGCGCTTGAGTTTCGTGTCGCTGAACTTCTCCCACAGCTGGGCAGACTTACCGGGATTATCGTTTACCTGGGTAGAAAAAGAGGTCGTCATACCCGGCGATATTACCGACTATAACGACCTCGTATTGGTGGAAAAACTACGCGATTTCGCGGACCTGCTCAGTTTCCGTTTCGGTCCGCGGTGCCGTGTAGGCGGGCAGGTTAGCGAAGTCGGCGCTCTCGTCGTCGACCTCGACCACCACTGCTCCCGGGCGACGCATGTGCGGCGGCAGCGGTGCGTCCTCTTCCGCGGTGATGACACCGAGTCGTGCGCGGCGCAGCTGACGCACTCGGCGTGCCTGGAGTGCGCGTTCCTTCTTCACCGTCGTGCGCAACGCTGTCATGAACCAGATCAGCAGGCCTGCTGCCGCGGCCGGCGCCAACCATGCCCATCCGCCCGAGACGATACCGAAGACGAAGGTCACGCCGAGCAGCACGACGAGGCCGAGCAACGTCCGCTGGCGGCGACGGAACCGGTCCTCGCGCACCCGCTTCGCCTTCTCCGGGTCCCAGCCACCACGGCCGCGACGCGAGCGAGCAAAGGCGAGCTCGTCCTCAGTAGGCTCCTGCGCAGTCGGCTCGTGCTCTTCTTCCGGTTCCTCTTCGGGTTCTTCTGTCCGCTCCTCCAGCTGAGTCACGGTGGTGTAGCCGTAATCCTCCGGAGAGAGGTAGGAGGCATCGAGCTCATACTCGGGCTGAGTTTCAGACTCAGAGGAAGTCTCAGTGTCAGACTCGGGGTCAGTGTCAGTGTCAGTTTCAGATTCTGCTTCGGGCTCAGTTTCCACCACTTCGCCGTCGATGGAGTTGCGGGCGAACAGCTTCTTGAGGGAGGTGGAGCCGGAAGGGGCGTCGTCGATAAGCGCTGCTTCCTCCTCGGATGCTGCTGCTTCGTCTTCTGCCTCGAGCACCTCGTAGTCGGCGTCGTCCTCGTCGAAGCTATGGATATCAGCCTTTGTCACACGCGGGCGACGACGCGTAGCGAGCGGTGTATTACCCTCGTGCAGCACGCGCGTCTCGTCGTAGCCCTCGCCGGAGCGCCGGATCGGCTTCGAGTCCCCCAACACCATCGGGGCGAGAACAATCGCCCACACCACGACGATGAGGACGATGATCAGGCTCAGGCTGCCGGACATGTACGCCACGACCTTTCTGCTTTCGGGCACGTTTCCTGGCTGAGGTTATAGAGATCTCGTCCGGCAATGACCGACCCACGCCGCGAAAGGAAGCGGGAATTTCTAGATCCAGCAGCGGCCGCGGGCGGCGAGGCGTTCGATGGCGGAACCGGGCAGGTCGTCGATGTTTTGGGCGACGAAATGGTGGTCGCGCCACGCGCCGTCGATATGCAAATTCTCGCGCAAGAAACCTTCCTCCCGGAAGCCGACGTTCGCGAGCACTTTGCCCGAGGCCGGGTTGTTCGGCAGATAGGTGGCGGTGACTCGGTGAAGTCCGATGCGGGCGAAGGCGTGGTCCACGCCGAGTGCGCACGCAACGGTGGCGATGCCGCGGCCCGCGAACCGCGAATACACCCAGTACCCGACCCAGCACTCCCCGATCGCGCCGTGCTGGATATTGCCCAGCGTGACTTGCCCGATGAAACGGTCATCGAGCTCGATGGCGAGCGGAACGATGATGCCGTCGCGGGCGAAGCGGCGCAGATTCTGCCAATTCGTCCGCCACGCCGCCTGCGAATGGGCTTCCTCCCACGTGCCGGGCACGGTGGGTTCGACGGGGCGGAGAATCTCTTCATCCTGGATGCGCATCCGCGCCCAGCTCTTTCCGTCGCTCGCAGCCAGCGGCCGGAGCCGGAGCGTCGCCCCTGGGACGTGCACGGTAGGGGTCGGGTCGGGCCAGCCGGGGTGGCTTGCCCGACCAAGGAAATTGAACATTGTTAAGCCCGCTGCTGGAGGAATAGCACGTCCACGATATCGCCGGGACGGACCTCGGAGACATCGGCGGGAATGCGGATGATGGCGTTGGCCTCAGCCAGACCGGCGAGCAGGTGGGCCGGGCTGCCGGAGACACCACCGATGCCGTCTACCAGGTAATCGTGTGTCTCCGCATCACGCATCAGGCGGGCACGAATGAAGCCGAGGCGGCCCGGAATGGACTCGATACGCCCCAAAGCGCGCGCCTTGACCGTGCGGCGGGTCGGGACACGCTTGCCCAAAGACGTACGGATCGCCGGGCGGATCAGCGCCTCAAAAATCACTAGCGCGCTCACCGGATTCGACGGGAGAAGGAAGACCGGGATGCGATCCTCGCCGATGAGACCGAAACCTTGAGCGGAGCCTGGATGCATGGCAACACGGGTGGTGTCGATATCGCCCAGCTCGCCGAGAGCCTCCTGGATGGGTTTCGCACTCGAACCGCCGACGGCACCGGTAATGACGATGAACTCGCTCTTCTGCGCCTGGACGGCGAGCTGCTCTTTGAGTCGGCGCGGCTCGGCATTGATGATGCCGACGCGGTTCACATCTGCGCCCGCGTCCTTCGCGGCAGAGGCCACCGCATAGGAGCTGACGTCGTAGACCTGCCCCAGGCCAGGGTTGCGGTCGATGTCGACGAGCTCGAGGCCGTACGACATCACGGTCACGCGGGGGCGCGGGTAGACCAGCACTTTATCGCGGCCGGTGGCGGCGAGCAGGCCGATCTGAGCCGGGCCGAGAACCGCACCGGAGCGGACGGCGATATCGCCGGGCTGAATGTCATCGCCCTCACGGCGGATGAAGTCGCCGGATCGGACCGGGCGATGCGGGGTGACGCGTTTGCGGCCGCGGTCGGACCATTCGAGGGGCAGAACTGCGTCGGCAAGCGTGGGCAGCGGCGCGCCCGTCGCGACGCGGACAGCCTGGCGGGGCTGCAGGCGCAGTGGTTTCTGGGAGCCAGCGGCCACTTCACCGACAACAGGGAGGGAAGCCTCGGGCGCAGGCGAGTCCTCTTTGTGGCCGAGGCTCTTTCCGCCCCCGACATCGACGGCGCGGACTGCGTAGCCATCCACCGCGGCCTGGGAGAATCCGGGCAGCGGTGAGGTCGCCTGCACCTCTTCGGCACACATGAGGCCAAGCGCGTCGGTAATGCCGATGCGGATCGGCTCGGGCGTCATCGTCGCATCGATGATCAAGGCAAGGTGGTCGTCGACACTACGCATGGTCCCCTCCTGGATGGTCCTAGAGTTCCGCCTCGTAATCAGCGATGATCTGCTTGATCGCCTTGTACAACGCCGGACCGTACTTCTCGTGGCGCAGCCCGAAATCCACATTGGCGGGGATGTACCCGCCCGGATTGCCCAGGTCGTGGCGCTTGCCGTTGTGCACGACGACGTGGACCGGGTGCCCCTCGTTGATCATCAGCTCAATCGCGTCGGTCAGCTGCAGCTCACCGCCCTTGCCGGGCTCGATGCGGCGGAGCGCGTCGAAGATCTTCCGGTCGAGCAAGTAACGGCCGGTCGCGACGAAATTAGACGGTGCGTCGGCCGGGTCCGGCTTTTCCACCATGCCGACAACGCGCTTGACATCGTCATGGCCCTCAACGTCGCGGACATCGAAAACGCCGTAATTGAAGACTTCTTCCGGGCTGACTTCAAATGCGCACAGCACAGAGCCGCCGAGCTCCGCGCGCACATTCGCCATCTTCTCCATGACGCCGGTGGGCAGCACCAGGTCGTCGGGAAGCATCACGGCGACGACGTCCTCGCCGTCATCAAGGATGGACTCCGCGCAGCCGACTGCGTGGCCGAGCCCGAGAGGTTCTTCCTGCACGACAGCTTCCGCCCGGATGATCTCGGCGGCGCGGGAGACTTTCTGCGCCTGCTCCTCTTTACCGCGACCAAGCAGCGTGGCACGGAGCTGCTCGAATTCGCCGAAATGCTCCATGACTTCATCTTTGCCCGGCGCTGTCACCACGGCGAGGCGCTCGGCCCCCAGCTGGGCAGCTTCCTCCGCAATCAACTCAATGCCAGGGGTATCAACCACAGGCAGCAGTTCTTTCGGAACAGTCTTAGTCGCCGGCAGGAAACGCGTTCCCATTCCGGCGGCCGGCACGACGACAGTCTTCACGGCTGCGTCCGGCTTCTGGTCAGAATTCTGCATGAATGAGCAGTTTACCTACAATGAGTCCGTGTTCCGTGTAGGCCACTCCGCGAAAGAAGCAATCCGCACCGAGACGCGTCGGCGACGCGCAACGCAAGAGCATTCGCTTATCGACGCCGCCGTGGTCTCCCACCTGCTCGATTGGCTCGAGCCAGGGGCGCGCGTGGCCGCCTACTCCCCTTTGTCTGGCGAGCCAGGCGGCGAATATCTCCTGCCTGAGTTGAGCAAATCCCACGAGGTGTGGCTGCCGATCACCCCGCCAGAGGGGGATCTGCGATGGGGAAAGTATTCGGGCGAACTACACCGTGGCGCACACTTCGGGATCGGGGAACCGGAGGGGCCGGGTGAGGCGTCGTTAAGCAAGCTCTCGTGCGATGCCGTGATCGTTCCCGCGCTCGGCGTGGACCGCTCGGGCGTACGGCTGGGGCAAGGCGCGGGCTATTACGATCGCGCGCTGGACGGCGTGACGTGCCCGATTATCGCGCTTGTTTTTGACGACGAAGTCCACGATGAACTGCCAAGAGAACCACACGACCACCCCATCGACGGCGCCGTGACGCAGTCAGGTTTCATGTGGTTGGGAACCGAACGGGGTGGTCCGGCAGTCCAATAAAGCATGGACTTGTCTGGCTTTCTCGATTTTCTCCGTACCCCCGGCTACCGCCGGGCCGTTGTGCTGCGTCGAAGCGCTGCCGCTGTTCTGGTCGCCGGCGCAGCACTGAGTGCCCTGATGAACAGGGCGAACGCCGACCCCGGCGTAGTCGTTTTCGCGCGCGACGTGGCCCCGGGCGATGTGGTCGAAGCTGACGATCTCGCGGTGCGTCCGCTCCCGGAAGATGCCGTGCCGTCTTCGGCTGTGACCTCGCTGGAGGATGCGTCCGGGCAGATCATCGCCTCGCATGCGTCGGCCGGGGAGGTGGTCACCGCGACGCGACTACTCGGCCCTGACCTGGTCAGCGCCCTGGTGGGCGATGATGCCGACGAGTTCACATTGGTGCCGGTCAAGCTCGCCGACCCCGACATCCTTCCCATGCTCCACCACGGCGACCACGTGTCCGTCGTCACCGCCGGCGAAAAGGAAGCGATCACGGTGGCGGAATCCGGAATAGTCGTCATCGCCGGAGCGCCGGAAGAAGATGATAATCCCAGCTCAGGGCTACTCCTCTTGTTGCGGCACCGTGATGCATCGGCAGTGGCAGCCGCGTCGTTGTCCTCGCCGCTCGCGGTGGTCATAGCACAGCGCGGGCGCTGAACTATGCGAATTTTCGTTGAAATCTCTGGAAACTTCGACAGCAGGTGATGGCCTTATCCAAATCACTGTAGTAACTTCTGTCAGGCACTAGACTTCTCTACTCCCCTAGGAGGGACTCCTCATGCTCAAGGGCTTCAAAGACTTCATCCTGCGCGGCAACGTCATCGAGCTCGCAGTCGGTGTCGTCATCGGTGCCGCATTCACCGCAATCGTGACCGCCTTCTCCGAGAACATCATCAACCCGCTGATCAACTCCATCGGCGGCGCTGACTTCTCCGGTCTCGGCTTCAAGATCATTTCCGGCGACGAGTCCACCTTCATGGACTTCGGTGCCCTCATCACTGCCATCATCAACTTCCTGCTGATCGCCGCTGTCGTCTACTTCCTCATCGTCGCCCCGATGAACAAGCTGGACGAGCAGCAGAAGATCCGCAAGGGCATCGACCCGAAGGCTGAAGACCCGACCGAGCAGGAGCTGCTCACCGAGATCCGCGACCTGCTCGCGCAGGGCAAGAACCCGCAGATCAAGGGCTAATCTCCGTGATGCGGTGGCCGCTCCTCTTCGTAGTTAGCGGCTGCGTCACCCTCCGGCAGCGCATCATCTAATTCAACGATCCGCTCGCCGTCACCAGCGGACCGTCCGGTTTCCGGGCGGTCCGCTTTTCTGTCGTAATCGACATCCAAGATGCGCCGTGCCCGGCGTCTTTTCCGGGGAGCCATTTACTGCACGCTGTACTTGCGCAGCTCGCTGATGAGGTGGGCGACCAGTGGCGCGATCGTCGACATACCGTCGCGGATTGCCGCACGCGACGGCGCCAAGTTGACCACGACGGTCGAGCCCGACACGCCGCAGATGCCGCGGGACGTGCAGGCATCGACAGCGCCGCACGATTGGCCGGATGCGCGCACCGCCTGTCCCACGCCGGGGACGAGCTGGTCGATCACTGCGCGAGTCGCCTCCGGGGCTTTATCGCGCGGGCCGACACCAGTGCCGCCGACGGTGACCACCAGGTCAACGCCCCCGACGACTGCGGTTTCAATGACCTTGCGGATCTCGGACTTCTTCGATTTCACGCTGACCACGCCGTCGACTTTGTAGCCCATCTCCTGGAGCAGCTCGAAGACCAGCTGGTCCGTACCCTCGGCGATAGCGCCGTTGCGCTTGTGATCGCTAATCAGAACCGCGAGCGCGCACGGCTGGGCCGGCAGCTCGACTTCCGCCTCCGATGCGAGCAGGAATGCCTCGTCCGGCTCGTTGAGGTCTAGCGCGTCAAGAGTGTTTGACATGATCGGACTCCTCGCGGTTCGTCGTTGATTCTCTTTGCTACTTAGAGAACCTACTCGGAACTTAGAGTCACCTCTACCGTTCTGGATTCCTCGGAACCTTCGGAGTGGACCTCGAGCTCAACGGTCTCACCGAAATCGAAGGAGCGGGTAGCTGCGACGAGGGCATCCGACGATTCGATCAAACGGTCATTGATACGGGTAACAATGTCGCCGGCCTTAAGTCCGCCCTTCTCCGCTGGGCTGCCGGGCTGGACTTTGCTCACGAGTGCACCACCCGTTTGGGCACGAATGTCCACTTCAACGCCCAACATCGGCTGGCGGGCTTTACCTTCGTTGATGAGCTGTTCGGCGACGCGACGCGCGAAATTCGAGGGGATGGCGAAGCCAAGGCCGATGGAACCTGCCTCACCCGACTCACCCTGCGACAGCGACGCGATGACGGAGTTCATGCCAATGAGGTGGCCGTTCATGTCCACCAACGGGCCGCCGGAGTTACCGGGGTTGATCGCGGCATCGGTCTGAATGCCGTCCATCAGGGAGGACTGTCCCCCACCCTGGGCCGCACGCACGGGGCGGTTGAGGGCAGAGACAATGCCCGTGGTCACCGTCGCCGACAGACCGAGCGGCGAACCGATCGCCACAACGGACTGGCCGACGGCAAGGTCGCTGGAATCGCCGAACTGGATCGTGGGCAGGTCCTTGACACCCTCGATCTGAATCACGGCGACATCGGTGTTCACGTCGGAGGCGATGAATTTGGCGGGGTGCTTCGTGCCGTCGTTAAGCGTCACGCGCACCTGCGCGCCTTCGCCGCCAGCTTCCGCGACAACGTGGTGGTTCGTGAGCACCATGCCGTCAGCGCTGATGATCGACCCCGAGCCTTCTGCCCCACCCTTGCGCGTGGCCACCTCGATGGACACGACAGCTGGCAGAACCGACTCGGCGACCTTCTCCACGGAGCCGTCCGGTGCCGGAGTGCGCTCCTTTTTCACTGGGGCCTCGAGCGAGTTCTGGTTGTTGCTGGCACCAATAGAGGTCTCGCTGCCGGTCAGCATGCTCGCGGCGGCACCGCCGCCCACGCCTCCGATCAGACCTGTGATGAGCGAAATAGCGAGGACTGCTCCCGCCCCCAACCCCTTTTTCTTCTCCGGCTGGACGGGGAATGGCTCGCTATACGGCGGCGGCACCACGGGCTCGCCGAAACCTTGGTTCATTTCCGGGGTTGTCATGCTCGGTGATTGTCCTCTTTAACGCTGTGTCAGTTCTTTATTCTGATCCGTCCTTATCGTAGTAGTTGCTGAGCAATCACTGTGGGGGCCGGCCCGGAAAAACGACGCGGATACGCGCGCCGCCGTCGTCGGAATCCTCAATCGCGATGGAGGCACCGTGTCGCTCGAGAACTTGTCCGGCAATGGACAGCCCCAATCCCGAGCCCGGCATGGAGCGCGATTCGGGCGCTCGGTAGAAGCGCTCGAAGACTTTCTCGCGGACGTCCGGGTCGATGCCTGGGCCGGAATCGTCGATAATCAGCACGGCGCTGCGCGTCGCCGCGCGCAAGGAGACGCGCACGACACCACCGGGCGGGGACCATTTCGCGGCGTTGTCGAGGAGGTTGACGGGCGCGCGCGATAAGGCGGCGCGGTCGGCGGCGAGGATCCACGGGTCTGCGCGGAATCGGAAATTCACGTCCGGGCGGCGGCGCTGCACGCGGGTCATTGCCTCTGTCAGGAGGTGGTCCAGTCGCACCGGCTCGAATTCCTTGTGCAGGTCGTCCTCGCGCGCCAAGTCCACAAGGTCACCGATGAGCGTGGACAACTCCTCCATTTGGGCGTTGACATCGTCTTCGAGCGCGTCGAGTTCCTCCTGCGGCATCTGTGCCATCTGCCCGGAACGGTGCAGCATGATGAGAAGCTCAATATTCGTGCGCATCGACGTCAACGGCGTGCGCAATTCGTGGCCCGCGTCAGCGACGAGCTGAGCTTGGCGCACACGCGATTCGTTGAGCGATTCCATCATCGAATTGAGCGATTCAGTCAGCTTGGCATACTCATCGCTGCCCGCGACCTCAATGGGCTCCAGTCTCCCTTCAGTGGAGACATTGTCCATTGCGCGACGGAGACGGCCGACAGGGCGAACGGTCACGCGCGCAATGATGTTGCCCGTCAGTGCCGCAAGCAGGGTGCCCAGACCGACGATGCCCGCGAGAATCGCTTTCAGCCGACTTTGCAGGTGCGAGAAATGAGCACGGTTGTACGCCACCGCGACCGTCGTGCCGTGGTCATTACGCAGCACGGAGACCATCTCGTCTCCGTATTCGAGCTGCGACCAATTCGCAGGTTCGCCATCGCGTGCCATCCGGTCCACAGGCATCGGGTCGCCAACGAAGAACTCGTGTTGCTGCCGCGAGACAGACGCACGGTATCCAGGGTTATCTGCCCTGAACTTATCGACGATCGACCGCAGCGCCTCATCATTCGCCGTGCCGTCATCCACCTGCTGCATCAGCGCGATGGTGCGGGAATTCAGTGCACTGAGTTCATGCTCCTCCATTGCGCCGAACACGGCTATATACGACATCACTGCGGTCGCGCCAACCGCTGTTGCCACGCCCGCGCCAGCAAATGTGGCGATCCTGCCGCGGACAGGAGAGGTGCGCGCCGGACGCAGATTCATATCTCCGTCCGCAGTGATGCGGCGAAGGATCACGGAGCGGTCTCCCGCAGGACATAGCCCACGCCACGGACAGTGTGGATCAGACGCGCCTCACCGCCGGCCTCAGTTTTCCGGCGCAGGTACCCGATATACACCTCCAAGGCATTGCCGGAGGACGGGAACTCGTACCCCCAGACCTCCTCGAGAATCGTCTCGCGGGACAGCACGCGACGCGGATTGCGCATCAGAACTTCCAACAGGGAGAATTCCGTCCGCGTCAGGGAGATGTGCCGGTCACCGCGGTAGACATCGCGGGAAATCGCATCGAGGTGTAGGTCTTCGAAAGTCAGCTCAGCACTAGGGCCTCGCTTTTCGACGTCCGCCGCGTCCGCCTGCGCACGGCGAAACAGGGAGCGCACGCGGGCCAGCAACTCTTCGAGAGCGAAAGGCTTGGGCAGGTAGTCGTCCGCGCCAGCATCGAGACCGGCGACGCGCTCGGCAACACCGTCGCGGGCGGTGAGCATGAGAATCGGCCGGTCGTACCCAGTGGAGCGCAGTTCGCGGCAGACCCCAAGCCCGTCGAGACGCGGCATCATCACATCCAGAATGGTGAGATCCGGCTGCTCAGCCCTGATCATGTCCAGGGCTTGCACGCCATCTTCTGCCAGGATGACGTCGTACCCGTTGAATTTCAGGGAACGGCGCAGGGATTCGCGGACTGCCTGCTCATCGTCGACCACCAGAACTTTCATGCGATCTATTATGGGCAATTTCGCCTACATATGCGAAAAGCCGGCCACCACAATCAGGTGACCGGCTTTTAGCTATCGAGTTTTAATACCGAGCTTAGAACTGCTCGACGTCGATCAGGCCCTGCTCAGCAGCCTTGATCAGGCGGCGCGGGATACGCACGGTCTGACCGTCGATCTTGACTTCCTGCAGTGCGGCGTTGTCAGCCTTCCACTGGGAACGACGGTGGTGCGTGTTCGAACGGGACTTACGGAACTTCGGGGTTGCCATGGTGTCTTTCCTCCTTTACCGCGATTAGTTGGCGGACTTCTTCTTGCGGCGGGCCATGCCACCGAAGCGGCGGTTGAACTTCTCGACGCGGCCAGCGGTGTCCATGACACGCTGTGCGCCAGTCCAGAACGGGTGCGACTCGCTGGTCACGTCGACGACGATGAGCGGGTACTCGTTGCCGTCCTCCCACTGGACAGTACGGTCAGAGGTCGCGGTAGAACGGGTCAGGAACTGGCGGCCAGTACCTGCGTCCTGGAAGATCACCGGGTGGTAATCAGGGTGGATATCTTTTTTCATCTCTTCGTTTCCCTCAGGATTGATACTTCAGGTCGGTTCCGGAATGCTCATCCGGATCGTGCCTGAGTTGGGTGCGAAAATGGTCTTTATCCGAGCAGCGCGAATACGCCTGATCAGACAACTTGATACATAGTACAGGTGATGGACACTATCCCGAAATCGCTGCTTCGCTGGGCTGTGTGCGCAGCCGTGCTCGCTCCGAGCACTGTCTTTCTCGCCGTTGCCGAGCCCGAAGCCCTGCTCGCCCTCGCGCTGCGACTGGCCCCGGTGCTGTTGTTCGTCGCGGGAATGTCCGTGACTGTGAATCTGGCGTCCGCCGCCGGAGCATTCGAGGCGGTCGCGCACGGACTTGAGCGGTGGACACGGTCGCCGTGGTCACTCTGGTCCGGCATCGTCGCTAGCGCGGCAGTCTCCACGATCTTCCTCTCGCTAGACACGACAGCGATCATGATCACCCCGATGGCGGTGGCCCTGGCGCGCAGAAACGGCCTGAAGGTGGTGCCGGTGGCATTCGCCGTGGTGTGGATAGCCAACCTCGGCTCGCTGTTTTTGCCAGTTTCGAACCTGACCAACCTTCTCGCCGCCGGGCCAGCCCACATCGCGCCTGAGACCGCATATATACGCATGGCCGCCGCCCCGGCGGTCGCGGCACTCCTCGTCGCCATTGCCGCGTCCTGGCTGAGCTATGTTCTCGCCGCGGACGAGCCAGCGCCGAGTCCGCGAACTGAGGACGAAGCGGCGAGCAGTCCCGCCTTGAGGGTCGCACTCGCCGTGCTGGCGGTCATCCCTCCGGCGCTACTGGTGCTCCCCTACTGGCTTGTCAGTACGGTCGCCGCAGCAGTGCTCTACGCGGCAGCCGGAAAGAACCACCGCAGAGACAAGCTCGTTCCGTGGTTCTCAATCGTCTTGGCCGCCACCTTCTCGTGCGCCTCCGCCGCCGCAATTGCCGCCGGGATTGAATTCGGGGAGCTCGACCCAGTTCCGCTCGCCGCGGCAGGTGCAGTAGCGGCGAATGCAGTGAATAACTTGCCGGCTTATTTCCTGCTGGAACCGTCCGCGCAGACCCCGCAGCAGATCATGGCCCTACTAATAGGTGTCAACTGCGGGCCCGTCGTGACGCCGTGGGCGTCGCTCGCCACGCTGCTATGGCACGACCAGCTACAGCGTGCGGGGGTCGCCGTCGCATGGAAGGACGTGGCCGTCCGCGGAGCATGTCTCACGCCTTTCGCTGTCGCGGTCCCACTCGGGGCAATGATGGTTGCGAGCTGAACGGAAGCCCGTCGATAAGCACGCAAGCGATTATGAGATGAGGGCGTGCGCGTGTAGTGTTTACTCTCGCTGTTGTCGAAGTACACGTTTACGCTTAGTCAACCGGTGACTTGCGACGCCCTCGTTCATCACGGCCATCCTCACATTTCCGGCCGATAACCATTAGCGAGCGCGGCGTCCACCTCATAGTCTCCGTGGCTCAAGCGGCTAGGAGAAAGAAGTAACCAATGTCGGCACATTGCCAGGTCACGGGAAAGAAGCCGTCTTTCGGCAAGACCGTGTCTCACTCGCACCGCCGCCATTCGCGCCGTTGGAACCCCAACGTGCAGAAGCGGCGTTTCTACCTGCCCTCCGAGGGCCGTACCATCACGCTTAATGTTTCCACCAAGGGTCTGAAGATCATCGATCGCGACGGCATCGAGTCCGTCGTTGCTCAGATCCGCGCCCGAGGGGAGAAGATCTAGCTCATGGCACGTAACGATATCCGCCCGATCATCAAGCTCAAGAGCACCGCGGGCACCGGCTACACCTACGTCACCCGTAAGAACAAGCGCAACAACCCGGACCGCATCACGCTGAAGAAGTACGATCCGGTTGCGCGCAAGCACGTTGAATTCCGCGAGGAGCGATAAGAATGGCGAAGAAGTCCAAGATCGCTAAGAACGAGAAGCGCAAGGAGATCGTCGAGCGTTACGCTGAGCGCCGTCAGGAGCTCAAGGCGATCATCCGCAACCCGGAGACGTCCGACGAGGACCGTCTCGAAGCTCAGTTTGAGCTCAACCGTCAGCCGCGCGATGCCTCCCCGGCTCGCGTCCGTAACCGCGACTCGCACGACGGCCGCCCCCGCGGCTACCTCCGCAAGTTCGGCCTGTCCCGCGTTCGTATGCGCGAGATGGCCCACCGCGGTGAGCTGCCGGGCGTCCGCAAGTCCTCGTGGTAAGCAAGGGAGTGCATGTAAATGAAGCGCAATAACAACCGCAAGGTGCGGATGGAGCAGTCCCGCCGCCCGAAGAAGAACCCGCTCAAGGCCAAGGGCATCGAAGCTGTGGACTACAAGGACATTGAGACCTTGCGTCTGTTCATCTCCGATCGCCACAAGATCCGTTCGCGTCGCGTCACTGGCCTGACGCCGCAGCAGCAGCGCCAGGTCGCTACCGCTGTGAAGAACGCACGCGAGATGGCTCTCCTGCCGTTCACGACCCGCTAATTAGCCAAGGTTGACGATGACAGCGTAGAGTTTCGGCTTCTCCCCCGCTTCCAATCTTGGAGGCGGGGGAGATTTTTTATGTGCAGGCGGCTTCGGGAGCGGCGTTGAGAGCTGGGCCGAGCTCGGTCACGAGCTGGGTGAGCATCACTTGCGCGGATTCGTAGGTGCCGTCCGCCGCGCTCGCAGCGATAGCGACGGGAATCGTGCGGCCAGCAGCGTCCGGCACAAGTCCCAGTTGACGGACCTCGTACGCACCGCTTATCGACGGCCCCCATCCCCCTTTGAACCGCGCCCCCGGGATCGTTCCGAGGCCGTAATTCTGGGCGACATTCCCCATCATCTCGAGGACCGGGCCGGAGCCTGCAACACACCCCAGGTTCGACGCGAACCGCGCTTGGTCGGCAACGCTCCACTGCGTCTGGCCGAAGGCGGAAAAGCCTGGGCGGGTGATATTTCTTTCGACCGTGACGGGGGTTCCGCCTTCGGCGAGGACAGCTTCCACCGCTTCCGGAGTGGTGGCATTCCACAGTATGTCCGCTGCCCCGTTATCGGAGACCTCAATGGCGTTCGTGGCCTCCACGGTCATCTCGGGGTGCTCTTTGAGAGCGGCGATCGCCACCGGGACCTTCATCGTGGACCAGGATGCGAAACCGGACGCGTCACCGGCGGTGGACTCGCCCACCGACACCGCCGCTGTTCCCCCGTGCGCCGCGACGACCTGTTCGACCGCGGAGGTGAGCTCAGCGGTGACATCAGCGCCGGAAGGTTCGCGCTTTTCAGGAGTTTTCGGCTGCGCCGCTTCTGGCGGTTCCGATGATTCTGGCGATTCTGGCGTGGGCTTGGCAGTCTCAGTCACGGTAGTGACATCGCCGGGCGCCGGCTCTTCCAGGGGGTCGCCGACGGTGCAGGCGGTGAGGCACAGCGCCGCCCCCAGCACGCCTCCGGTCAGTGCTTTCCTCACGAGATATAAACCGCCGCATTACGGCCACCGGTGCACACGACCTGGTCTCCGCGGTCACGGCACGTCATCGTGTAGTTCTTACCGGTACGGGGGCTGTAGACATCCACGAGCGTCACATTCGGGCCCCCTTCCTCACGGCACGCCGCCTTGAAGTCGTTGAAGACGTTCTTGGCAAAGCCCGGGGTGGTCACCTGCGAGTCTGTGACATCCCATGACGAATAGTCGCACTTCGGCTTTTCTTCCTTGGTCGGCGGCGGCGCATCAACAGTCTGCGTGACCGTGGATTTTGATGCCGGCGCCGACTCAGGCGCGGAGATCTTGGATAATGCTGCGGTCTCTTCGGTCTCCTGCTTCGAACCGGAGAAAAAGTAGAACGCGAGGAAGCCGACGAGGGCAAGAGCCAGCATCACCGCGATCGTGCTGACGACGATCAAAGCAGTGTTCGAGCTCTTCGGGGCTGGCTGCTCAGGTGCGTCCCACGTCGGTGTGCTCACGTTGATTATCCTTTGCTCCGCGAGAAAAAGGTCCTTCAAAGACCTCTAGTTTAGTTCCTAGTGCGCGAAGTGGCGCGTCCCTGTGAAGTACATCGTGACACCGGCTTCATTCGCAGCGGCGACGACCTCCTCATCGCGGATGGAACCGCCCGGCTGGACAACGGCCTTCACACCCGCGTCGGCAAGGATCTGGAATCCGTCGGCGAACGGGAAGAACGCGTCCGATGCGGCGACTGCCCCGTTGGTGCGATTTCGTCCCTCGTCGAGAGTGTTGGCGCGGTCGACAGCGAGCTTCGCGGAATCGACGCGGTTGACCTGACCCATACCCACGCCCACAGCGCCACCGTCAGCAGCAATGAGAATGGCGTTGGACTTCACGCAGCGGATGGCATTCCATGCGAACTCGAGGTCTTTGAGGGTCTCTTCGTCAGCGGCTTCGCCAGCGGCGAGCGTCCAATTCTCCGGCTTGTCGCCCTCCGCCTGGTAGATATCGCGGTCCTGGATGAGCGTGCCGCCGGAGATCTGCTTGATCTCCTTGCCCTCGCGTTCCGGCTTCTCGGCGGTGAGGATGCGCAGGTTCTTCTTGGTCTGCAGCAGCTCCAGCGCGTCGTCGGCGAAGCTCGGGGCGATGATCACCTCAGTGAAGATCGGCTTGACCTGCTCGGCCATCTCAAGTGTCACCTCACGATTGGCGGCGATCACGCCACCGTAAGCGCTGACTGGGTCGCAGGCGTGGGCCTTCTTGTGAGCCTCGGCGATGGAATCCTCAGAAACAGCGATGCCGCACGGGTTGGCGTGCTTGATCACGGCGACGCACGGGCGCTCGTGGTCCCAGCATGCGCGCCATGCGGCGTCCGCGTCCTGGTAGTTGTTGTAGGACATTTCCTTGCCGCCGTGCTGGGTAGCGCCGGCCAGGCCGGTGCCGTCGGAGGTGAGGCTGGCGGCCTGGTGCGGGTTCTCGCCGTAACGCAGCTGCTTCGAGGTCCCCAATTGCTCATCGAACCAGGCGGAAACAGCCGCATCGTACTGTGCCGTGTGCGCGAACGCGTCGGCCGCGAGTTGGCGGCGCTGGTCCTCGTCGAAGCCCCCGGCTTTGACGGCTTCCGCAACGTCCCCGTACTTGGCGGGATCGACGACGATCGCCACCGACGGGTGATTCTTCGCCGCCGCACGGACCATGGACGGGCCGCCGATATCGATCATCTCGACGACCTCGTCGAAGCCAGCACCGGAAGCGACCGTCTCGGAGAACGGGTAGAGGTTCACCACGACGAGCTCGAACGGCTTCACGCCGAGCTCTTCGATCTGCTTCGCGTGGTCGTCCTTCCGCAAATCCGCCAGGATGCCGGCGTGCACGTGCGGGTGCAGCGTTTTCACACGGCCCTCGAGCACCTCCGGGAAGCCGGTCACCTCAGCGACCTCAGTGACCTCTACACCTGTGTCCTTGATGCGCTGCGCCGTGGAACCGGTGGAGACGATCTCCACCCCGGCCTCTGCCAGAACGGCAGCTAGTTCCTCAATCCCGGTCTTGTCGTAAACGCTGATCAGTGCGCGTTTGATGGGGGTGCGATTGCTCATGCTCGGAATTCGACCTTTCCAGTAGTTGAGGGTTCGGCGCGATTCAACGTGTCCACGATAAGTGCGCGCTCGACTTCCTTAATGCGTTCGTGCAAATCTTCTTCAGTCTCCCCCTCGCGCACGTCGACCGCACGCTGGGCGATGATTTCGCCGGTGTCCACACCGGCGTCGATGTAGTGGACGGTGGTGCCTGTGACCTTCACGCCGTATGCGAGCGCGTCGCGCACCGCGTGCGCCCCCGGGAAGGCGGGCAGCAACGCCGGGTGGGTATTGATCAGACGACCTTCGAAACGCGCGAGGAACGCCTCCCCCACGATCTTCATGAAGCCGGCCGACACCACGAGATCCGGGTCCCCCACCGTTTCAGCGAGCCGCCGGTTCCAATCGTCCCGGTCGCCCTCGAGCGCCACGACCTCAGTGCGCACGCCTGCTTTGCGCGCGCGGTCCAACGCCGGGCATTCCACATCGGCGACCACAAGATCGACCGAATATGAGCCCTGGTTATCCAGGATCGCCTGAAGCAACGTCCCCGTTCCGGAGACGAGCACCGCTACAGAAGTCTGAGAAGTCTCTGCCACGGAAGATCAGTCTAGCTGCTCCTCGCTTTTCACCGAGATCGCCGTCGACCCGCCCCCAGAAGCAGCAGGCTTATCGACGTCCCCTTCGCCCTCCTCTTCTTCGGTTTCCTCGGGTTCTTCGGTTTCCTCCGATTCCTCGGTTTCCTCGTCCTCTTCTGCTTCGATGACCTCGGGCTCGGGTTCCTCTTCTTCCTCTGCCCCAAGCTCTTCTTCTGCCTCGATGACCTCCGGCTCAGGCTCTTCTTCCGGCTCCTCCTCTTCTGGCTTCTCCTCTTCCTCGAGTTTCTCTTCGTTGCGCTGCTGCATGACGTAGGCAACGAGCCAGGCGGCACCCGAGATGAGAGCTGTCCACAGGGCCGCGGCGAGGGCGAAGAACCACGGATTCGGGCCGACCCAGCCGTAGGCGCCGACCTCGCCGCCGGACATGAGTCCCGCTGCCGCGGCGAAAGCAGCCGCCAGCGCAGCCGCGAAAACAATTCCGAGTCCATCCAAACGGCGGGAGAGCACGAAGTGGATCATTACAGCGGCCGGAATGGCCAGAAGGACCGGGGCCCAGACTGGAACATCGCCGGGGATGGCGGCAAACAGCGGGAACGGCGGAAGCGGTACCAGCGCGGCGCCGAACAGAGACACCCCGCCTTGGGCGATATCGAAAGGCGCGCCCAGCAGAACAGCCAGGGTGGACACCGCGGCATTCGGCAGATACAGCAGACTCAGCGCAACCAACGCGAAGCCACCGCCAGCACCCAGGGTCGGGAACTCGCCGAGTAGCTCGTTGATCCGACCGAATCCGAGTGCCAGAGAAATCAAGTACACGACGGTCGCAGCGGCGAGCAGGCGGAGGCAGAGGCGAACGATCGCGCAGGCGGCGTCGTAAAGCGAATCGGGTGCGCCGAGACGCGTAAGAAGCGCTTTCCACAGGCGGCCGCTCATGCCGCACGCCATGCCCGCGAGGTGGACGACGACCGGAATAAGGAGCGCCTTGTGGAGCGCAGGCGGCGCCAACGGGAAGACTGCCGTGGCATCTTCCACCATGAACCACGCAACCGCGGAAAGCGTGAACGGTATGAGCACGACCAACCCGAAGATCACGTACAGGTCGAGAATGCTCACGCGTTCGCGGGTAGCCGCACGCACACGCCACGCGATCAGCGCCGCCACCCCAATGACAGGAGCCAGCGGCATCGCGCCGAGCGTCACGCCCTGAAAACTCACCGGAACGCCGTGCAGCACGAACCAGAGCTCCGCGATCGACGACGGCAAAGCGGCGAGACGGCCACCCGTGAGCAGAATCGTCCCCAGGCACACGACAACGATGCCGAGCACCACAACGAGGTTCGGAACACCCACGTACGGAAGGTAGTGCCGGACACGCTCCTTCATCGTCGTGGGAGCCTGCTCCGTAGCGGGCGTGCGGTTCGCGGCGTCGTTACGCTTCGCGCGGAAACGGCGACGGCTTATCGACGGCGTCGTGCCAGTCGATCTACTTGGCGGACTAGAGTTCTTGCTCATCACCTTCAACTTTGGCACGTGAACGGTGCGATTGGGCGCTGGGACACGATTCAGTAACCATTCCCAATCACTGTGTAACGCATGAAGGTTCAAACACGAATATGTGAATCTCACTACTTAGCTTGCTTGGCGAACTGAGACTCGCTACTGTTACTCCCCGTAGATAACAAAGAGGTTACGATTCCAGAACGAACCGTTACCCAATGACGATCTCAACGAGGTACACCTTGAACTCTTCGAGCGCACGCCGCACCGCAGGCAAGCACCGCAAGCAGAGCACGAACAAGGGTCGTGTGGCATTAGTCGCGGTAGCAACTGGCGCCGTGGCATCCGGCGGAATCTCCGCCGCATCCGCAGCGAACGCAGACCACGCAAGCGCAGCCCAGGCAGCGCTCGAGGATGCCACTGACGAGGCCGCACAGGCAGCCCCGCAGATCCTCGCCATCAGCGAGTACAAGCCCGTGGACAACCTGTCTGAACAGCTGGGGAAGGCTGTTGAGTACGCAAAGGTCCGCTCCGCCGCCGATCTCGCCGCCCGCGCACCGCTGTCCGTGAAGCCGGCTGAGGGCGCTTTCACCTCCGGCTTCGGTCCGCGTTGGGGCTCCTTCCACAAGGGCGTCGACATCGCCAATGCCGTCGGCACCCCGATCCTCGCCGTGTCCGACGGCGAGGTCATCGACGCAGGCCCAGCTAGCGGCTTCGGCAACTGGGTCCGCCTGCGCCACGAGGACGGCACGATCACCGTCTACGGCCACATGGAGACCATTGACGTCGCCGTCGGCGACAAGGTCCACGCCGGCCAGAAGATCGCTGGCATGGGCGCCCGCGGCTTCTCCACCGGTCCGCACCTCCACTTCGAGGTCCACCCGAACGGCGGCGACGCTATCGACCCGGCCCCGTGGCTGGCCGAGCGCGGCATCTTCCTCTAAAAAGTTTTCATTCCCCCCGGCTCACTGAACTGCTCCCCATTAGTTGGACTGAGAAATCAGTTACCGACTAGTGGGGAGTAGTTTTCATTGAGAGCACGAAGTTCGCTAAGTGAAGAGCAGCGCGAGCAGTTGGTGGAGTGTTTCGAACAGGGCATGGGATACCGAGCAGCTGCGAACATCGTCGGGGGTTCGACAAGCGCAATACGCAACTTCTATCGGCGGTTTCAGCTGCATGGCAGGCTATGTCTTGTGGAGAAACCGATAAAGCAGCAGTATTCGTTCGAGATCAAGAAGGAAGTTGTCCGGCGCCACCTTGCCGGCGAGACAAGGATGGATCTTGCACGTGAGTTTGGTCTGTCGTCAGACCAGCTCGTCAAAGATTGGTCCCGGAAATGGCGCAAAGGTGGCGATGAGGCACTAAAACCGAAGCCGAAGGGCAGACCCAAAGGCTCGTCTGCACCGAAGCGGCTTACAGAAGAAGAGATGCTGCGCCGTCAGATCGCGCGGTTGGAAGCGGAGAACGCTTATCTAAAAAAAATGCGGGACTTGAGGAACCAGGGACGCGAGGGTGTCAGGAAGTTTGTGTGTGAGGCTCTGATCTAGAAGGAGTTTCACCGATAATGACTACGGTGTCACCGAAGAAAAACCATGACCCGGCGAGGGTCAACGAGATCAGCGAGAAGCTGATGGA
>NZ_JBRBCB010000011.1:0-116048 GCF_053479455.1 Corynebacterium sp. 20-84
GCTATATTGAAGGAGCGAAAGCCACCGGATGGAAACAAGCCATCAACCAACTAGCCGTGGCTTACCCTGACCGATTCGCGGACTACTTGTAAACCAAGCCCCCGCACACAAACAATCGGACACTCTCCGCACGACCTCAGCGTTTGCGGCTTTGATTTGGTTTTCCGGGTCTAACTTCACAAACACCGTCAATAGACACCCATGCCTTGTGTTTTCAGAGCACCAAACCGGCAGGATCCAGACTAATCGTCAAATTCGATGCCGACTGCCTCCGCTTTCTCAACCAACCCCGCCATTTCTGCCGGCGCCTCGGCAATCTCACCGAAAACAGTCTGAACCTTCTCGACGTGTTTGGGATCCCCGTAAAAACCGATCCCCTCCCCCTCCGGATCAAACTGCACACTGCCATCAATCTGGGCCGTCGACTTGAAGTACCCCGCCAACCCCTCAAGGAAGTACCCATTAGCCTCATGCCCCGTAGCAGCCACAGCCTTATCCAAATCAGAACCAACCACAACCTGGATATAGACCGAATGCTGGCCCTCCAACTCCCCAGCAGAAGCATCCAACTCAACACGACGCATCTTCAACCCCGACGCAGACTCAGATTCCTGAGCATCATGATCAATATTCTCATCCGGCGGACTCAACTCCGTCGGGATATCCACACCCAGGTGGTAGCAACGATACTGCTCAAGCCACAAATCCAAAAACCCAATCGAAAAAAGATCCCACGGGATCAGCTGGTAGGTACGCTCCTCATCAGTTGCAGCCCTAGTAGCCGATCCAGTTACCCATCTACGGATACGCCAGTTGGCCGTGTCAACGCTGTCAACATCAAGCGGGATCTCGTCTTTAAGTTCCGTCGGAACAAACCCAGGCAACCCCGGACGATACTCGTCCCCACCAACCGCGACTTTCGCAGGGTCAAAATCCCCCGGCACAGACTCGACCTTGCCCTCCCGGATAAACGGCCCGCCTTTACGGACCGCACTCTTAAGCAAAGGAAACGGCGGAACAATCCACTCCGACGACTGACCGACATCAGCCCCAAGCCCCAAAACAGCCAAATTCTCTGCAGTACGCGGAACCGCTACCAAACAAGCACCACCACTACGGTGCTTAGCCTCATACACGTGGACCTCCAGATCACCACCACGCGTCGGCATACGAAGCCGCGTATTATCCGACGGCCGAATAGCCTTCATCGACTCATCAAACAACATGAAATACGTCATCAAACCAACCCTCACTAGTCGACGAACGTGACTGAGCCCAGCCCCCCTAGCTATTCGGGCAACCACGGATCCACAGGATTGGTATTGGCCTTCCGCATCTTGTACGACAACGCTTTGACCATCTTCCGATCAGCCTCCGTCGTGGCCGTCCGGGCAATCGCATCCCAATGACGCTGATGACCCTTGGTAGCGAAAAGATACTGGAACAACCCCTTGATCTCCTCGCGCTCATACGGAGCCTCAACCGTCCGATGGTCACGGTCATAAAGCTCCAACATCCGGTCCAACAACTCCGGATCATGCCCCGTCAGCCGCTCCAGACAGCTGAACATGTGGAACCGCACAGCAAACCTCGGCTCCGCAAGATAACACTGAAAAAGAGTCTCGAAATACTGCCCGTGCCTCGCCCACAGATGCTCATCGACCACCCGGGCAAGCCCAGCAACAGCATCGACATCCTCACACCCCTGCTCAAGCTGCTCAGCAAGACGCGTGACAAACACGTCTAACTCATCGTCGCTGACAACGTCATAACGCGTAGGCAAATCAGACATCAAATACCCCTCTAGCTGAGATACACCGCGACAGCATCCCCACGCCGCGCCGCATCCATGTAGAAATCCGACAAAGCCTCAACCTCATCAGGATGAGTGAAATCATCCAGCGAAAGCTCGTCGAGCACCGCCGCTAAACTCGCCACCTGATCAGGAGTGTTGATCCGCATCCCATCAGTCACGTCCTCGCCGTCCCAATCCGCAGCACCGAAAACAATGCGGCTCGCCGTCGACTCATCCGTGAACTCTGCAAGCTCCTCAGCTACCTCACCAAAGAAAGTGTCGATGTCCACCACTGGACGACTCGCCGTCTCAAGCGCATCGACGATCGCGTCTCGGCGATCCCCAGCCGAGCCACCATCCAGGTCAGCAAATTCATCCTGGCTAAAAGAAATGTAGAACGGAATGACCACTATTACTTATCCTCCACTCTCGTCGGCGGGCCACTAACCACCCGCTGGGCATCATCCAACTCCGGCATCCACGCAACCACACCACGTCGATCCAACTTCGCCTGCGACTTCGACGTCAACATCGTGAGAAACTCAACATCCTTCTGAGTATCCACGCTTTGTGCAATCAGATCCCAATGCCGCTGCTTGCCCTTCTTAACCACCATGGTCTGGAAATATTCCTTGAGCGTCTCACCCGTCGACCCAATACTGCGATGATCAGTCATATACATCTCCAACATCCGGTCAAGCAGCTCACCCCGATTACCTGCCAAACGCTCTAACGAGAAAAACACCTGGCCCCGGAAATGATTCGTCGGCACCTCGTAATAACACTCCTCAAAAGCATCAAACAGATACCGATGCCGCGCTTTAAGAAACTCGTTGACCGCACGCACCATGTTGGTCGCCTGAGTAGGGGTGCACATTTTGCGACGGATAGCATCCCTCAACCCGTAGACATACTCCTCGAGCAAATCATCAGGCATCTCCCCATGCCGCGACGGCACCGGAGTATGCAACCCCATTGCCTCAGCCAACTCTGTCGCCAGATCACTCATCACTACTCCTTTGCAAGCCACCTCACCCCAGTCCTACAGCAATTGCTCTACTACAGGTTCTGCCAGTCAGCCTCACCAGCGACATCACCACCGGTTGCAAGCCAATGCTTCACTAACCGCGCGACCTCATCAACACTGGGAGTGAAGGTGAAAAACTGCTGCTTGTGTGCATCCCGACATTCCTCAGCTCAATCTCCATCCTCTTTTCATCGCAGGGCTGCCCCGACGCACTGAAACAATCCGAAGGAAACTGAGTCATGTCCTCCATCGTCTACGAAAATCCCGGGTAGCGCTTGATTGCCAGTGATTCCTAACCGACTCAGGTCATGCGAGGAACGCCTCCACCAGTTGGACCGCATCTTCGTAACCGCAGGAAAACTGCGCAGGCGGAGCGCTCTTGTTCAATGTCGCGCGGCGGTCTACCACGTAGGAACGGGTGAAGAAATCGTATTCGACAGTCAGTGCGTCGCCGCTCGCATCATCAAGAAGAAAAACAGCAGTATCAGAATCAGCGCCGGCAATGATGCTTTCGCGACGGATCAACCCCAACGCCCGAACGGCCGTCGTCGGCGATGCCCACGCAAGCCGATAAGTGATCTCAGATGTGAAACGCGGGTCCTCATCGCCAGCCAGATAGAACTCACCCGTCGTCAGATTGCAGACACCCAGACCATCACGCGCCGCAGCCTCAAGCAGTTCCTCCGGAACCGAATGGCTCCACGCAACCTCCACAGTCATGAGGCGGGAATTACGGACGCGCGGGGTAGACAAGCCGTCGATAAGCGCGCAAACCTCCGCATAATCTACGAGTCGCGGATCTGGAGCGCTATCCGCGCTCGACGCCTCGACAATGCTGAAAATCGTGTCGGTGCCGGCACAACCAGACGGAATGAAGACCGCAACAGTGCATGCGGGCACCGCTGACCCACGCTCCGAATGGAACCTAGCGGAGTCCTTCTCAACCTCCGCCGCAAGACTGTCCTCCCCCAACGAACGCAACGACGCGGCCAAATTCCGCGCATCTGTCTCACTGTGGTCGCTTCCGCAGCGCTCACCGGCAGAAATACACTGCGCAATCCACGGTGCAGACACACCATTGGTGAAGCCCGCTACGTCAGCTTGCAACTGTGCAAAACGCTCAGTGTCCGGCGCGCCGTCACGCTGCAGCCGGATAGCCGTAGTCAATGCATTCGAAGCCTTGCCAATCAACGCCGCGTTGAACAGCGACTGCGGCGCGCCCCGGTAGATCACCCCGTCATTGGATGCCGTGCGCAACGCCGGGTCGAGCACACTGACGTGCGCCACCACCGACTCACCTCCAGGATCGCCAAGAGAATGCGACGGCTCGAGCACCAACAGCGATGCCAGCGACGGCCCCTTGAGCAAGAACGATGTCTCGTTCTCACGCTCCCAGCCACTTGCCACTAGGAAGCAGGCCAGAGGCTCACAATCCGGCGTCTTCATCACTGCCTGTTACTGCTTCGCGCCCTGGGCGCCCATCGCCCAGACAACAGCCGTGGGTTTCCCGTACGTTGCAGTGACCTGCATTTCCCCGTTGTCAGTGATCAGGTGAAGGACCGTTACGTCATCGTCGATCTGCTCCCACCCCTCAACCGCAAAAACCCTCACTCTCAAGTTGGAGAGCCACCCGGTCCAACGGCTGGGCAAGCGGAACCCCGCACAACGTGGAATCCTCACTGACCCCAATCGACAATGCCGTGACAATATCGCCCGCGAACTCGCCGGAGACATTCGCCAACTCCCCGAACTCCTCGACGACACCGCCCCTGAAAGTCTTGCCCCACACCGCATCAGTCAGAAAGAAGTTCGAGACCTTCCCCTCGTAGTAGTCCTGCGTATGCCCCAACTCGAACCCCTCAGGCGGGCGCACAGTGAAATCCATCGCGTACCTCGGCATTGCTCAATTTCCAGATGGCCTTGTCTGCCAAATGCTAACCGCGACTCTGGTTTCGCCGCCACGAATCGGGACGCGAACGCACGCAGTGCCTGTCACTGCTTCGGCGGAAACGCAGCGTCCAGTAACTCCACGTCCGTCAAAGGATGCCGGAAGGGCGGAAGCATTTCCACGGAATGGCACCGGCTCTTCACGCGGGGTGGCGGCTTCCGGAGACGCGAAACACCCCCTCCGGTCGCGCGTGCGACCGGAGGGGGTGTCGTCGATAAGCGAAAAGTGCTTACTTGAGGGTGACGGTTGCGCCAGCCTCTTCGAGCTTGGCCTTAGCAGCCTCAGCGTCGTCCTTGTTAGCGCCCTCGAGGATGGCCTTCGGTGCGCCCTCAACCATCTCCTTAGCGTCCTTCAGGCCCAGGCCGGAGACGATCTCGCGGACAGCCTTAATGACGCCGATCTTCTTGTCGCCAGCAGCCTCGAGAACGACGTCGAACTCGTCCTTCTCCTCAGCAGCCGGAGCATCGCCAGCAGCGCCCGGAGCAGCTGCAACAGCAGCGACCGGAGCGGCAGCGGTCACGTCGAAGACCTCCTCGAATTCCTTCAGGAACTCGGAAAGTTCAATAAGGGTCATTTCCTTGAACTGCTCAATGAGCTCATCCTTGGAGAGCTTAGCCATGGTGGCTTCCTTTCTGTTGTGGCCTTATGCGGCCAGATGTTTGGTGTGCGTACTAGTGGTGGAAGTCGCCTTAAGCGGCTTCCTGCTTGTCCTGCAGTGCGGCAACGAGTCGTGCCGTCTTGGATGCCGGAGCCTGGAACAGGCCAGCAGCCTTCGCCAGAGAACCCTGGAATGCGCCGGCGAGCTTGGAAAGAGTGGTCTCGCGGTTGTCCATCTCTGCGACAGCATCCACCTGGGAGGCGTCGAGAGGGTTACCGTCCATGTAGCCGCCCTTGATAACGAACATCTCGTTATCCTTGGCGAACTTCTTCATGACCTTCGCAGCGTCGACCGTTGCATCGCCCTTGATGAAAGCGACAGCGGTCGGGCCGGTCAGAAGATCATCGAGACCCTCGATGCCGTGCTCGTTGGCAGCGATCTTAACGAGGGTGTTCTTGGCGACGTGCAGTTCAACGTCAAAACCGAGCTCACCGCGCAGCTCCTGCAGCTGACCCACGGTCAGGCCGCGGTACTCGGTGAGGAAGACAGAGCTAGCGCCCTCGAATTTCTCCTTCAAGGCAGCAAGCTCAGCCGTGTTCTTCGGGTTTGCCATGACACACGCCTCCTTCCCATTACTTCATGTCTTGTCCGCCCGGAGCAATGAAAATTGCCCCGTGCAGAAGCACGAGGCACAAGCGCTTAAAGCGCGAAGGAATGCCACGTTTCTCCTGCGTGGGCCGATCCCTGGGGGGATTCCTTCGACTCTTCCGGAGTGTCTCCGGTTAAGTGACCGACGGTCTTCGGTGAAACTTGAGCTCGGGATTTCTCCCGTTCAAACTTCGGTTGGTTACTTTAACGTGGCCCCTTGGATTTCTCCAAATCCTTGATCATGCGCCGAGCTGCGTCGAAGAGAACGATGCCGCCGATGAGCGCCATCACGCCGATTCCCAGGGCCAAACCGGACCAGAATCCGCCCGCGGTGAGCGAGGCGAGCGCCCCCGCCCCATCGACATTCGTCGGCTGCTCCTCCGGGGCACCCTCGCCGTCTTCGTCCATGTACTCAAGGTTGTCCCCGTCGATCGACGAGCGGATCGGCGACGATTCCTCGCCCGCCGGTTCAGCGTTATCCGTCGCGCCGTCTTCGCTCTCCGCGTTTTCTGCGCTGTCCTCGCTGCCTTCACTGCTTTCGTTGTCAGCGCTGGAGGTGCCTGCGCTCGCCGCCGCCGGCTGCGCGACGGTATTGCCCTGGGCAGAGCTACTGGTTCCTCCACCGCTTCCTCCGCTGGTTCCTCCCCCGCTGGCCGCGGTGAGGTCCGTCGATGCAGGCGTACCGCCGTCGGCATTGGTCATCGCGGGTGCGGGCACTCGGTTCAGCTCTGTCCTGCCGTCGATGCTGTTGCGCGTGTTGTCGCCGGCGGTGTTGTTGGCTGTGCCACCGGATTTCTTGGCCGGTTTTTTGCTGGTGCTTGTGTCGCGGGATACTTTCTTGGCTCTGTCTCCTTTGGCTTTGTCAGATTTAGCTTTGTCGGCTTTGTTTTTCTCGTTCTGCTCTTCGATGGCGCGCAAGCTCGCGTCGAGCTTCTTGCCGAATTTCTTCACTTCGTTTTCGACCATCCCGATGTCCTTGGTCGTCCACGGGTTCTTGCCGTTACTGCCGCCGGTGGAGTCGTCGGGATCGTCAGGGGTGGTGCCGGAGCCGTCAGAACCGCCGGGTTCTGCTGATCCGTCACACGCATCGGCGTCGCCGAGGTCGGAGTATCCGGCCTCCTTGGCCTTGCGTGCGTCGGCGATAGTCTCGTCGCCGACGAGGAAGGGCACGTCGATGGTCTCGTCGATGTCAGCGCCGTCCGCGGTCTTGCCCGTCACCCGGTACTGGACTGTGTAGTAGCCCGGCGCGTCAAAGCCGTAAGCCAAGTGGTCGTGGGCGTTCATCGGGTACGTCAGTTTCCGATCGCGGTTGCCGGAATCCAACTCGATCTTCAGGCCCGTCAAGGACTCGTGCCAGGCCAGCATGCGGCCGGGGCCAGTGAAGTCGTTGATGGACACCTCCACCGTGCTGCCCGCTTTCAAGACGCCCGGCGCGAGGTGCTCGGTAGAAAAGCCCGGCCACGGCAGGCCTTTTTTCTGCGACTGCGGCAGTGCCCACAGTGTTTCAGGCTTGCCGGGCAGCGCGTCGCGGATTGCCCCCTTCGGGTTCGCCTTCGCGGCGTCCGGAACTTCGAGGGCGAAGGATCCGCTAGGGCGCGACACTGTGTTGCTCGGCGTCGATCCGTCGCGAAGCGTGAATGACAACGGCTCCTCCCCGCCACCGGCGAGCGCGATGTCGAGGTGCCCCTCGGAGATGAAGGTGTCCGGCTTACCGGCGAGCGCCCGGGACGCATGGCATTTCTCGTCGCCCTCCGGCGAGGTGCCAGGGTTTCCGGGCGCAGGATCCTCGCCGCCTGCCGGGGGCTGCTCGGGTGCTGGCGGTGTGGTGCCTTCGCCGGCGGGCTTGGTGATGGGGCGGAGCTCCTTCGTGGTGTCCTTCGGTAAGCCGACTTCCTCATCGGAACCGACGAGCCAGTACTGGGTGACGGGCTCAGTCAGCTCTTGAGTCCCGTCTTCGAGTTCGGCGCGACCCTGCCAGGTGATGGCGTAGATGCCAGGCTTGGTGAACGTCCAGTTGAAGTGGCCGTGCGCGCCCACCTCATAGTCGATGGTGTGCTTGCTGTCGTCGGCACTGTTGAACACGTGCTCGACATCGCCTTCGCCGCCGGAACCGCCGAAGAAGATATTCATCTCCCCCGGGCCCGAGAATTCCTTGAGGTCGAAGTGCATCGTGTCGTCCGTGAAATTGTTCGGCACCTTGCCGTCGATCTCGTGGTTCGGGTCGAACGCACCCAGTCCTGACCAGATCGGGCGCCAATTATCGGTGAAGTCCACCGCCTGCGGGGCAGACCAGATCAGCGAGCCCGGCTCACCGAGGAAAGACAAATCCTTCGAATCCGGAACTGCGATGCGGCTCAGTTCCTTGCCGTCGGGGTCCGCATCAGGGGCGAGGCGGAAGCAGAGGTCGTCCATGGGCACGACGGCCTGGCCGTCGACAGCCATCACCGCGAGGTTCTGGTCCGCGTCGCGGGTGCCGTACAAGCCGTCGACGTGGGAGTGGTACGCCAACTTCCTGCCGGCGCAGGGGTGCTCGACCTCTTTGCCGTCCTGCGTGGTCATCGTCGTATCCGCTGGCAGATCCACGCCGAAACCGGCATCGCCCGGGACGTGACTGTCGCTCGCAGCGGCAGGCTTATCAGGTTTTCCTGCATCGTCGGCGTTATCAGCCGCAGACGCCGCGGGGGCCGCAAGTGCACCGCTGCCCACTGCGAGGAATCCGGCAGCAGCCACGGCGACCGCGCGACGGAGAGAAGAGGTATCAACGAGAAACTGCATCGACGTTCGTCCTTTCTTTCGGTGCGCGGTTGCGAATCCGTTCGGTGACAAGGCCTTGCTGCGGCGCGAACAGCCAGCTGAGAACGAAGATCACGGTCAGGCACAGCACGACGGTGGCGCCAGTCGGGGTGTCATACGCCCACGACAGCCACACGCCGAGCACGGAGCCGGTGATCCCGGCGCCGGCGGCGAGCGCCATCATCACGCCGAGCTTGTCGGTGTACATCCGGGCGATCGCAGCCGGGGTGACCAGTAGGGCGACGACGAGAATATTGCCGATCGTGCGCACCGAGATCACCACCGCCGTGGTCACGGCGAGGTACAGCAGCAGGTCCAGCGCAAGCACGGGCAGGTTCATGGAGCGGGCGGTCTCCCGGTCGAGGCTCACCGCAGTCAGCCACGGCCGCAGCCCGATGATCAGCGCCACCACGAGTGTTCCGGCAGCCAAGGAGACCCACATATCGCTCGTGGACACACCAGTCAGCGAGCCGAACAAGAAGGAGGTCAACGAGGCAGTGTAGCCCTCCACCCGAGAGATGATCACCAAGCCGAGCGCGAAAGCAGCGGCGAAGAAAATGCCGATCACGGTGTCTTCTTTCACCCTTTCGCGCTGTGAGAACACCGCGATCAAGACCGCAACCACCATGCCCGCGACAGCACCGCCGAGCAGCACTGAGGCCTGCAGAGCGAATGCCACCGCGAGGCCCGGGAACACGGCGTGCGCGACGGCATCGCCAATGAACGCCATGCCGCGCAGGACCACGTAGCATCCCACCACCGCGCACACCACCGAGGCGATCACCGCCACGATGAGGGCGCGCGGCAAGAAGCTCAGCTGCGGATTGGCTAGGTCCATCAGGAACTGCCAGAAACTGATCTCAGGCATGAGCGCCTCCCTGCGCAGCGTGGCGGCTGGGGGTCTCTTCCGCATCGAAATCGAGCCCGATTCCGGCGAGCCAACGCGAATCCTTATCCACGCCGAATGCTTCCGACCACGGCTCCGGGTCCGCCAGGCACGAAGGGCTACCGTCAGCGACGATGCCGCGGTTGAACAGCACGAGACGGTCGCAGGAGTACACAGCTTCGGCGATATTGTGCGTGGACATCACCACAGCGACTCCCCCGTCCACCAGTTCGCGGAACAGCGCAAGGAGCTGCTCGGTGGTGGGAATGTCGAGGCCGGTGAACGGTTCGTCGAGAAGCAAAAGCTTCGGCTCGCGGCTGAGTGCGCGGGCGACGAGCACGCGCTGGCGCTGCCCGCCGGAGAGTTTGCCCACGGGACGGTCGCGCAAATCCCACAGCCCGACTTGCTCGATAGCTTTCGCAGCCGCGATGTGGTCCGTGCGGCCAGCGGGACGCCACCACGGGCGGAGGCTCAGCCGCCCGCCAAGCACCATCGAATAGACGTCGATGGGGAAATCCCAGGCCACAGAGTGCCGTTGCGGGACATAGCCCACCGCACGGCGGGCTGCTTTGCCGGTGCGCTCCGCGATCTCGACGGCCCCGGTGCGGGCCGGGATCAGCCCGAGAAGGGCACGCAGCAGCGTCGTTTTTCCCGCACCGTTCGGGCCGAGCAGACCAACGAATTCGCCGGCGTGCACCGTCAGGTCAACGCCTTCGAACACCGTCAGCGTGCCGTAGTCGACGCTCACGCCGTGCGCCGTCACGACCGGATCTTGCAGGCAGTGCCGCATTAGGCATCCCTGCCGATCGATGCCGCCGCTTCATCCCGCTCCGCGCGCGCACGGCGCAGCCAGACAAAGCTCAACGCGCCCACGACGAGTGCCGCAACAGCGAGCCCGCCGAGCACCCACAGCACGGGAGAGATTGCGCCGTCTTGCTTATCGACGTCGCCCTGCTCCCCCTTGTCACCGCTGTTCTCCGCGTCGCTGCCGCCTTCGCCTTCTGCGGTGCGCCAGGGACCTGCGAATTCCGCTGCGGCTGCCTCCTGCACATCGGTGCCCTCACCAACTGCGAAGCGCACGACCTGCTCGGAGACGTGTTCTTTTCCGTCTTTGTCTTTGACCACCGCGCGGGCACCGACGAGGTGGACGCCCGGCTTGGTGAACACCCAGTTGGCGTGCGTGTGCGTGTTCAGCTCCACCCACATCGGCTGATTGCCCTTCAGGCGCGAATTCCACAGCTGCTGCGGCTCGCTGAATCCGCCAGACTGCAGGAACAGGGAGAAATCGCCTTCGCCTTCATGCCCACCGAATTCCAGGCTGACGCCGCGGTCGGTGGTGTCCACCACTTTCGGCGACTGAGTATTCCACCCCAGCCACGGCACACCGGGGACTTCATTTTGCGGGACCACCCACACCTCGTCTCCGGCCTTCGCGCCTGTGAAGTCGAAATCTTCGCCCTCCGGCAGCGTCTGCTTCGCCTCATCGGAGACCTCGAAAACCACGTCCTCAAGATGGCGCCACACCGGCGGCACCTGCGAATCATCGCGCACCATGAAGGTCATTTCCCCGTCCACGTACAGCGGGCCAAGGTCCGCGTGCCCGGCGGAGATCACCGCCTTCTCCCCCAGTGGCGCGATCTTTTCATCGTCCTGCACTGTCTGCTGCAGAGCTGGGTCATCGGCGGGGGCTTGGGAGAGGGCCAAGGGGGCGTCGATAAGCGATGCTCCGAAAAGTCCTGCTGCGAGGACGGACGCTGCGATACGAGTGCGGGTGCGGGTGTGGGTGCGAAAATTCATGAGTTGTTCCTTTCATTTGCGAGGCACGTGGAAAGCGATTGCGCATTGCTGCGCATGAAGTCGATATAGGTTTGCGCCGGGCCCTTCCTTGGCGGGTCGAGCGCGTCGCCGCGGATGGTGCACACCTGGATCCCCAAACGACCGGCGACCTCGGACAGCTCCGCCGGGCGGCTCTGCGCGACAGGCTCGAGGAAGACCGCCGGGACGTTGAGGTTCTCCAACGTGCGGGTCAACGCGATGACATCGCGCGGACTAGGTTCCACCGACGGGTTCGGGCTGACATACCCGGCGAGGGTGAGCCCATAGGCGTCCGCGAGGTACCCGTACCCGTCGTGCGTGGTGACCAAATTGCGGTTGCTCTGCGGGATCGTGCCGTAAGTGCGCTTCATCTCCGCGTGCAGATCATCCAGCTCGGCGAGGTAGTTCTCGGCGTTGGTGCTGTACTGCGCGCTGTGCTGCGGATCCGCGGCACCCAGCTCGTCGCGCACCACCTTGACCACCGCTTTCACGGCTTCGACGTCGTGCCAGAAATGCGGGTCGTATTCACCGTGGACATGCTTGCCCAGCACTGCCTGCGGGAGCAGGTACGTCTCGTCGCCGGGGTTGCCGAGGAAGCGGTACTCGCGCCCGGCGGGCACCTCCTGGAGCGTCGCGCTCGGCACCGCGATGACCGTGCGAGCCGGGTCGTATTCGTGGCGTGTGGACTGCGTGACACCCCGTTGGTCCTTCTTCGGCGCATCGCCGAGCAGCGCCAGCCGTCCAGTGCGTTCCGCACCGAACTCCGCGGTGATGTCCACGTGACCGTGCTCTAGCACCTCCGCGCCCGGCACCGCCGTGTGCGGATCCACGCCGACGGCAATGGTGAAGGTCTGCTCCTGCAGCGGCGTCGCCGGCTCCCCCACCGCATCACGTGCATCAGCGCCGATGGTGAGCTTGTAAATGCCCGGTTTACTGAACGCCCAACTGACATGCGTATGCGCATCCACCGGAAGGGTCGTGGCATCATCCGCGTCTGCGCCGTCCGCGGAATTGAATAGCAACTCCGGGGTCCCGAACGTGCCCACGATATAGGCGGCCGCGTCGCCTGGGCCTTCGAGCTTCTTCAGTGCAATATCAGCCACCGCGGTTTTCGGCACCGCTGGTGGGTTCTGCTCCGGCGCCCCGGCTGAATCCTGCTCTGGAGCCGCGACGCGCAAGCCGAGCCACGGCGCGTCCAAGCCGGCGTCCTCCACGAGCATGCGCGGCTGGAAGCCGTGACGCTGCGCCTGCTCAGCGACAGGAACGACACGCGCATTTTCCGGCACGGTGCTCTCGACGGTGCGCTGTAACTGCTGCGGCTCGAGCAACAGCCCGTTGGTGAACACCGCATCGGCGTACGCGATATCGCGCACGGCCCGCAGCCCCAACTCGTAGCTGTGCGCGTCTGCCCCCGCCGGGATCAGCCCCGTCACATCGGCGGCATCGCCGGCGACGTGGGAGACGATGTCCGCCAGGATCGAGGTCGTGGCCACGACCTTCGCCTTACCGTCGGCGTCCTCCGCCGCGGTCGACGGACCACTACACCCGGCGAGTGCCGCCACCAGTCCCAGCGCGGCTAGACCGCGCGCTGCGGCGTGTCTGCTCATCCAATCAACTTCCGGGAGATCCGGATCATGCCCGCACCGAAGACCAGCACACCGATGCCCAGAATGGCGAACGGCACAGTCATGATCGACATCCCGGTGTCCGCGAGACTGCCACCGGCAGTGCCTGACGCGGCAGCGCTACCCGAGCTTCCTCCAGCACCACCCGCGGCGCCACCGCCACCGGAAGAGCAGCTGCCCTTGGCGTCATAAATCGCGCCGAAGTCGAAGTGGCCGCTATCCGCATTGCCCTTTCCGCCGACGACGAATGTCAACGTGGCAGAACCGCTCACTGTCTCGCCGCTCTTCGTTTTCGCCGACTGCTTCACCGTCACCTTGTACGTGCCCTCTTTGCCGAAAACCCACGACGGGTGCACGTGCGTGTTGCCCGGGATAGTGTGGCTGCCTTGTGCCTTGCCGTTGCTGGCGCTGAACCATTGCTCGCCCACGACCTGGCCGAGCCCGCCCTGGGTGAATACCGTCATCGGTCCCGGACCCTCGAAGTCAGTGACCTCCCAGGTCACCTCGCCGGTGGTGTTTTGGATCAGCGACTCGTGCTGGGTATTCGCCCCCAGCCACGGCACACCAGCCTGCTGCACCGAGCCGATCATCCAGACATCCCCCGCCGGGACCGGTCCGATCTCCTGCGGCAACTGCGCCTTCGCCGCATCACCCAGGCCGAAAGTCAGCCCCGCCGGGTCTTTCCACGATGCCGGCGAGGTGCGGTCGTCTTTCACCCGCGGGACCAGAGCAGCGGTGCACTTCTCGCCGCCTTCTCCGTTGCTTCCACCGTTAGCGGCCTGCGCTGGCTGGGCGGCGGCTGCGTTGCTGTTGCCGCTGCCGCCAGCTGTGGTGCCCTTGTCCGTTTTCGATTTCGTGGTGGAAGAATCGGTCTTTCCGGTGCTTTTCGTCGTCGTCTTCTTCGTCGAAGAATCAGAACCACCGTCGCTCAATCCTGCGGCCGAGCGGTCCCTGCCGGTTGTGCCGGTATCGGAGTCGGAATCGTCTGCGGATCCATCGCCCTCGCTGACCTGCCAGGTGTAGGTCGCCTCGTTCGACTCCGCGCCGTCCGCGACAGCCTTCACCGTCATCGTGTACGTGCCCGGCTCGGTGAACAGCCAGTTGGTGTGGACGTGCGACGGTTCACTCTGCTCGATGACGCTGCCAGAACCCAGCGTCAATTCACCGTCAGCGAGAACGGACGCGACGTCCCCGAACCCCTTCTCTTGGAACAGGTACACCTCGCCCGGACCGTCGACCTCTTCAAACGTGATATCAACCGCATCGAATCCACCCGACTTCACATCGGTCGAGTCCCAACCCGGCCACAGTTTGTCGGATTCCTGCGTCTGCGGCAGCAGATAGCCACTCTCGCCGATCTCGGCGACATCAGCAGTCGCATCGGTCCGCGTGTTCTCCCCGACCTCGAGCAGCACATCCGCCGGATCGTGGGTCACGTGCTGGCCGGTGACATCCTCGCGGAGATCGAGCTTCAGGTCCCCGCCGTCAGCGGAGACGTGAAAGACGTCCACGTGCCCGCTATCCAGGGTCAGTTCCGCCGCGCGGGCGTATCCCGTGCCAGCTGCGAGCGCCAGAACTGCGCTCACCAGGATGGTGACAGCCTTGAACACGGCCACGCCTGCACGCTCCAGCACACCTTCGCTTTCGCCGTCGCGGGGAATTCGCCCCGCCGCTGTTTCAACGCGCGACACTCCGTGGCACCTCTCTTCATTTTTGCGCTAGATGATCGCGCGCTAGATTACGGCAAATAGGAATTATTTTCATCTAGTGTAGATACAATCACCCACATTTGGCGGTAACCGTTTTCAATAAGGCGCATGGTGCGGAGTTCTGACCGGAAAGTGAATCAGACCCTTGAACCCCTCACCGCCTAGAATTAAAACAGTCCAACTTTCGGGGGCTAGTTCATTCAGCATGACAGACAGTCATACCGGCGCTGCTCATCCTTGACAACAGACGAACTTTCTTCGTCTCAGTCTTCCCGTCAGCCTTCGACTTTCTGGTGGAGGCCGTGCCAGCCGGGCAGCTTACCGAGCGGACACGCTTTTCCGCTTAACGCAAAAGTGCTCGGCGTAACTGCAGGAGACATCGAGAAGTCACGAAACCTTGTTTCTTCTTACACGGTCTGCCGCTGCGACCGGCGGCGGTCGAGGATCTCCTGCAGGGCGGACCCGTCCCTCGCCCATCGGGCGTATTCCTCTGACGTGAAACCGAGGAAGGCATCGAGTGAAAGGTTCTCGCTTCCCGGTGCATCGTCGTGCCATGCATCAACCCAGTCGTCGACATCGTCCGGGCGCGCATCCCCGTCGAGGCACGCGTCCACATACGTCCTAAACATCGATCCTCCTCCCTTTCACCGCCGGGCCAATTAGTTCGCCTGAGATCACATCGAACACTCCGACGTGCTTTCCTTGCAGGTTATAGCCCTCAATGTGCCCATGCAATAGGCCCTGGCCGGGTATCAGGCACCAACGCAAAAGACCCCGCCGAAGCGGGGTCAGATGCACGAAGCGGCGAGGAGGCTAGTGCCTCACGCTATTTACGCCTCGGTGTAGTTCTTCTGCACGTTGGTGTCCACCGGGATGCCGGGGCCCTGGGTTGCAGAGACGGTGATCTTCTTCAGGTAGATGCCCTTGGCGGATGCCGGCTTGAGACGCAGCACCTCGTCCAGGAGAGCACCGTAGTTCTCGGCGAGCTGCTCCGGGGTGAAGGATGCCTTGCCGATCAGAGCGTGGAGGTTGGAAGCCTTGTCCACGCGGAAGGCGATCTTGCCGCCCTTGGACTCGGAGACAGCCTTGGTCACATCCGGGGTGACGGTGCCGGTCTTCGGGTTCGGCATCAGGCCACGCGGGCCGAGGACGCGAGCAACGCGGCCGACCTTAGCCATCTGGTCCGGGGTGGCGATAGCGACATCGAAGTCGATGTTGCCGGCGTTGATCTGCTCAATCAGCTCGTCGGAACCGACGATGTCGGCGCCAGCTTCCTGAGCCTTGGTGGCGTTCTCGCCCTCAGCGAAGACAGCGACGCGGACGGTCTTACCGGTGCCGTTCGGCAGGTTGACAGTGCCGCGGACCAGCTGGTCAGCCTTGCGCGGGTCGACGGACAGACGCATCGCGACGTCGATGGTTGCGTCGTACTTCTCGGATGCGGTTTCCTTAGCGAGCTTGACTGCCTCGAGCGGGGAGTACACGCTCTCGCGGTCAACCTTCGCCAGCTTCTCGTTGTAAGCCTTGGAGTGCTTCTTGGCCATGTTGATTTCCTTACTTGTCAGTCAATGACATGTCAGTAGTTGGAAGTGTGGTGCGGGTCAGACCAGACCCTCCCACTGGCTAGGTCCCGGGGCGGGACTAAGCCGAGGACATGAAGAAGGTTTACTTCTTCACGTCGATGCCCATGGAACGGGCGGTACCAGCGATGATCGCGGCGCCAGCCTCGATGTCGCGGGCGTTGAGGTCCTTCTTCTTGGTCTCAGCGATTTCCTTGCACTGCTCCCAGGTCACAGAACCGACCTTGTCAGTGTGCGGAACGCCGGAGCCCTTCTTCAGACCAGCAGCCTTGAGCAGCAGCTTCGCGGCCGGCGGGGACTTCAGGATGAAGTCGAAGGAGCGGTCCTCGTAGACCGTGATCTCCACCGGGACGATGTTGCCACGCATGGACTCGGTCGCAGCATTGTAAGCCTTGGTGAACTCGACGATGTTGACGCCGTGCGCACCGAGAGCCGGACCGACCGGCGGTGCCGGGTTAGCCATACCAGCCTCGATCTGCAGTTTGATCAGGCCAGTGACCTTCTTCTTAGCCATCGGATTACCTCTTTCCTAGGTACAGACTCCAGCCACGATGAATAACTGGGCCTTCCGGATGCCACCTCGACGCTTTTCGCTTATCGACGCAGCCACCGGGGACGAACGTGTTCACGCACCTGCTTGTGTGCAGGCACGACCGATAAGTGTATGCCACCACGCTCCCCTGGCCCAAATCGCGAAAAACCGGCCACGGGGGCCGGTTTTTCACAGGGTAAGCAGTGCTCAGAGTCGCGGCACGCTACATGATGCGCTCGATCTGGTCGGCGGTGAGCTCGACCGGGGTCTCGCGGCCGAAGATGGACACGAGCGCCTGAATCTTGCCGGTCTCCGGGTCGATCTCGTTGATCGTTGCGGAGACGCTGGCCAGCGCGCCGGAGAGAATGGTGACTGCCTCGCCGACCTCGAAGTCGTGCGCGACCTTCGGCTTCTCTTCCTGCTCCGGCATAGCGATGACGGTCTCGCCCTCGGCATTCGCCTCGGTCTTGGAAGCATCCTCGTCGACCTTCGGCTCCTTCGGCATGAGGAATTTAGCCACGTCGCGGTGCTTGACCGGGGTGGCGTTGCCCTCGTTGCCGACGAAGGAGGTCACGCCCGGGGTCTCGCGGACCACGGACCAAGCCGCGTCGTTGATGTCCATGCGGACGAGCACGTAGCCCGGAAGCAGCTTGCGCTTGACCAGCTTCTTCTTGCCGTCTTTCAGCTCGATGGCCTGCTCGATCGGGACGACCACGTCGTAGATGGAGTCCTCCACCTCAAGGGTCTGGATACGCATGTCCAGGTTGGTCTTCACCTTGTTCTCGTAGCCCGAGTAGGACTGGATGATGTACCACTGGCCCGGCAGCTTCTTCAGCTCACGGGTGTACTTGCGCAGGCGCGCCTTGTACTCAGCGTCAGCGGATTCCTCCGACTCACCGGACAGTGCTGCCTCCGGGTCGACGGCAGCCTCGGCGTCGGCGCCAGCTTCAGCGTCGGCGCCAGCTTCAGCGTCGGCTTCCTGGACCGGCTGCTCCGGGACATCGCCCTCGGCGACCATCTCCTGGCTCTGCTGCTCGGTGGTGTCCTCGGCGTTGCCGGCAGAGTCCGCGGACTCTGGTGCAGCCGTCTCGTCCGCCTCGGTCACTTCCGGGTCGGTGGATTCCTGCACGGCACCGCCCTCGGCGACCATTTCGGCCTCGTTGGCTTCCACGCTGTACTCGTTGTCGTCGGCCATTTCCGCTCCTTGCAGTTGGCACGCGCCGCGCGGTGACGTGGGCGCGATGGCTATGGTTTCAAGTCCTCAATTGGTGCCCAGCTTACTCAGCTAGGCGAAAAACTTATCCCGCCTTACCCAGTGTGCTGGGAGGCGGGACGTTTTCTCTACTGCGGAAGTATAGCTTAAGGGACGAGAACCTGTTCAACTACCCAGGCAGCGCCCTGGTCGACGCCCCAGACGAGGGCGGTCAAAACGATCAGGAAGCCGAAGACAATGAGGGTGTAATTGAGCATCTGCTGCCCGGTCGGCCAGACGACCTTGCGCATTTCGCTGACGACTTCACCCGGGAATGCGGCAGCGCCGTTGCCGGTCTTGTCCTGGTCCTCGGGAGCGGCCTTTTCAACGCGCTTCTCCTCGTAGGACTCAGAGGTGACAGAGCTCGCGCCGCTGCGCTGGCGCTTGCCGGTCGGCTTTGCGGTGTTCCGTCCAGGCTGATTATCAGTCACAGCTCTCCTCGAGTTGGTCTATATGGCAGGGGCGACAGGACTCGAACCTGCAACCTACGGTTTTGGAGACCGTTGCGCTACCAATTGCGCCACGCCCCTAGGTGCACTGTTTTCCGTTTCCGGCGACTCGATCACTCGGGCCACCCTCGGCTGACAGTACGCCAACCCTACCACGGCACCTGCACGGCCCCGGAGTGGGTGAGCACATCTCCCCGACCGAGACCGAGGTGATGAGTAGCGATGGAGAGAATTGAACTCTCGACACAGCGATTATGAGTCGCTTGCTCTACCACTGAGCTACACCGCCATGTGTCCGCTAGCTAGCGCACATGAAAAGAGTAAACCAATCATGTCCGTTGCCAGCAAACAACAGAGCCCCCTAGCAGAATCGAACTGCTGACCTTCTCCTTACCATGGAGACGCTCTGCCGACTGAGCTAAGGGGGCTTAAGCCTCTTAAGCGTTACCCGCTCGTTTGAAGCCTTTGAAAGATTAACCCGACGCATAATGAACATACAAATCGTCAGGTTAGAGCCTGTTTTTGGACGCTTTTATAGAGCTTTATGCGCGCCGCTGCAGCCCCACCTGCCCACACGTTCGCGCCGCGTCGGCAGTGCTGAGCGTGGGCAGGTGGTCAGGGCTTAGAACGGCAGCTTGAACTCTGCGCCGAGGTTGTCCTTTGCCCACTGAGCGATCGGACCAGCAGAGGCGATACCAGCGATGAAGGCCAGCAGGACGCCGAAGATTGCGCCGATGACGGTGCCGGCGCTGGAGCCGTCCTTAGCACCGTTGCTGGACTGGGCACTGCCCTGATCGCCAGCGCCGTTGGCATCGTCGGAGCCGTCGGTGCAGTCGACGGTCCTGACATCCTGCGCGCCGCGCATGGAGATGCCCTTACCGCCGTCGTCGGCCCACAGGAAGCGCGTGGTGGCCTCTGCCTTACCGCCGACGCACTCACCGGTGGAGGTGTAGGAGCCGAAGCCCTCGTTCGCCAGGTTGGCGAAGTGCGCCGGGCGAGCCTGGATCTCAGAAGCCGGGGCAAATTCAGAGCCATTGTGGGCAAGCAGGATGGACTGGCCGTCACACACTTCGTCGCAAAGCACGCGGAGCTGCTTGTCCTGCTGGCGGTAGTCGAGCGCCATGACGCCGGCGAACGGCGACTGGTATTCCTGCTTGAGCTCGTGCGTACCGTCTTCCTTCAGGTCGAGGAAGTAGACCTTGCCATTAGCCTCGACGCCGACTGCGAAGAGCTTCTGCTCCGGGATGTAGGAGATGGCTTCGAGGCCGGCGTTCGCCTCGATCTCGCCGACGATGTCCTTCAGGTTCCACTCCTTGGTGGCGGTGAGCTCCTCTGCGCCTTCCTTGACCTCGAAACGGAGGACGGACGGGCGGGAGACCTTCTTGTCGGCGTTATTGCGCTCGGTGGCCACGTAGATCGCGCCGTCCGGGCCGACGGTGACACCCTCGGCGTCCACAACTCCGTCCTTGTCGTCGGCGTACTTCAGCGTCCAGGTGCCGGCGAGCGTGTACTTCTTAGCGGCCTCGTCGTAGTCGAGGGCGTAGAGCTTGCCGGAGCCGTTGTTGACCACCCAGGCGCGGCCCTTGTCGTCAAAATCCACACCGGACATGTCGTCGCCAGTGAAATCGCCGCCGAGGTCGACGTCGTAGACGTTGTCGTACGGCCACGGCTCCTTTGCCTCCGGTGCAGCGGGCTCCTCGTCACCCGGCTGCTCGCCAGCGCCGGCCTCGTTCTTCGCACCGCGGGTCGACGCGCCGGTGGTAGCGAACTCGCCGGTCTTGTCCGGAACACGGCCCCAGGACGGCGCCGCGTGGCCTTCCCACGTGGTCTCTACAACGAGATTGCCCTCGGCATCGTAGACGCGGACAGAATCGCCCTTGCCCAGGCCGAAGCCCTCCGAACCGTCCGGAGTGTTGGTTGCGCCGTCCGTGTAGAAGGCGAAGTAGCCGCCGGACTCGACCTTGGTGCCCTCCGGGAACACGATCGGGGTGTGGTCGTCCTTGTTGTCCAGGACCTTCCAGCCGGAGATGTCCAGGTCCTGGTTGTTGTCCAGGTTAGCCAGCTCGACCCAGTCACCGACCGGGTCATCGTTGGAAACGACCTCGTTGATGACCAGGGAGGACTTATCAGCCGTCTCTGCGGCAGAAGCCGGGATAGCGGCAGCGGAGAGAACCAGGGATGCGGCAGCCGGCACAGCGAGTGCGGCGCGGAAGCGGGAACGAGACACGGAATGATCCTTCACATGTTGGGGACAGATGTACCCGTCCGAAATTATCCCCGCACATTGAACATCCACTGGCCTGAAAGTGACGTCCGCGTAACTGGAAAATGAAGAAGCGCGCACCGCGTGAATTCTCCGCAGTGCGCGCTGTATGTGGTGCCAGGTAGAAGATTCGAACTTCTGAAGGCAATGCCGGCGGATTTACAGTCCGCTCCCTTTGGCCGCTCGGGCAACCTGGCGTGCTTGGACTACTCTACAGCAGCGGGTCACGGAAACAACAAATCGGCAGTTGAGAACCGTTTTTCAGCCAACACGGTCGACGGTGTACCGGGCGATCTGGCGCATTGCCTCATTCGCCGGAATGCCGGGAAGATCACTCAGGCGGGTATCCACGATGGAGAGGTACCGGTGCACGTCGTCAAGCGCGCGCTTGCGGCCGTCCGTCTGTCCGATGAGCGTCAGCGCGCGCTCCACGTCGGCATCCTTAGTGAGCGGACCCGTGAGAAGGCCGCGGAGCTCTTCGCCCGCTTCCCCCTCATCCTTGAGGGCGTAGAGGACCGGGAGGGTGAACACACCCTCGCGCAGATCCGTACCCGGCGTCTTTCCCGACTGTTCGGAATCGGAGAAGATGTCGATGATGTCATCGACGATCTGGAAGACCATGCCGATCGCCTCGCCGACCTCCTTGATCGTGCGCACCGTTGCCTCGTCCGCGCCCGAGTGCGTGGCACCCAGGTACGCGGCGGATGCGATGAGCACGCCGGTCTTTTCTCGGATGACCTCGAGGTAATGCTCAACCGGATCGCCGCCACGGGCGCCGACGGTCTCGCGCATCTGGCCGGTGACCAAATCGCTGAACGTCTCCGCGAAATGGCGGACAGTGGCGGTGTCGATCTCACTCATCAACCGCGATGCCTCGGCAAGCAGGAAATCGCCAGAGAGAATCGCGACCGTGTTGGTCCAGCGCGAATTCGCCGACTCGACACCGCGGCGCTTGACGGCCTCGTCCATCACATCGTCGTGGTACAGCGTGGCCAGGTGGACCAGCTCCACGATCGCGGCACCACGAATCACATTTTCCGCCTGCGGGTTCGGCCCGAACTCGCTGGCCAGCACGGCCATCAACGGGCGGAAGCGCTTCCCGCCGGCTTTGGCCAGGTGGGTGACCTGCTCACTCAAGAAATCCTCTCCTGCAGAGAGGCGCTCGAACATGAGCTCTTCCACCTTGTTCAACCCTGCGGTGACGCGCTGCGCCAAGGCCTCATCGCCGAGGTCGAGCTGGGTGTCGACGGCGGGCGACGTGGGAGTGCCGTTGGTCATCTATCGTCCTTGCGGGGTCGTGCGGTTGTGCGTCCCCTTAACCGTAGTCCACACATAACTCGTCTGGCACAATATGTTCGGTGAAATCGTTTGAGTGCGTCGTCGTCGGCGCGGGACCCGCTGGTTCCGCCGCCGCAATCGCCGCTCGTCGCGCGGGCCTGTCGGTCGCTGTCGTCGACGCCGCGCCGCACGGCCGCGACAAGACATGCGGCGACGGGCTGACTCCCCGCGCGGTGCACGCACTGCAGGAACTCGGACTCGATTCCGCCCTGCCCGACTACCGCAATCATGGCCTCAAGCTGCACGGTTACGGCGGATCCGTGACCGCCCCCTGGCCCGACGGCGCGTACGGCACGGAAGGTTCCGCCTCGCCGCGCTCGCTTTTCGACGCCGCCTTGGCCGACCTCGCCGCCTCCTCCGGCGCCGAGATGTTCTACGACTGCCCCGCCACCGGCGCTGAATTCGGCGCAGACGGGTCGATCACCGGGGTGGTCACCCCGCAGGGCACGCTGGGCGCGACATGGGTGATCGTCGCCGACGGCGTGCGCTCCCCCTTCGGCAAGAAGCTCGGCCGGAGATGGCACCGCGGGGAGGTCTACGGCATCGCGGCGCGCTCGTACTGCGCGACCCCGTTCTCCGCTGAGCCGTGGATGCACTCCCACGTGGAACTGCGCGATGATTCCGGTGTGATCCAACCCGGCTACGGGTGGATCTTCCCACTCGGCGACGGCACGGTGAACCTCGGCTGCGGCGCCCTGTCCACCGATGCGCGCCCAGCAAAGGTGAACACGAAGAAGCTGCTCTCCCTCTACGCCTCCCAGCAGCGCGCAGAGTGGCAACTGGGCGAACCGCAGAACATCACCTCCGCCCTGCTGCCGATGGGCGGCGCGGTGTCCAATGTCGCGGGCCCGAACTGGATGCTCATCGGCGATGCCGCCGCCTGCGTCAACCCGCTCAACGGCGAGGGCATCGACTACGGACTGGAAACCGCCATCATGGCGGTGAATCTCATTACCGATTCCCATGGGAAGCGCCCCGACCTGACCTTGGCCTGGCCGCATGAACTGCGCCGAAACTACGGCGAGGCATTCGTGCTCGCCCGCACCCTCGCGCGCGTGCTCACCTACCCGCAATTCCTCCCCGCAGCAGGCCCGCTCGCACTACGAGGGCTCGGCGGCCGCTACCTCATGCCCGCCGCCGCACGCCTGATGGGAAATCTCGTCACCGATGCCGACCGCGACCTCGTCGCGCGCGTCTGGCGTCTCGCCGGTAAGGGGGTATCACGCGTGCGGGCAGACAGCCCGCTGTGGGATGCGACCTAGGCCTTGACCGCGCCGTGGAGCGCCACAATGCCCAGGGCGAGATTCTGCCAGCCACAGTCGCTCCACCCATTGGCGTTGATCGCGGCGGCTAAGTCTTCCTGGTCTGGCCAGGCGCGGATGGACTCCGCCAGGTACTCGTAGGCCTCCGCATTGGAAGAGAAGACCTTGCCCAACAGCGGGATCACGCGGGGTAAATACTCGCGGTAGAGCGTGGAAAATACCGGCACGACGGGGGTGGAGAATTCGTTGACCACTAAGCGCCCACCCGGTTTGGTCACGCGCGCCATTTCGCGCAAGCCGGCCTCGAAATCGTGCACGTTGCGCAGGCCGTAGGAAATGGTGACGGCATCGAACGTCTCGTCGGCGAATGGCAGGTGCATTGCATCGCCCACGACCTTGGGCACGTCGCGGTGCTTACCCGCCGCCAGCATGCCTTGGGAGAAATCGCACGCCACACACCACGCTCCGGATTTGGTCAGCTCCACCGTGGATACTGCCGTGCCAGCGGCGAGGTCGAGGACCTTCTCCCCCGGCTTCAAATCCAGGCGCTCGCGAGTGCGCTTGCGCCAGTAACGGTCCAGGCCACCTGTCATCACCGTGTTGGTGATGTCGTAGTTCTTTCCTACTTCATCGAACATCCCCGCGACATCCAGCGGGTTCTTCTCCAGGTTCGCCTTGGCCATAGCCAAAGAGTCTAGGCGACTGTCCCGCCGCTGCCCTACTGAGCCGGTCACCGGGCAGGGGTGTGGAGCAGGAATCAGCGCCTCAGCGGGCGGCGGCCCTTCTTCGGGTAGCCGTCGATGACCTCTTCGTAGTAGCCGAGGAGCTGGTCGCACAGCGCAGGCCATGTCTTGTCGGCCACAGAGGCGCGGGCGTTGACGCTCATCTCCTCCAGCGTGTCCGGCTCGAGAATCGCGGCGACGGAAGCAGGCAGGTCACGCTCAAAGGTCTCCACGTCCAGCAGATCACCGTTGTAGCCCGGCTCGATCAGATCGATGGGGCCACCGGCGCGCGGGCCGATCGTCGGGGTGCCGGAGGCCTGTGCCTCCTGGATGGTCTGACCGAAAGTCTCGAACTCACCGGTGTGCACAAACAGGTCCAGGCTGGCGTAAGCGGCGGCGAGCTTCTTGCCGCCCAGCTGACCCGTGAATACCGCAGAGGGCATCCGTTTACCCAGTTCACGCCGCAGTGGACCGTCACCGACGATGACCAGCTGGATATTCGGGTCGCCGTGCAAGGCGATGAGTCGCTCAACACCCTTCTCAGAGGCGAGGCGGCCGACGAAGCCGACGATCTTCTTCTTTCCCGTCGGGTCCCACTTCTTCCGCAGCTTTTGGGAGCGGCGGTCTGGGCGGAACAGTTCTGAGTCCACGCCGCGGCCCCAGCGGCGGATGTTCTTGATGCCGTGGGCCTCCAGCTCCCCGATCGTCACCGACGATGGTGCCAGCGTCATCTGCGTCATGTTGTGCAGGTTGCGCGCCCACACCCACGCCGCGGACTCGAGGAAGCCGACGTGGTAGCGGGCGGTGTAGCCGGCGACATCAGTCTGGAACAGAGCAATTGCCGGCAGATTGAGACGCTTCGCGGCCACGGCACCAGCACCGCCGAGCACGAAGGGGCTGGCCAGGTGGACGATATCCGGCTTGAATTCGCGCAACACGCGCGTGGTCGTCCCGTTCGGCACACCGATCGGCAGAGAGTCCACCAACGGCACCATCACGGTGGGAACGCGGACGACGGTAAAGCCCGCGTACTCGGCGACCTCTTCCTGGTTCGCGCGCGCTCCCGGCGCGATCACGATCGCTTCGTGGCCCGTGCGCTCGAGATGTTCCAGGACACGGAGGATCGAATTCGTCACTCCGTTGACGTTGGGCAGGAAAGACTCGGCGACAATCGCAACACGCATGTGGGCATTATTCATGCCGCGCGCTAATTAGTCCTTGCTTTCACGGGAACGCGAGGTGAATTTTCGCCCGTTGGTCCGGCCTTTCTTACCTAAGGCATTGGCACCCAGCCACGCGGCCACAGCGATCAAGGTGGACGCCGCACCGACGGACAGCGCCGGAATGATCGCGAGCGTCCAGCTGCGCCCCTCCACCTTGACGAGTTCGGGGTCGCGTTTCGCGTACGTCACCCACACTTGCTGCCCATCGCCGAGGCCGGAGGGGTACAGCAGGCCGCGTTGCGGCGAGTGGAATTGGCCCGTCTCATCCTGGTAGTCGACGGATGTGCGGGTCCAGCTCACGCCCGTGACGGTGGCGATGCCGCGGCCGGGGTCGCGGGAGATCGTGTAATCGTTGTACGCCGGTCCCGCGACCATGGCGATGCTGCCAAGCATCGCGCACATGTACAGCACGATGATGAGCTGGTGGAGGCGCCGCCGCGCGACCTTGACCCGGGCCATTTCTATTTCTTCAGCTGCTCGGACAGCGCCCGACGCGTCGCGCGCGTGGTCACGGCCTCAATCACAACGACGGGCTCAGGCTTATCGACGCCATCTAGCAGCGCCCCCGTCAATTCCTCGATACTTTCCGCCCTGCGGTAGGAAACGCCGTATCCGGCGGCAATCGACTCAATATCCGCGTCATGCGGCGTGCCGAAGGCCTGCTCGAAATTGTCGCGGACGGATTCCGCCCCGACCTCGAGGGTCTCGAAGATGCCGCCGCCGTTGTCGTTGGCCACAACGATGGTGAGGTTGCCCGGGCGCGGCTGGTCCGGACCGATGAGCAGCCCACCTGCGTCATGCAGGAAGGTCAGGTCACCCACTAGAGCGACAGTGCGCGGCGCGCGGATCTCGTCCGGGTGCAGCGACTGCGTCGCCAATGCCGCGCCCACAGCCTGGGAAATAGTGCCGTCAATGCCGGCGGCACCGCGTGCGGAGTAGGTGGACACGCCGTCGAAAGGCATGCCCACGAGGCTCGCGTCGCGCACTGGGTTCGAGGACCCGAGCACGAGCGTGTCGCCCACCGCCAGGGTGTCGCACACAGCGGCCGCGACATGCAGCCCGGTGAACCCGAATTCCTCGTCCCCCAGTGCCTTGCGGACGGTATCTGCTCCGACGTCGCCGGCGGCCTCGCAGATCTTCAGCCAGGTATCCGTCGGCTGACCCGACACCTTCACACGGCTGCCCACTTTGTCCGGGTTGCCCGTGACCGTCTCAGTACGGGTGATGCCGATGACTTCGATGGTGTTGTCCGCCAGCAGCGCCATGACATCACGGTGCAGCGTCGGGTGGCCCACCACAATGACCTGGTCCGGCTTCGTGGACGCGGCGAAATCACCGCCGTCGTGGCTGACCGCCACCTCATCCTGGGTGAAAAAGCGCGCCGCCAGCGGGTGGACCTGATGGAACGGCGTCGGTGCTGTCGGCTCCGCGATCGTGGGCACGTGCTCCAAACCGGGCACCTCCCACGCTTCGTCGCCAGCGATGACGAGCGTGTTCAGGGTCAGGTCAACCTCGACTTCGCCGTGATCGACTGCCCCGGCAGGTCCGGTGTCGGCAGCGCCGCGGCCTTCCGACGGGCGCAGGCGGCCAGGTCCGACCCGGCGCGGGGTACCCACCTGCTCCGGCAGGGCCTCCGGTACGAGCGGGGTATCGAAGGCGACGTTGATGTGCACCTGGTCGGCGTCGAAACTGAGTGCGTCGCCGACCTGCGTGACCTGCTGGGTGGCAGCGTAGCGGCCGAAAATGCCTTGCTGCCAGATCGTCTGCGAGGCACCCGTGCCCACGAGACGTTCCGGCCGATCCGCACTGACGATCGCGATCGGGGTATGGGACATGTACGCCTCAATGACTGCGGGGTAAGTGTTCGCCACCGCAGTTCCCGAGGTCATCACAACGCCGACGTGGCGGTGTTGGACCCGGGCAAGCCCCAGAGCGGTGAAGGCGGCAGATCGTTCGTCGATACGCACGTGCACCCTGATGTCGCGGCGGGCGAGCAATGCGTACGCGAGCGGCGAGTTGCGCGAACCGGGACTGAGCACGACATCCGTGACATGCTCGGCAAGCTTGTCCGCGACATACGCCGCGAGCTGCGTGGAATCCGACTGTGCGCTATTAGCCATTCAGCAACCCGTCGAGCTGGTTGAGCAGATCCTCCGCATCGTCGCGGTACTCCTCCGGAATATCGTCCGGGATCTCCGTGGGGAGATTCTCCGGCAGCGACGGAGCGCCCTCGCCGCCCGGCAACGGCAAGCCGTTCTCGTCGCCGCCTTCACCGTCTTCCTTGTTGTCGTCCTTCTCGCCGTCGCTGCCAAAGAGCTCGTCGAGCAGACCCGTCGGCGTCGTGGTGACCGTCTCCGTCTGAGTGATGGTCACCGGAGCCGGATCAGGCTTATTCGCCCGCGACTCCGCGCCACGCCACAGGAAGAACATGGCGATGGCTGCGAGACCGAGCAGCAGAGCGAGGACCGCCAAGACGATCGAGCCCGCGCCGCCACGAGACTTACCGGAATCGGATGATTCCGGCCGGTACGGCTCGTCATACGGCTCGAGGCCGCCGGAGCTGAAGCTGTCGCCGAATTTGGTTTCCGGGTGGCTCGGCGAAGTGGAATAGCGCGAATCCCCCTCCCCCGGCATGAATTGCCGCGGAGCGGACTGGCCGGTACTAGAGCTTGCGCTCTGGGAAGAGGATTGGGACGGGGACAGGTAACGGGAGCTCGCGTCAGAGACATCGTCACCGTGGCGCCCGAACTGTCGGGTCTCATTATCCATGGGGGACAGTTTAGTCCCCACACGCGACCTCGCCTATTAAGGAAGCGTCAGACCGAAGACCGGGACAGCGATGGCGTAGGTGGCCAGGGTGACCAGGACCAGGCCGATGACGTTGAGCCAAACACCGCCCTTGATCATCTCGCCCATGGTGACGTGGCCAGAACTGTAGGCGATCGCGTTCGGCGGGGTCGCCACCGGAAGCATGAAGGCGCAGGTCGCGGACAGTGCCACCGGGATGGTGAGCAGCAGGACGTTGATATCGCCCGCGGCGGTGAGGCCAATGCCCACTGCGACACCGCCCATGATCGGCAGGAATGTCGCGGCGGTCGCGGTATTGGAGGTCAGCTCCGTCAGCAGCAGGATCAGCGCGCCGACTGCGGCGATCAGCAGCACCGTCGGGAGGCCAGCGAGGCCCTTGGATGCCTCACCGATCCACAGTGACAGACCCGACTGGGAGAACATCGCGGACAGCGACAGGCCGCCACCGAAGAGCAGCAGGACGTCCCACGGGATGTCCTTCGCGGTCTCCCAATCGAGAATGCGCGTGCCGTTGGACTTCGCCGGAATGGTGAACATGAGCAGACCGGCGATGATGCCCACAGCTGCGTCGTCGTAACCGAACTCCCAGCCGTAGTAGTCGATGCCCAGCGGAACGAAGACCCAGCACAGTGCGGCGGCAACGAAGATGATCGCGGACAGGATCTGGCCTGTGGTCCACTCGCCGAGCTTGTTCATCTCATCACGGATGAGCTCCCTGCCGCCCGGAATCTGGTCGATCTCCGGCTTGAACACGTTGATGAGCACGATCCAAGCGATCAGAATGAACAGAACTGCGACCGGGACACCGACGAGCATCCACTTGCCGAAGCCGATCTCGATATCGTGCGATTCCTTCATGTAACCGGCCAGCAGCGCATTCGGCGGGGTACCGATCAGGGTACCCAGCGAACCAATGGACGCGGCGTAGGCGATAGCCAGCATGAGTGCCGTAGCGAATCTCTTCTGGTTGCCCATGCCGCCGACGTGGTCAGCAGTCAGGGTGAGCACGGAGACACCGATCGGAAGCATGACCACTGCCGTCGCGGTGTTGGAGACCCACATCGACAGGAAGCCGGTGGCCACCATGAAGCCGAGGATGATGCGGCGCGGGCTGGTGCCGATCAGCATGACCACCCACAGCGCCAAGCGGCGGTGCAGGTTCCAACGCTGGATGCCCAGCGCCATGAGGAAGCCGCCCATGAACAGGAAGATGGTCGACGACGCGTACGGCGCACTGACCGCCTTGAACTCGGCCACATTCGCCAGCGGGAACACCGCCAACGGAATGAGAGCCGTCGCGGCGAGCGGGATCGCCTCCGTCATCCACCAGACCGCCATCCACACGGCCACGGCTGCGACAACGCGCATGGTCTGCGCGCTGTACTCGATCTCAGGGTCGGCGCCGGAGGATTCACGGACGACATCAGCCGCACCGGACGGGAAGATGAAGTAGACGACAGCTGCGGCGATAATGCCGAGCACGAGGCCGATGAGCTGGCGACGCCACACACCCTCCTCAGGTGCGGCAGCGAGGTCACCGTCGGAAAGTTCCGTCGTGTCCTCGGTCACGGCGGTTGAATACCCTGTGGTCATGGTGGGCCCTCTTCCTGGGTAGGAACTACATGTTTTCTAGGTATAACCTAAGTCACACATACACCAAGAACGAAAAAATTACCCCCGAAATACCCCAATCCAACATTGGGAATGCCCGTTTCAGCCCCCCAGATACGGCAGGCACCGCTTCGCGCGCTCGAACCACCAGTCTTTCCGCTCCCCCGGCGCGGCCAATTCGGCGAGCCGGTCCGGATCCGGGACGACATCACTGATGCGCATGCGTCCGTCGGCGAAGTCGAAGGGCTCGGCAACGTCCTCGATGAAGAGCCGTTGCGTGGCCAGCCCCGCCGCCTGCGAGCCGGTCACTTTCGCCGCGACCAGCCCGGCGTGAATTCCCACCGCCGTGTCCAACGCCGAGGCCACCGTCAGCTTCAATCCGAGCTCCTCACTGATGGTCACCAGCCTGCGCACCCCGCCGAGCGGTGCCACCTTGGTCACCGCGACGTCGGCGGCGTCGAGTTCAGCGACGCGGTACGGGTCCGCCACCTTGCGGATCGATTCATCCGCCGCAATCGGCGTGCGCACGCGCCGGCGCACCTCCGCGAGTTCTTCCACCGTGGCGCACGGCTGCTCGATGTACTCCAACTCCCCCAGCGCCTCCGCCGCGCGGACTGCCTCATCGACGCTCCAGCCGCCGTTGGCGTCGACGCGCAGTACCGCGTCCGGCCGCGCGGCGCGGACGGCGTTGACGCGCGCTGTGTCGTCATCAAGCGTCTGCCCTTTTTCCGCGACCTTGATCTTGAATGTGCGTGCCGACGGGTACCGCTCAAGCACCCCCGGCACCTTCTCCGCGTCGACCGCCGGCACCGTGCCGTTGACTTCCACCCAGCCGTCGCCGACATCGAGGTCCCCGTAGCCCTCGTACGCCGCCTCGAGCCCAGCGGCGAGCCACGTCGCTGCCTCCGCATCGCCGTACTCCACAAACGGGGCGAACTCGCCCCAGCCCGCAGGGCCGTCGATAAGCAATGCCTCCCGCGTGGTGATTCCGCGGAACGACACCGCCATCGGCAGGGCGACAACGTGGGCGCGGTCGAGAATGTCGTCGATGGTTGGGCTCATGGGGCAAAGTGTAGGCATGAGTTACTCCACCGCCCAGCCCTTCGACGCGTCCCAGTGGCGCCCCGTCGACGGCTTCGACTTCACCGACATCACCTACCACCGCCACACGGGTGAGGGTCGCGCGAACGGGATTGTCCGCATCGCGTTCGACCGCCCGGAGGTGCGCAACGCGTTCCGCCCGCACACCGTCGACGAGCTCTACCGCTCGCTCGACCACGCGCGCCGCGACCCGTCGGTGGGCGTCGTTCTGCTCACCGGCAACGGCCCGTCGCCGAAGGACGGCGGCTGGGCGTTCTGCTCCGGCGGCGACCAGCGCATCCGCGGCCGCTCCGGCTACCAGTACGCGACCAGCCACGACGGCGATGTCGAAGCCGCCACCGCCGACCACGTCGACGAGGCCCGCGTCAAAGCCGAGGGCGGCCGACTGCACATTCTCGAAGTCCAGCGACTCATCCGCACCATGCCCAAGGTCGTCATCGCCGTCGTTAACGGTTGGGCTGCCGGCGGCGGGCACTCCCTCCACGTCGTGTGCGACATGACCATCGCCTCCCGCGAGGAAGCCCGCTTCAAGCAGACCGACGCCGATGTCGGCTCCTTCGACGGCGGCTACGGCTCCGCCTACCTGGCCAAACAGGTCGGCCAGAAATTCGCCCGCGAAATCTTCTTCCTCGGCCGCACCTACTCCGCTGAGGACATGCACCGCATGGGCGCTGTGAATATCGTCGCCGACCACGCCGAGCTCGAAAGCGAAGCAATCCAGGTCGCCCGCGAGATCAACGGCAAGTCCCCCACCGCCCAGCGCATGCTCAAATTCGCATTCAATTTGCTTGACGACGGCCTCATGGGCCAACAAGTCTTCGCCGGCGAAGCCACCCGCCTGGCGTACATGACCGACGAAGCCGTGGAAGGCCGCGACTCCTTCCTGGAGAAGCGACCCCCGAACTGGGACGAGTTCCCGTTTTATTACTAGGCCACTTCCTAAGAAGCCTTCCTAAAAAGCCCTAGCTACGTGCCGGAGACCCGCCCAACCGACGGAGCGCTATTACAGCGCTACCAGTGAAAATCACCGCGCCCGCGATGGCTGCTATAGCGAACCGGATGAAGGTAGTGGCGGTCTCCGGCCACGCTGTCGGCGCGATGATCCAGAGTGCGCTCTCAGCGAGAACATCGCCGCCGATGGTGACAGAAAAGATAGTGGCAAACAGCGTCAGCGCGAGTGCCCAGCCGACGCCCCAGCGAGCGGTGATGATGAGCGAGATAAAGGTCATTGCGCCACCGGTGAGGAGGATGAGGAGGAGGCGGCGGGCGGCGTCGCTAAGCGTGGCCCCGCTGGTGACAACCGCGACGAGCGCAACGAGGGTGACCACAAAGAGCAGCCAGCCGAGCAATGCCGTGCGCACGCGCGGGTGCTCAATTTGCATGAGCGACCATGCCGGGCGCAGCTGCGGCCAGATGAGCACTGGGAGAAGCCCCGCGCCAACGGGAAGAATGAGGTAGGTGAACAACGCCGTGCGCACAGACGGGTCATAACGCAACGCGAAGAGCATGACCAGCATGGATATGACGAAGCACACCACAACAGCCGGGTTCATTGCCACGCGGTGCAGGCCGCGTAGTGCGGCCAGCCGCGGTGCCCCCGCTGGGCGGCTCACCGCGGGTCGAGCGGCGCTGCCCATCACCGGCGCGGTCACCGCATGGACGGTCCGGCGGGGCAGGCGTAGAGGAGTCGTGCGCGGCGGCACCGCCACTGCGCACGCCATGCCCGCCGCGGCGAGCAGCACGCACAGGGCGAAGGCGGGCCACGGCGATTCGTTCAGCAGCGGTGAATCCGCCTCCAGCGGGGTTGCGTTGATGTGCAGGCCCATCGCCGGCATAACTAAACGCATTGACCAGGCGCCGGGGTTGCACCACCACCAGTCACGTTCCGACAAAAAGCCCAGGGCAAACTGCCACACGAGAGCACCGGCGAGTGCCACGAGTAGGCCCCCTCGGCGGCTTAACGCTGCCCCCAGACCGGCCGCGCCGAGCGAGCCGACCCACGTGAAAAGCCCGATCAGCAAAACGCGTGGTGCATGATCCAAGCCGAAGAGCGCAGCAAGCGCCCACGTCGCACCGAATTCGAGGAGGAAGAACAACCCGAGCGCAACCCACACCACGACAAGACGCGCCGCCCGAGTCGCCCGATCCGAGACTGGCCGCCACACGGTCCCACCGGAGCGCGTCTGCTTTTCACGCTGCTCTGTCAGCCCCGCGTAGAGAACAGCGATCGGCGCGAGCATGCCCGTGACCAACAGCGCGTGCCAGTTGAGCATGTCGGTGGCGTCGTCAATACTGCCCACCAGCGACATTCCCGACAGAATGACGCCCAGCAGCAGCCCGCCGGCGGCGAGCCACCATAGGACGGATCCTTTCGCGCGGATCCATTCAGCTCGTAATTCGCGCATCGTATTTAGCGCACCTCCCCCAACGCGGTGGTGCCGCGGGTGAGCTGGAAGAAGGACTCCTCCAGATTCGGGCCGAGTTCGCGCAGCTCGCCCGCGAAGCGGACAGTGCCGTCGGCGATCACGGTCGCATCGTCGGCCAGGTGCAGGACCTCGCCGAGCTGGTGCGAGCTGACCAGCACGGTGCGCCCGGCGCGGGCATAGTCCTTCAAGTACTCACGCAGGTGCGCGATCCCTTCCGGGTCGAGACCGTTCTGCGGTTCATCGAGCACCAGCACTGGCGGCTCACCGAGCAGTGCCTGCGCCAGCGCGAGACGCCCCTTCATGCCGGTGGAGAAATTCGACGCTTTCTTCTTGCCCGCGGCGCCCAGCCCGACGAGCTCAATCACCCGGTCCGCCTCCGAATCCGGCAGCCCGAGCAACGTGGTGTGGACCCGCACATTGTCGCGTGCACTGAGGTGGCCGTAGAACGCCGGATCATTGATGGAAGCGCCCACGAACCGCAGCTGAGAACGATCGAAGGGCTGTCCCATAAGGCTGACCCCTCCCGCATCGGGCTCAATCAGCCCGAGGAGCACGGACATCAACGTCGATTTGCCGGCCCCATTCGGACCGAGCAGCGCGTGTACGTGCCCAGGCACAGTCGTCAGCGACACGCGTTTCAACGCTTGATGGCCGCTGAAATTCACAGACACGTCGGAACAAGCAAGTTGCGAGGAATTCATGCGCTTTATTTTTCTGCGCGCCCCAAGCTGTGTGATCCCCCCGCGGGAGGAACTTCTTACCCCACGACACCCGCCCGCTGCGCCACGAGAACCAGCGCGACACGATCGCGGGCACCGAGTTTGGCCAGCAAGCTCTTCACGTGCGTTTTCACCGTGGATTCCGCGATGAACAGGTGTTGCGCGATCTCCGCATTCGTCGCCCCACCCGCGATTTCCGCGAGGACCTCCAGCTCCCGACCGGTGAGCAGAGACATCGCTTGCCGTTCAAAATCGCTCAGAGCATTTTGCTTATCGACGCCACCCCGCACCCATTCCAGCACCCTCCCCGTCACACCACTAGACAGGACAGACTCGCCCCGGGCGACGGTGCGGACGGCGTCGGCAAGCACCTCCGGTTCAGCGTCTTTGAGCAAGAATCCGTGGACTCCGGCCTCGATCGCTTCCTGCACGAGCGCGTCGTCGTCGAATGTGGTCAGCATGATCACCTTCGGGCCCAGCGGCATGATCTGCCGTGCCGCCGAAATCCCGTCGAGCACCGGCATCCGGATATCCAGCACCGCAACGTCGATATCGTGATTTTTCGCCTGCTCGATCGCTTCTGCACCGTTCGCGGCGGTGGCCACCACTTCAATATCCGGCTGTGTGTTCAGGATGGTGGAGAGGGCGGATAGGAGCATGGGTTGATCGTCGGCAAGCAAAATGCGCATTTCATACTCCCAGCGTTGCTGTGATGGTGACCGTGTTCTTCTCGCGCGTGATCTCGAGCGATCCGCCCGTCGCGCAGGCACGCTCCCGCATCCCGACGATGCCCGTGCCTGCTCCCGGATTGGGAGACGGCCGGCCCGTCGACGCGACGGTCAAGACGATCCCCTCCGACCCCTGCTCGACCGTGACTCGCGCGGCCGGATTCTCCTGGTGCTTGACCGCATTGGTGAGCGCTTCCGCGACAATCCTGTTGGCCGCCTGCGCCGTGACAGTGGGCATGCTCAAGTGCTCCGGCGCATCGAGCGCGACGTCCATCCCACTGGCGCGGAAACGCTCGATCACCGTTGGAAGCTCGTCCGCTGTGGCGGCTGGCGCGAGTCCCGGTCCCTCGTCGCGCAACCCCTTGACCAGCAGGCGGATGTCCGTAAGCGCGTCCCCCGCCGTGTCCCGGATGAGCTCGAGCGACTCTCGCTCGGTACCCGCAGCGAGCCCCGCGTTGGCCTGCACCTTGATCAGCGTCAGCGAGTGCCCCAGGACATCGTGGATGTCGCGCGCCGTGTTGAGCCGCTCCTCCTCGCGTGCCGCCGCCAGGCGCTCCTCCCGCATGCGCGCCTTGTTCTCCTTGGCTTCTTCGTCGGCCGCACCATTCGCCGATACGAGGTACGCCACCGCAATGACCGCCCAATGAAACGCAAGCATCAACGCCGCGTCGACCGGACGACGGTAGAACAGCACAAGCCGCTCGTCCCACGTCCACATGAACGGCGAGATGACACACCACGCGGCCGCCGCTGCTGTGAGGACGGCGGCGAATCTCATCCCTGGTTTGGCTTTCACGCTGCGGCCGACGTGCCGTCGCGCGGTGTAGACAGCCAGCGGCACAAGAACCACCCAGAACGTGTAACCGATATTCGTCGGCGCGATCAGCCACAGCACCGACCACGCCACATTCAGCCCCACCATCAGCGCCGACGCCACTGCTGGGCGCGACTGCCATTGCGACAACGCCGCCACGAACCCCCACGACAACAACATCTGCGCCCACTCCGCGGCCCCCGCATCCCCGGTGAACAGCAACGCTGTGTGCAGCAGCGCCAGCACCGCCCCCAAAAGGGTCACCACGAGCTCAGCGGATTTCACATGCACACGCTCGAGCCTATCCGGCCATTGACGGTGTGTTCCTCCTCCCACGGGAGGAGATTGAGATCCAGGAAACTAGAAACCCGAATCCATACCGGGGGCAACTTCTTCACGTATGAATCGTGCAAAACCAGGAGCGCTGAATTGAACATAGTGCTGAACGCAGCAGGCTGGTCTTCCCGACGCCTCTTGGCCCCGAGCAAAACTCGATACGCCCAATCAGGTGCGGTTCGGCAATCTGGAACGCTAAATCCCTTTTAAAATCTTCCAGTATTTTGTCGCGCCCATAGATCTCGCGCGCGACTTGGCCCGGGGTATACGGACTGATATTCAGCTCCCCTTTTTACGTTTGAGCCAATCGTAAACAAGCGTAAACACTAAAGCAGCAGGTAAACACTGCCATCTCGCTATTTTCACTCTAGAGCACTTTACGTTTGGGCCAATCGTAAACAAACGTAAATGTCGAACCGTCGAGCCGAAACGCACCCGCGCTAGGATGACGCGCGTGCCGAACATGCTCGAACTGCTCCCCGTGGACCCCGCCGACCCGCTGGCGATCATGCCGGATCTGGAGGCGGCGATCGCTGGGCAATGCGCGGTGCTGCCGGTGCCGAAGCACGACCGCCACCGCGCGGACACCCTGCGCACGACGATGCGTGCGGGCCAGTCAATCGATGATTCCGTCGCGGCAGTACTGGCGACCTCGGGTTCTACTGGCACACCGAAGGGCGCTGAACTCACGCCGTTCAACCTCGTGTCCAGCGCCGATGCCACCCACCAGTTCCTCGGTGGGCCAGGCCAGTGGTTGCTGGCGATGCCCGCACACCACATCGCAGGTTTTCAGGTCCTCGTTCGCAGCATGGTCGCGGGTGTCGAGCCAGCCTTCGTGGACTTGACCGGCGGATTCCGCGTCAGTGAATTCGCCGCGCGTGCCGACGAGCTCGCCGCCACCGGCGAACGCATGTACACCGCGCTTACCCCGATGCAGCTCAACAAGGCGATGAGCACCCTCGCGGGCATTGAGGCCTTGCGGCTTTTCAGCGCCGTCCTCGTCGGCGGCGGACGTATCAACCCCAAGATGCTCGACTCGGCAGCGAAACTGCGCATCAACGTGGTCACCACCTACGGCTCGTCTGAAACCGCCGGCGGCTGCGTCTACGACGGCACTCCCCTGGCCGGAGCGAAGGTGCGCGTGACCGGCGGGCGGATCTACCTCAGCGGGCCGATGATCGCCCGGGGCTACCGGAATATCCCCGACCACGAGGCCTTCGCGGAGCCCGGCTGGTACGCCACGTCCGATGCCGGTGAGCTGGTTGGCGGTGTTCTCCGCGTCACCGGCCGGCTCGACAACATCATTGAGACCGGCGGGCTGAAGCTCCAGCCCGAAGTCCTCGAGGAATTCATGCTCGGCCTCGACGGTGTTACCGGCGCCTGCGTCGTCGGCGTTCCCGACGACCGCTTCGGTCACCAGATCTGCGCCGCCTACTCCGGGTCCGCCGCTGTCAGCGACCTGATGGAAGCATTCGACGACCTCCCCCGCTGGCAGGTGCCGAAGGATGTGCGCCACCTTAGGGAGATGCCCGTTACCGGGCCGGGCAAGGTCGACCGGATCGCGGTGCGCGAGTTGTTCTAGTCAGACGCTCGGTGTTCATTGAAAAAATCGACAAGACATACTATTCAAAATCAACTTGAAGTCTCTCTACCTGCACTTATAAAACTATCGCGATAGCGCCGGTGTCGGTTTTTTCAGACGCATCACGAAGGCGGGATAAGAGCGGCGGACACTCAGTCCACCGGAACGGCAGCTTGGAGCTTATCGACGTCCTCGTCCGTGTACGTCGCCTCGATCTGCACATCGTTGCCGCCGCGCCAGTGGTTGTGGTGCACGAGGGCCTCGCGCTGGCTGGCCGGGATGACGGAGAACTCGCGCGGATGCGGGTAGACCTGCCGGACCAGGTGGCCGGAGCGCAGCGCGCAGTGGTTGAGCCACACGTCATCGGCGCGTGGGGCTTTGTCCTCGAAGCTGGTGCCCTGTTCCGCGACGTAGTCCACCATTGACGGCGGATAGGCGACACCGGAGACACCGGTGGCGAAGTGGCGCGGGGACGCTGCTGTGGAGCGGGTCGCGCGCCACTCCTTGTACGGGCGCATGCCGCTCTCGTCGAGGGTGATCGTGTGAGCTCGATAGGCGACCACGCAGTTCGGGTCAGCATCCGCTGCGTTAACGAGTTTCTCCGCGAACCAGCGCGGGTACATCATGTCGTCGTCGACAGTGATCACGCGGATGCCTGTGCCAGCGAACTCCTGAAACGTGCCGTAGTACTTCGTGTGCGGGCCGTAGTTGCCGTCGGAGCAGCGGATGATCAGTCCGCGGTCCCGCAGGCGGTGAAGGCCATTCGGCCAGGGGCCGTGGTAGTCGTCCTCGTCGAGCCAGAGGATGACCGGCAAGCGGCGGGTCCCCACCAACAGAGACGCGATGCAGTACACAGCGGTGGACAGACGTTTACCGTGCGTGGTCAGAGAAATGACCGTGTCGTGGCCGCCGGGCTCGTCGAGGGTGGGGAACGACAGGCGTCGTGCGCGGGTGGCCAAGAGCAGGCCTGGCTGGCGGGCGAGCGTTCCAGCCGTGTGCAAGACCTGGCGGACGGCGTAGTCGATCCACATGAAGCGTTACTTTAGTCGAGCTTCACCAAATCGATGTTTTGCGTGCATGATGGGTGTCATGACCGCGAGTGACGACACGACCCCGAATCCCGACGAATCCAGCGACAACGGCAGCACGCGCGTGGATCTCACAGGCACCGAAAACCCTAAGAGCGACACGCCTGGAGGCGCCACCGCGAAGGACTGGTGGGAGGCCGCCCGCCCGCACACGTGGTTCAACGCCGCCGCCCCCGTTATCGCCGGCACGGGCGCCGCCGCATTCGAATTCTGGTGCAGCCTGCCGCTGGCACTGCTCGCGCTGATCGTAGCCATGGGCATGATCATCGGTGTCAATTACGCCAACGACTATTCCGACGGCATCCGCGGAACTGACGACGACCGCACCGGCCCCACCCGCCTGACCGCCTCCGGCTTGGCGCGGCCGGAGCAGGTGAAACTAGCCGCGTTCATCTCCTTCGGTGTGGCTGCGATAGCCGGGGTGATCCTGGCAGCGGTGAGCGCTCCCTGGCTCATCTTCGTGGGCGCGGTGTGCATCCTCGCGGCGTGGTTCTACACCGGAGGGAAGAACCCGTACGGCTACCGGGGCTTTGGCGAGGTCTCCGTCTTCGTCTTCTTCGGCCTCGTCGCTGTCCTGGGCACGCAGTACACGCAATCGGGCACGATCACGTGGGTGGGCATCGGCTGTGCGGTCGGTGTCGGCGCGATCTCCGCGGCGATCAACCTCGCGAATAACATCCGCGATATCCCTACTGACACGGAAGCTGGGAAGCGCACGCTCGCAGTCATGCTTGGCGACGTCCGCGCGCGCCGTCTTTTCACCGTCTTGACCTTGACGCCTTTCGTGATCACGGTGTTCATCGGCGCTGCCTACGCCCCAACTCTGCTGGCGCTGGCAGCCCTACCGCTGGCGATCGGCTCGGTGCTGAAGGTCCAGCGCGGCGCGCAAGGAAAAGAACTGATCCCGGTTCTGGGGGCCAACGGTCGCGCGATGCTGATCTGGTCTGTGATTCTCGCCGGCGCGCTCATCGCCGGTTCCCCGTTCATGCAGCTGGGCCAGACAATCCCCTACTCTGATTTCGGTTGGACCATGCACATTCCCGACGACGCGCAATACTGATCTGAACTGCGGGGCCATGACCCCGCTGGGAGAAACTCGCACGTGTTAGACGTCATCACCGGCTTCGCCATCATCTTCGTGGTCATCAGCGCGGGCTATATCTTGGCCCACCGCGGTGTCATCGGGGACGGCGAGCAGCGCCTGATGTTCAACCGGGTCGCCTATTGGGTCGCGTCGCCGTCGCTTCTGTTCACCACGGTGGCGAAGTCGGACACCTCCACATTCCTCTCCCCCGTCGTTGTGGTGGTCTTCCTAGCCACGGCGGTGACGATGGCGGTGTTCTGGATTATTTCCACCGTTTTCTTCCGGGCGGATGTGCCGACACGGATGGCGGGGGCGGCGTCGGCAAGCTATTTCAACTCGGTGAATATCGGCCTGCCCATCGCGATCTACGTCATCGGCGACGCGACCTACGTGGCGCCGGTGCTGCTCATGCAGATGGTGATCGTCTCCCCCGTCGTCATCGCGGGCCTGGACGTGAACCCGAATTCGAGCAACTCGCGCGGGAAGAACGTGCTCACGGCAGTCAAGACCGGCATCACCGCACCTGTCGTGGTCGCACCGCTGGCAGGTCTGCTGATCTCCGCTGCGGGCTGGACGGTGCCGGCACCGGTGATGGAGCCGCTAGAGATTCTCGGTGGGGCATCCATCCCGATGATCCTAATGAGCTTCGGTGCGAGCCTACGCGGCGGCAGCGTGCTCGCTGAGGGGCCGGACCGCCCGGCCACAATCACCGCGTCGGCGCTCAAGCTCGTCTTCATGCCAGCTGCGGCGTGGGTGCTGGGCCTGCTGGCCGGGCTCGACGGCACGGCGCTCTACGCCGCGGTGATCCTGTCCGCGCTGCCGACGGCGCAGAACGTGTTCAACTACACGGCGAATTACCGAGTGGGCGAGACCGTCGCGCGCGACACCGTCTTCATCACCACATTCGCGTCCTTGCCCGCGATGATCGCCATCGCGCTGCTATTCGGCAAAGGAATCTAGCCCGCGACTGCGCGCGGACTAGATGGGAAAAGATTCTTTAGCGGTCCGCCAGCTCGTCGGTCACCCACTGCTTGCGGGCGCGGCGCTGCTCGTTCCAGGTCGCCATGGCCTCAGTGGCGGCGACGCGCTGCTTGGAGAAGATCAGCATGGACAGCGGGAAAGCCACGATCAGGGCGAGGAGGGCGGACATGACGAGGGGGATGGGTGCGTCGATAAGCAGGGCGATTGATTGAATGACCACCGTGAGAACGATGAAAAGCCCGAGACGCAGCGCGCCGTAGGTCAGCGCGGCGCGGTTCGCGCGCTTGCGCACGTCGGCGTCCAAGGCGGGCGCGCCGGTGTCCTGGCTGGCTGCGGGTGTTGCTGGGTCCGTCACGGTTGTTCAGCGTACCCGGGCCAGGTGGCGGGAAGCGAACCAGTATCGTGAAGGTATGGGACGCCTACTCCTTCTTGTGCTCATCATCGTCGCAGCCTGGCTGCTGTGGCGCGCGTTCGGACCGGGCAGCAACGAGCGCTACGGTTCGCTCCGCCCCAACAAGCAGCAGACCTCTGAAATCAAGGGGCCGGATGACGATGAAGAATTCCTCTGGAATATCGAGAAGAACCGCTTCAAGGAACGTCGCGCGAAGGAAGAAGCCGAGCGCAAAGCACGTGAAGAAGAGGAGCGCCGCCAGCGGCGTGAACGCAGGAACCGCCCGGACGAACCGGGCGGAGCAAGCGGGCCGACAAACCCGGAGAGCTAGCTACTCGGCTTTCGCCTCGGAGGTCTCCACCCATTCAATGGTGAGGCCGAGAGCGTTGGCGACGGCCGCGACCTTCTCCCACCGCACACCAGCACCGCCGTGCTCGATGGTGTGCAAGGTGGAGCGGGACACCCCAGCAGCGGTGGCGACTTCCTGCTGCAACCGGCCGGCCTCACGGCGGCGCTGCGCCAAGGCCTCGCCGAGCTTGATCAGCACGGGAATGTCGCTGGCGGGCTTGCCGAACTTCTTGCGGGGTGAAGGCACCTACAGTCTCCTTCTCACTGAACGTGGGGTGGTGAATAATTGTTACTACAACACAGTGAGATAGTCCAGTACCCCAAAAGTAGCGTTGAAACCGCTGGGAATTAGTTCAGACCGGCGTAGGAGTGCAGGCCGCTGGCGACCAGGTTGATGAAGAAGAGGTTGAACACGCCGGTGGCAAACGCGGCGACGTTGATCCAGGCGGCCTTCGCGTTCTTCCAGCCCGCGGTAGCGCGCGCGTGCAGGTACGCGGCGTAGAGGATCCAGGTGATCAGCGCGACGGTCTCCTTCGGGTCCCAGCCCCAGAAGCGGCCCCAGGCCACCTCTCCCCAGATCGCGCCGAGCATGATGCCGATGCCGAAGACCGGAAGAGTGACAATCGCGGTCTTGTACGCGTACGAGTCGAGTTTTTTCGCCGTGGGCAGTGGTTTCGCCACAGCGCCGAAGAAGCCCTTCTCCTTACCGCGCGGCTGCCAGATGCGCAGCAGGTACAGCAGCGAGAACATGCCGGAGATCAGGCCCAGCGACGCACCGATGGACACGGTGGACACGTGGAACGGGTACCAGAAGGACTGCAACGCCGGCACCAGCGGAGCGGCCTCCGCGTACAGCACCGTCGCGTCGAGGAAGATCAGCACGATCACGGGCGCGAGCAGCCACGGCCACATCGTGTGCCAGCGCTTCTTCTGGATGATCACAGCCGCGACCACCATCGCGACAGCCGTGAAGGTGAGCACGAACTCGTACATATTGCCGAACGGGAAACGGCTCACAGCCAGACCACGCGTCACGGTCGCGACCACATGGAACGCGATCGCGACCCAGATCAGGCCCTGCGCGGCACCCGCCATTTTGCGGGAGCGTTCGCGCGCGTTTTCCAAGTCGCCGGAAGTCACAGCTGGCTTATCGACGTCACCTAGCGTCTCCGCTCCCCCGTCGCCCACCGCGATGAGCTCGCGGTCCTTGGCCTCTGCTTTCGCCTCGGCCTTCTGCTCGCGGCGCAGATCAATCACTGCCTGCGAGCGCATGTAGTGAATGCAGGCGAGGACCAGCGCCACGATGTAGACAGCGAAGGCGGTCCGCAGCGACAGGTCCGACACTTGGGCCAGGGAGGTATTGACATGCATGAAGCTCACGCTACTCGACGTGGCCGAAACGACCAAGGAATAGCAGCGTAACGGACGCTTCCGGGGGTACAGCTGCCCGATCGGCCAGAAGTTAGTGCCACTCCTCTACGTCGTCTTCGTCATCGTCGTCGTACTGATCGTCAGCTTCATAGCTGTCGATGTCTTCGGATTCTTCGGAGTCTTCGTCTTTCTCGCCGCGGCCACGCAGGATCGCGTCGACCACATCATCGAATTCGCTGCCCCAGCCGGCACGGTCGGTGCGGGCGAGGCCGGCGAGCTCCACCCGGGTCGTCCCGTCACCAGCAGGCGTGAAGCGCACCCAGATGCGGCGGCGCTTGATCAGCAGGGAGCCCACCAGGGAGGCGAGCATCACCGTGGTGGCCACGAGTGCCCAGAACTGCGTCGGATCGCGGGAGATCTGGTAATTGGCGTATTCGGCGGCACCGTCGAAGCGGATGGTGACCACTTCGTCTTCGCCGTCCGGGGTCTTCTTGCCCGTGGGTACCTGCGCTTCCTCACCCGCGGCGAGCTGGATGCGGTCGGCGCGCTCGAGCTGTCCGTTGGCAATGAGGGTCTGGTCGAGCGCGAAGAAATTCTGCGGGCGGCCGGTATCCAGGCCGGCATCGCCGGCGTAGACGTCGAGGGAGACAGCCGGGTCGTCCATCGATGGGAAGGCGGACTGCAGCATATCGCCGTTCGGGCCCGTCCACTGGGCAGTCGGGGCGAACACGCCCTCGATGGCCAGCTGGTGCTGGCGGCGCTCGCCCAGATCCGGGTACATGCCGGCCGGCGGGTCGAAGCGCATCACGCCGTTGGACAGGAAGAAGGTCAGGTCCGTCGGACGGTACTGCACCATCTGGGTGCGGGTTTCCCCGTCGGGCCAGGTGACGGTGATCTGCGGGGCGAATCCGTGGCCCTGCAAGTACACGCGGTCGCCGCCGATGCGCAGCGGGTGATTCACCGCCAGGGTGTAGTCCTCCCAGGTCTCCGGGTCGGTAGCCATGTCCTCGCTCTCGGCATACGAGACGCGGGATCCGAAGGAATCGGCCTGGCCATTTTGCAGGTACTCCGCGGTGAAGTCCTGGGAGATGAAGCAGAAGGGGGTAAGGCCGGTGCCGTCGAAAAGCGGGCCGGCGCGGAAGGTGTCAAAGTTGGCGGGCGACGTATTGCAGAATTCGCGCGACTGCTCCACGGGCACCGCGTACTCGGATTCCGAGTTGGTCACCACGATGACCTGGCCTTCGTAGAAGACCATGCGGCCGTAAGCGAAGATCGCGATGAGCGCCACGATGGCGACGTGGAAAAGCAGGTTGGCCAGCTCGCGGGCGTAACCGCGCTCGGCGGACAGGGACAGTGCCCCGGCGCGGTCGTCTGTGGGCTCGTAGCGGGCGACGCGCCACTTGCGCAGGATGCGCTCGGCGCGCGCGGTGGCCTCGTCCACGGTCATGTCCACCTCGCCGGCGGCGTGGTGCGGCATGCGGTGCAGGTATTTCGGCGCGCGGGTCGGCTTCGCGTTATACGCCTTGTAGTGGTCGATCGAGCGCGGAATGATGCAGCCGATCAGGGAGATGATCAGCAGGGTGAGCAGGGCGACGAAGATGGGGGACGAGAAGACGTCGAAAAGCATGAGCTTGTCGTAGATCTTGCCCATGACCGGGTTGGCGTCTAGGTACTCGTTGACCTGGCTCTCGCTGATTTCACGCTGCGGAAGCAGAGCGCCCGGCACAGCGATGAGGGCGAGCAAAAACAGCAGCACCAGCGCTGTGCGCATGCTGGTCAACCAGTGCCAGAGTTTCTTCGCCCAGTTCGTCGCGGTGTTAAGCATGTCGTTTCCGAATCATTTTCAGGTCCACTACAACTACAGCAAGGTCGTGCCGTAGCCGTCCACCCATTGGCGGGTCCAACCGATGAAGCTGTTCCACGCCCCGGTGAGCAACAGCACGCCGACGGCGATCATGGCTACCCCGCCGATGATCTGGATAGTACGCGAGTGCTTGCGCAGGAAACCGATGGCCTCCACCGCATGCGCGGAACCGAGCGCCATGAGCAGGAACGGGATTCCAAGCCCGAGGCAGTACGCGACGACCAGGATGATGCCGCGCACGGCAGTGAACCCCTCGGTGCCCACCGACACGGAGATCACCGCGCCGAGCGTGGGCCCCAGGCACGGGGTCCAGCCAAGCGCGAAGACCCCGCCGAGCAGCGGCGCGCCGAGCCAGGTCGCCCATTTCTTCGGCTGCATGCGGGTGTCGCGCTGCAGCATGGGCACGGTGCCCATGAACACCAGTCCCATGAGGATGGTGATGACACCGCCGGCGCGCATGAGCGTCTCCTCGTTGAGCCTGATCAGGCTGATCGCCCCGAAGACCGTGACGGTGGCCAGCAGGAAGACCACGGTGAAGCCGAGAATGAACAGGCCTGCAGCGCCGACTACTGCCCATTTGCGCTTCCGACCCACGGCCAGCTCGCCGCGGTCCAGCGTCACCTCCCCGCCGACGATGCCGGTGAGATACGACATATAGCCGGGCACCAGCGGGATCACGCACGGCGAGGCGAAGGACACCAGGCCGGCGAGCGCCGCCGCGAGAATTCCCAGCAGCAGCGGGCCGGAGGCGGCGAGGTCAGCGAAAGTCTGTCCCATCTACGCCTCTGCCTCGGCTGCCAGGCGGTCGGTGACCTGAATGATGTCATCGGCGGAGATCTCGCGCAGGAACACCGCGGCCGGGCGGTGCTGCTTGTCCAGGATCACGGTCGTGGGGATCACCGAGGTGGGGATGCCGCCGAGCGCGCCCGCGGTGCGGAACGAGGGGTCGTAGATCGACGGGTAGGTCACGCCGTTATCGGTGACGAAGTCCCGGGCGATCTCACGCTGCGGGTCGCGCACGTTGATGCCCAAGACGGTTCCTGTCGGCGTGCCATCGTCACCAGTCTCAGCGAGATGCTGATGCACCTCTTCCAAGTCGTCGACCTCCGCGCGGCACGGCGCGCACCATTGCCCCCAGGCGTTGAGCACGACGATCTGGCCGTCGAAATCCGACAGGGAGATCTCTTTGTCGGGCTCCATCAGCGATTCACCGGAGAAATCCTCCAGCGGGGCACGCTCGTCCTCGTCATAGAAGATCTCCACCTGCCCGCCAGGCGAGTGGAACGAGAAGGTCTCGCTCGAATTCGTGGTCGCGCAGGCGGACAGCGACGACAACGCCACCGCCCCCGCAGCGAGCACAGACAGTGCTTTATATCTGGTCGAACGCATCAGATATCCCTCGCCGGTTCGTCGTAGGTCCAGCCGGTCAGCGTGCCGCCGTCAAAGGTGAGCGAGGTGACGCTGGCTAGGTCGCACGTGCGCGAGACGTGCGCCGGTTTCTTGCCGGCGGCCCAGCGCTGCACCATCACGATGGGCAGCTGGTGGGACACCAAAATCGCCTCGTGTCCTTCAGCGTGCCGGCGAGCGGTGGCAACAGCGCGCTGCATGCGCTCGAGGATCTCCGTGTACGGCTCACCCCAGCTCGGCTGTAGCGGGTTGGTCATGTGGCGCCAACGGATCGGATTCATCAGCTGCGACGGAAAGCCCTTGGTGCGCAGGCCCTCGAAGGTGTTGCCGGCCTCGATCAGGTCGGGGTCGGTCTGAATCTCCAGGCCGGTGACCTCGGCGATGGGTGCGGCGGTTTCTTGCACACGCTCCATCGGGGATGCCGCCAGGTAGGTCACGTCGCGGCCTTTGAAGGTCGTCGCGGTGCGCGCCGCCATGGAGCGCCCGCGGGAGCTCAGATGGAAGCCCGGCAACCGGCCGTACAAGATCTTGCCCGGGTTGTGGACTTCCCCGTGGCGCACGAGGTGCACGACGGTTTCCGCCATAGGTTCGCTCCTCTCCGCCGGAGTTGTTTATGCGTCCGGCGTGGCCGCGGCCGCTGCGGCTGCTGCGGGCTGCAGCGCCTGTTCGATCTTCTCAAAGTCTGCATCGGTCAAGGCCGTGGACACAAACCACGTCTCGAAGGCGCTGGGGGCGGCGTAAACGCCTTCGTCGAGAAGCGCGTGGAAGAACGGCGCGTACCGGAACGTGTCCGCCGCCTTCATGTCCGCGAAATCATTGCCCTGACCCTCAGCGAAACGCACGGAGAGCATCGTGGCCGCGCGCTGAATATTGTGCGCGACGCCCGCACGCTCGAGCGCATCGTGCAGCAAGGTGGCCAGGCGGTCGGCGTTGGCATTCAGCTGCGGGTAGATCTCCTCGGAGGCAATGCTTAACGACGCCTCACCTGCCGCCATCGCCACCGGATTCCCCGACAACGTGCCGGCCTGGTAGACGGGGCCGGTCGGGGCGAGCTTCTCCATGATCTCGGTGCGCCCGCCAAAGGCCGCCGCCGGAAGGCCGCCGGAGACGACCTTGCCGAAGGTGGTCAGATCGCCGGCGACGCCGTCGACGCCGAACCAGCCGCGGTAGGAGGTGCGGAAGCCGGTCATGACCTCGTCGATGATCAGCAGCGCGCCGTCGGCGTGCGCGATGTCCTTGAGCCCCTGGTTGAAGCCGTCGACCGGTGCGACGGTGCCCATATTGCCCGCGGCTGCCTCAGTGATGATCGCGGCGATCTCCCCCGGGTGCGCGGCGAATGCCTCGCGCACAGCATCCAGGTCGTTATAGGGCACGACGATCGTGTCGCCGGCCTGCGCGCCGGTCACGCCCGGGGTATCGGGCAGAGCGAATGTGGCCACACCGGATCCGGCGGACGCCAGCAGAGAATCGACGTGGCCGTGGTAGCAGCCCTCGAATTTCAGGATCTTCGACCGGCCCGTGTAGCCGCGGGCCAGACGCACCGCACTCATCGTGGCCTCCGTGCCGGAATTGACCATGCGCACCTGTTCCACACTGGTGCGGTCCACGATCAGCTCCGCCAGGCGGACCTCCGCCTCAGTCGGGGTGCCGAAGGACAAGCCGTCCTTCAGGGCTTTTTCCACCGCCTCCACGATCTGGGGGTGAGTGTTGCCGTGGATCATCGGGCCCCAGGAGCCGACGAGATCGACATAGGAGTTGCCGTCGACGTCGATAAGCGTCGAACCGTGCGCTTCTTTGATGAAACGCGTTTGCCCGCCCACGGAACCGAAGCCGCGCACCGGCGAATTCACGCCGCCGGGCGTGACCGTCTTCGCGCGCTCGAACAACTCTGCCGAGCGGGCGGTGTTCTGGGACGTGGCGGACGTTGGCTGGTTCGAATCGTGAGAAGTCATGCCGTCGATTCTAGGACAGACCCCCAAACATGCGACGCACCCCGAATGGAGCTGAGACCCACCCACAAACGGAAAGACGATTTCCGGTTCGGGGGTATACGGGCGGATAATTCCGCGTATGGATGTTGACCATTCGGTCCCTGAAATAACGCTTTGCCGCGGCGCGGTGAGGGCAACAGTCTCCGCATCGGGCGCTGCTGTGCGCGAACTGACGGTGGACTCGCGCCCGCTGCTGCGCACTTTTGCGCAGGGCACGCACCCGCCGCAAGCCGCGAATGTCGTGCTTGCGCCGTGGCCGAACCGCGTCGCCGACGCGACCTATGTCTTCGGCGGAACGCGGCGCGAACTCGCGGTGACGGAGCCGTCGCTGGGCCACGCCCTGCACGGCTTCACGCTGAAGCGACTTTTCGAAATCCATGCCCCGCAGACAGAAAATGCCCCCGAAACGGCACCGGACGAAGTGACATTACGCACAGTTCTCGGACCCGAGCCCGGCTGGCCGTGGCCGATCGAGCTCTCCGTGCACTACGCGCTTACCGATTCCGGTCTCGAGGCATCCATGACTGCGGTGAACCTCGCGGATGAACCGGCGCCGTGCGCGCTCGGCGTGCACACCTACCTGGATGCGCAAGGGGCGCCGCTCGACGAGTGCACCCTGCACCACACCATCGCCGAGCGTCAGCCGCTGAATGAGTACAACATCCCCGCCGGGGCGCGCGAGCCCTGGCCGCACAGTCCCATCCGGATGCGCGATATGTGGCTTGACGACGCCGGCTTCGACCCCGTCGCCGACCAGCCCCGCATCGCGCGGTTGGTGAACGCCTCCGGGACCGGCGTGGAGCTGGCCGCCACGGCGAATCTGCCGTGGACCCAGATCTTCACCTCCCCGGAACGCCATGTGGCCGTCGAACCGATGACCGCTCCCCCGAATGCCCTCGCCACCGGCGAGGGCCTGACCGTGCTCGACCCCGGCGCCCGCCTCACGGTGGGCTGGTCGGTGCGGGCCATCACTTCCGAAAACTAGAAAGAGAGTCCCCTGCACATGGATACAGCCTTGCGGCTCGATGCCTCCTGGGTCGACTACCTGCTCGTCGCAGTCTTCTTCGTCTTTGTCTTAGGCATTGGCTGGGCTGCGAAACGGGGAGTGTCGTCCTCCATCGACTTCTTCCTTTCCGGCCGCGGCCTGCCCGCGTGGATCACCGGCCTGGCCTTCATTTCCGCCAACTTGGGTGCGGTGGAGATCATCGGCATGTCCGCCAACGGTGTGGAATACGGCGTGCAGACCATGCACTATTTCTGGATCGGCGCCGTGCCCGCCATGATCTTCTTGGGCATTGTGATGATGCCGTTCTACTACGGCTCCAAGGTCCGCTCCGTGCCGGAGTTCATGCTCAAGCGCTTCGGCCCCGCGGCGCACCTCGTCAACGCGCTGTCCTTCGCGATCGCGCAGCTTCTCATCGCCGGTGTGAACCTGTTCCTTCTGGCCACTGTCGTTGAGGCACTACTGGGTTGGCCACTGTGGGCCACGCTCGTCGTCGCCGCCGTGATCGTTCTGGCGTACATCACGCTCGGCGGCCTGTCCGCGGCGATCTACAACGAGGTCCTGCAGTTCTTCGTCATCGTCGCCGCCCTGCTGCCGCTGACCATCATCGGCCTGCGCCACGTCGGCGGCTGGAACGGCCTGAAGGAGCAGATCAACGACCCGACGCACTTCTCCGCATGGCCGGGGCAGGGCTTGTCCGGCTTCGAGCATCCGGTGTGGTCCGTGGTGGGCATCGTCTTCGGTCTGGGCTTTGTGCTGTCCTTCGGTTACTGGACCACGAACTTCGTCGAGGTGCAGCGCGCTATGGCCTCCGATTCGCTCGCTTCGGCCCGCAAGACCCCGATCATCGGCGCGTTCCCGAAGATGTTCATCCCGTTCATCGTGGTCGTGCCCGGCATGATCGCTTCCGTCCTGGTGACCCCGATCATGGAGGGGGCCGCCAACCCGAATGACGCCGTGCTGTACCTCATGCGGGATCTGCTCCCGAACGGCCTGCTGGGTGTCGGCATCGCTGGCCTGCTCGCAGCGTTCATGGCGGGCATGGCTGCGAATATCTCGTCGTTCAACACCGTGTTCAGCTACGACCTGTGGCAGACCTACGTGGTCAAGGACAAAGAGGACGACTACTACCTGCGCGTCGGCCGCCTGGCCACCGTGGGTGCGACCGTGATCGCCGTGTTCACCGCGCTGCTGGCCGCGAATTTCGGCAATATCATGGACTACCTGCAGACGTTGTTCGGCTTCTTCAACGCCCCGCTGTTCGCCACGTTCATCCTCGGTATGTTCTGGAAGCGCATGACACCGCATGCTGGCTGGTCCGGCCTGGTCGCCGGCACCGCTGCAGCGATCTGCTTCTGGGCGCTGTCCCTTGGCGAGAACCCCGTGGTCACACTGCCGGGCCAGGGCACCGCATTCGTCGCTGCTTCGCTGGCATTCGTCGTGGATATCGCCGTCAGTGTCATTGTCTCGATGTTCACCGCGCCGAAGCCGGACAAGGAGCTCGTCGGTTTCGTTCGCAGCGTCACCCCGCAGGACCAGCTTGTCGACGCCTCCGAGGCTGCCCTCCCCTGGTTCCAGCGCACCGTCCCGCTGGGCATCATCGCCGGTGTCCTCGTCGTGGCCTTGAACCTGGTGTTCCTGTGACCTCCCGCGGCCGCAGATTCCCCATCAAGCAAAGGATTTGATTCGCATGACTACTTCGATTTCCCGCGGGCACGACTCCGCGAATACACCACAGCCCGACCAGCCGGAGGTGAATTCAGCCACCGACGCCTTTGATATCCGCAATGTCATCGGCGCACTGCTGGGCTTCTACGGCATCGTCCTGATCATCTGCTCTTTCTTTCTCGACCCGGGGGTGAATGCCGACACCGGCGCCGCGAAGAACGCGAGCGATAACCTGTGGGTGGGCATCGCGCTGGCCGTGTCCGCGGCGATCTTCTTCGTGTGGGCACGGTTCCGTCCGATCTCCTTCGACCCCGAGACTTTGGAAGCCACCGACTAAATGAGCAATCTCAAGATCACCCGCACGAGACTGTCCGACGGCCGCGAGCTCATCTATTTCGACGAGCCCGGCACCCCCGACCGCACCGCCGTCGATGAGCGCGGCTTGCCGCAGGTGGAAACCGAGTCGTGGCTGCGCCGCGACCCGTTGACGGGCGAATGGGCGATCTACGCCGCGCACCGCCAGAACCGCACATTCCTCCCGCCGGCGAATGAGGACCCGTTGGCGCCGACGCGCCCGGGCCAGAAGCCGAGCGAGATCCCGGAGGCGGATTACCAGGTGGCGGTGTTCGAGAACCGGTTTCCGTCGTTAAGCATGCGCCAAACGATCGCGGACGATTACGATCCGCGCGTCGACGGCGAGGACCTCTTCCAGCGCGCTCCGGCGCTCTCCCGCTGCGAGGTCGTGTGTTTCACGCCCGACGCGGACGGCTCGTTCACGGACCTTCCGCTCGAGCGCAAGCGCATGCTTATCGACGTCTGGGCCCACCGCACCGCCGAACTTTCCGCCATCGACGAGGTGAAGGCCGTCTTCCCCTTTGAAAACCGCGGGGAGGAAATCGGTGTGACACTGCACCACCCACACGGGCAGATCTACTCCTACCCCTTCGTGCCGCCACGCACCGCCGCGATCGCCCGGCACGCGCGTGAGCACCGCAAAGCGCACGGCACCGAGCTTTTCGACGACCTCCTCGCCGCCGAATTGCGCGCCGCCACCCGCGTGATCGACGATTCCGAGCACTTTTGCGTATTCACTCCCGCCGCCGCGAAATGGCCGCTGGAGGTCATGGTGATGGCGAAACGCGCCGTGCCGAATTTCGCCGAGCTCACCGAGGAAGAACGGGATGATCTGGCGGGAATCTGCCACAGGCTCTTCGCCGCCGTCGACCAGTTCTTCGAGGGCGTGGACCGCACGCCGTACATCGCTTCGTGGAACCAGGCGCCCGTCGATACGCCCGCCGACGGCCGCTTCCACCTGCAGCTGTTCTCGCTGATGCGTTCGCCGAACCGCATGAAGTACCTCGCCGGCAGCGAGTCCGGCATGGGTGCGTGGATCAACGACACCACCCCAGAGACCATCGCCGCCACCATCAAGGAGCACTACACATGATCGTTCCCGCCACCCGTTCGCCCGAAGAGCTCGCCGCCGCTGCCCGCGACTTCCTCGTCGAACAGGCCGGCCCCGATGCGGCGGAGGCCACCGGCACCTGGGTCGCCCCGGGCCGCGTGAATTTGATCGGCGACCATGTCGACTACGCCTTCGGCGTGTGCCTGCCGTTCGCCACCACGATGGCCACCGCAGTCGCCGCGCGCAAGCGTTCCGACGGTGTCCTGCATATGCTGTCGCAGGCACCGAACGGCGAGCTGCTCGATGCCTCTGTCACGCTTGCTGACCTCGACGCCGCCGCCAACGCCCCCGACGCCCAGCCCGGCATCGTGCCCGACTGGCGCGGGTACATCGCGGGCACGGTCCACGCTCTGGGCGCCGGCGGGATGGATATCGCGGTGGTCTCCGACGTCCCGCTCGGTTCGGGTCTGTCCAGCTCCGCGGCACTCGAGTGCGCCGTCGGCACCGCCGCCCGCGACCTGTATGAGCTGGGCACCAGCGACGAGGACCTCATCGCCGCGACGATGCGCGCGGAGAATTTCTACGTCGGCGCAAATACCGGCGGGCTGGACCAGAACGCAGTCGTGCGCGGCCGCGCGGGCTACGCACTGGCCCTCGACTTCCTCGACGGCACCCACGAGCAGGTGCCGTGCGCGCTCGAGGGCTACACGCTGCTTGTCTCCGACAGCCGCGTCGAACACTCCCACGCCACCGGCGAATACAGCTCCAGGCGCGGGCTTATCGACGCCGCCGCAGCCGCCCTCTCCTGCACCTTCCGTGAGGATGACGTGGTCGAGCGCGCCGTTTCCTGGGCCGCTGAGAACCCCGACGAGGCCCTCGGCAACGACCCCGAGGTGGTGCGCCGCCGTGTGCGCCACGTCCACTCCGAGACCGCCCGCACCATCGAGGCCGTCGCGGCGCTCAAAGCCGGCGATATCGAGCGTTTCGGCGAACTGATGAATGACAGCCACGTATCGCTTCGCGATGACTACGAGATCGTCCCCGCCGCCCTCGAGACCGCCGTCCGCGCTGCAGTTGGCGCCGGTGCCATCGGGTCCCGCATCACCGGCGGCGGCTTCGGCGGCTCCATCATCGCTCTGTGCCCGGATGACCGCACCGAAGCTGTCGCCGCCGCCATTGAAAAGGCCACCCACGCCGGCGGTTTCCCTGTGCCCACGATCTACGCCACGAGTGCCCAGGACGGTGCCCGGCACGTCCAGCTGCATCTGTAGCTAAGCCCCCGGCGGTCTTTTAGGATCGCCGGGGTGAATGACTTCGGCACTTTTTATTACATCCTCGAATACACCGGTGTCCTGCTCGCCGCCATGGTCGGCGGGTCAGTGGCCAAGAACATGAACTTCGATGTGGTCGGTTTCGGCTTCATCGCCCTGATCTCTTCCCTCGCCGGCGGCCTCATCCGCGACTGCTTGCTCAGCAACGGTCCGGCTGCCGCCCTCCAATCCCCCTGGTATCTCATCATCGCGGTCATCGGCGCCGCGATCGCCTTCTTCGTCCAAATTGAGGGCGCGCTGTGGGACCAGGTCCGCTTCTACCTCGACGTGGTCACTGTCGGTGTGTGGTCGGTGGTGGGCGCGACCCACGCGATCGTCAACGATCTGTCGTGGATCGCCGCACTCCTGCTCGCCGTGATCACCTCCACAGGCGGCGCGCTCGTCCGCGACGTGGTGCTGGGCAAGATCCCGGCACTTTTCACGTCGCAGAAGATGCTCGTCTTCCCTTCGCTGCTCGCCGGCGCGATGACGCTAGGCTTCACGCACTTCGGGGTCAAAGCGTGGATCGGCATGCTGATTTCTTCGGTGGCCGCCTCAGTGCTGTCCATGACCGTCTACTGGGTCAGCACCGCCCGCACCCACCAGCCGACACGTACCGAACGCTCCCTCGACCGCCGCATCGCCGCCGAGTTGAACATGTCCCCCGATGACTCGGTGACGAATATTGCAGACGCAATCGCCGGTGCCAAGGACGAAGACGTCCTGAACCTCATCCGCATCTATCTCCACGACGAGGTCCTCGAACGCGCCGGCACCTCCCCCACCGCCGCGAGCCGGTAGCACGGCGGTGGCTAGGCCTTCGACTCGTTCTTCGACTGGCGGCGGAAGATGCCGATGAAGACGAAGATCAGCAGGCCGATCGCGATCCAGTTGGCGACCTTCGCGTACTGCTCGAGCACGTAGACGACGGGGTCGCCGATCATCCAACCGAGCCAGAAGTACAGCAGCGTCCACGCGGTCTTGGACAAAAAGTCGAGGAGGAGCATCTTCTGCCACGGCATGCCCGTCGCGCCGGTGAGAACGAGCACGACGAACTTGATCGGCAGCGGAATGGGCAGGTAGGCGAGGAAGATGGCCAGCCAGCCGAGTTTGTGGAACCAGCGTTCAACCCGGTCGATATTCTTGCCCATGCGCGGGGAATTCTCCGCCTGCACCTCGAGCATGCCGCGGCCCCAGAGCTTGCCGGCCCACCAGTAAACCCAGTCGAATTTGATCGCCATGAGCGAGCCGATGAGCACGTACCAGATCCAGCCTGAGGCCTCCCCGATCGAGGCGAGCGCACCCGTGGACGCGGCGCCGATGCGGGAGCCGGTCAGCGCCAGCAGGATGGGCGGTTCCAGGCCCAGCAGCCACGCGCGCAGTGGGATCAGCGCCAAGCCGAAGATGCCGACGAAGCCGAACCAGCCCAGGCACCAGTAGTCCTCTTTGGTGGGCTTGGAATTCCACGGCATGCCGGGTTCTTCCCACCATTCGCGTTCCGCTTCGTTGGCGGCAGGCTCACCGCCGGTGGGCTGATTTGCAGGCTGATCAGCTGGTTCGTGTCCCGGTATCGGCTGGTGTTCTTCGTTGCTGGTCGACGACATGGTTCATTAACCTACCGCGTCGATGCCGCGAAGTGTCAGCGCGCCAGCGCCTGCGCCACCTTGCGTGCATGCGCGATCACCGCGGGCACGCCGACGCCACCGGCCCAGGCACCGGTGGCGGAGATTCCGTCGACATCAGCAAGCTGCTTCTCGACGTCCGCCACCACCTGCACATGCCTCTCATCGAAGCGTGGGAGACCACCGAACCAGCGCTGGACGTAGATCTCCTCCAGTCCTGCTTCGCGGCCGCCGAAACCGGTGATGGTGGCGAGGTCATCGAGTGCCCAGTCGACGAGGTCGTCCTCGTCGGCGCGGATGGCGATATCGTCGCCGAAGCGGCCGAAGCTCGCCCGGACGAGCGCGCCGCCGCGCTCTGCAAGGTGCGGCCACTTGCGCGACGAGAAGGTGAACGCCTTGGTTTTCACGTCCCCGGCACCGGTGGCGACGAGGACCCCGGAATTCTCCGGAAGGCCCTCGTCGGTGGCAAAGCGCATGCCCACCACGACCGAATTAGCCAGCTTCACTCCAGACAGCGTCGTGGATGCCTCCGGTGCGATCTGCTTGAGCAAGAGAGCTGCCGTCGGTGCCGGGACCGCGAGGATCACGTGGTCGTAGACGGTGTCCTGGCCGCCTTTGAGGCGGAAGCCAGTTTCGACCCGCTCGATCGCGGAGATGAACGCGTCGATGTAGATATCCGCACCGGATTTCTCCGCCAGGGTCTCGTAGACCTCCTGATAGCCGTCGCGGAAGGCGTTGAACACGGCACCGTGGCCGGTGGGCAGCTCCTTGCGCTTTTTGGCCTGCTGTTCTTCCAAGTTCTGCACCGCGGTGGACAGGTGGACGGTGCGGTCTGGCGATTCGGCGGCGAGGCGGTCGAATTCAGCGGCCAGCTGCGGGATCGTCGCACGCACGCCAAGGTCGTCGGCTGTGCAGGAATACACTCCGCCGAGTAGCGCAGACACGATATTGTCCACCACCTCGTCGCCGTAGCGCTCACGCACTAGCGCGCCGACATTCAGGTCGCCTTCCGCGGGCCAGGTGAAGCCGGGGTGGGAGGATTCTTCGTCGATAAGCTTCGCTGTTTCGTCGGACACGAGATGCGCGACGCTCTCCGAGCTCCCCGGGATGCCCATGATTCCGCCGGTGGGCAGCTGGCGCGCTTGCCCATCGACCCACACGAGCGAACGCAGGCCGGACGGCTCCACCAGCGAATCTTTCAGGCCGAGCTCGGTGAAGAAATCCACTGCGTCTTGGCGCCGCGCCATGAACGCTTCGGCACCCATGTCCGTCGGGCCGCCCTCGAAGGCGACGGTGTGCAGCTTGCCGCCGATCCGGTCGGTGGCTTCGTAGACATCGACCTTCGTATCCGTACCGCGGAGTTCGTACGCGGCGGTGAGTCCAGCGAGTCCTGCGCCGATAATGGCGATTTTCATTAGCTCTCCTCGTGAATAATGCGCACAGCTTCGGTGATGGCCTCAGCATCAGTGGTGGGCAGCACGCCGTGGCCGAGGTTGAAGATATGGCCCGTGGCGGTGCCAGCCTCAATCGCGCGAGCGGCCTCGGCCTTGATCCGTACGACCTCCTCGCGGACGACGTCCGCACCGGCAAAGAGCATCGCCGGATCGAGGTTGCCCTGCAGTACGCGCGGCGACGCGAAACGCTCCGCGGCGCGGTCGAGCGGAACACGCCAATCGACGCCCATGACCTCGCTTCCCGCCTCCGACATGGCACCGAGCAGCTCGCCCGTGGACACGCCGAAGTGAATGCGGGGGATCTCGCCCGCGACGGTTTCCAGGATCTCCGTGGAATACGGCAGCACGTGGCGGCGGTAATCGGCCTCGGTGAGGAAGCCTGCCCAGGAATCGAAGAGCTGCATCGCGTCGATGCCCGCAGTGACCTGCGTGCGCAAGAACGCCGTGATCGTGGGCACCAGGCGGCGCATCAGCTCGTGCCACGTGTCCGGATGGTCGTGCATCATGGCTTTGGTCTTCTCGTGGTTCTTGCTCGGCCCACCCTCGACGAGGTAGCTGGCCAGCGTGAACGGCGCGCCCACGAAACCGATGAGCGCCTGGGCGTCATTCAGCTCGTCGAGAATGTGGCTGATGCCTTGAGCGACCTCATCGACCTCGTGGTCGAGGACCGGCAGGTTGGCCACATCCTCCTTCGTGCGGATCGGTGTGCTCATCACCGGGCCGCGGCCCGGCACGATCTCCACGTCCACGCCGGCAGCCTTGAGCGGCACGACGATATCGGAGAACAGAATCGCGGCATCCACATCGTGGCGGCGCACCGGCTGCAGCGTGATCTCCGCGAGCAGCTCCGGCATGAAGCACGAGTCCAGCATGGCGATGCCTTCGCGCACTTCGCGGTATTCCGGTAGGGAACGGCCAGCCTGCCGCATGAACCACACCGGGGTTCGCGACGGCGTGCGGCCATAAGCGGCCTCCACAATGGGGGCTTGATTCAGCTCACGTCGGGTCATGCAGTCCATTGTGGCCCATCGGTGCCACAGGTGTCACAACCGGTTGATCCGGGGGAAACGTCGCGCACGCATCGACAGCACTTCGATGAGCAAGGAGGCACCGAGCATGAGCACCGTCGCGACGATCGGCGGGATCACACCGGCCACCGCGGCGACGAGCACCGCGATGTTGTATCCCCATGCCAGAACCTGGTTCCGGTCGATGATCGCGCCGACGCGCTGCGCGTGAACGATCAACTGCGGCACCGCCATGACGTCGTTGCGCAACAGGACCGCAGACAGCCTACGGCGGCGCTGCTGACCGGTCTCAATATCGTCGGCGGTGGCGTACATCAAACTGACATTCGCCGCCCGCAGCGCATCCGTGATGGTGTTATCGCCGACCGCAGCCACGCGCGCACCGCCCGCGCGGAGATTGCGGATCGCGCCCGGCTTGCGGTCGTGCATGATGCCGGCCAGCACCGTGGACACACCCAGGTAATCGGCATAGCGACGCGCGACGGGATACGTGTCGCGTGTGAGCATCACCGTCTCCAGCCCGCGTGACTCCAGGGCCATGACAGCTGCATCGGCATCGTCCTTGAACGGGTCGAACAGCGTAATCACGCCACGGTTCTTGCCCTTCCAACTCACCACCACAGGGGTGCCGCCGGATGTGGCCGCCACGGCCAAAGCGCCGTGCAGGTTGGACAAGTTCACTGGACGCCACAGCTGCGCATCCACCTGGGTGGCAGTCTCGTGGCCTTCCTCGTCGACATAGATCATCGAGATCCTGCCCGCCATGTCGCCGCTGGGGTGCTGGTCCATGTGGACCAGCTCGTAGCGCACAGGCATATGCGGGTCATCATCCGACTGGGAACGAGCCTCACGCGCCCCGTGCACCAGAGCGCGGGACGCCGGGTGGGACGATTCCATGGACAGCGCACCGGCGATGCGCAGCACCATTTCCTCGCTCTCCCCTTCCAGGGCCGTGACGGACTCGATGAACATCTTCGGTTTCGCCAGCGTACCCACACGGTTGAACACGACTGTGTCCACATCTTCCAGTGCGCGCAGCGTCTCGCCGTCGCGCACGAGAATGCCGTTGCGGGCGGCGGACTCGACACCCAACCGCCGCGCCAGAGCCGGTGACAGGGCGAGCGCCGGCGGGGCGACACCGGACAGCACCGCCAAAGCGGTGCGTAACGCGGCGTTGTAATCCTGGGCGATCAAACCCCACAGGATGAAACTGAAAAACGCCACGGTCATCGCCACCGGCAAAAGCAGCGCCGCTGCGCGGGCGTACTGCACGGACGCGTAGCGCTGGCGGCGCTCCACATCGGTCAGCCAGTGGTGCACCGCCTGCCAACGGGTGGCGTGGCCGGTGCGCTGCGCACGAACCTTGATCTCGCCCTCGCGGATCACGGTTCCGGAGTAGACGACCGAACCGACCTTGACGTCCATCGGCTCGTGCACGTCGATCAAGCCCGGCTCCAGCAGTGCACGGCCACCCATGATCTTGCCGTCCACCGGGATGGTCTCCCCCGCATGCACGACAATGTCATCGCCGCGGTTGATCTCCGAGACCGGGATCATCTCCTCGGCACAGTCCGCGCCGCCGCGCCTTTTACTGATGCGGATGTACTCGGTGTCGGGAGAGACAGTGGCGTCGGTGAGTTCGTCGATAAGCAATGTGCGCGCGCGGATCGAGTACCGCCGCCCGATGAGCAGCAGCGTCGTGATGCCGCAGGCGACATCGAGGAAGAGCTCCGGGCCGTCGGCCGTGCCCGGCGCGAAGGCGAACCAGGAGAATGTGGAATGCCAGCCGCGATGGCCCGTCGGAGCGAATGCGATGACCGCGGCCGACCACACATACGCGATGATCGCCGCGGTCGAACTCGCGCCGTCGAGCGCCGCGATGCCGCGCCGCACACCGCCGAGCATCGCGCGGTGGAACGGCAATGCGCACCACGTGACAACCGGGGTGGCCAACGCCAGCGACACCCACTGCCAGCCGTCGAATTGCGCCGGTTCGAAATACGCCATCACCAGCACCGGGATGGTGAGCACCAGCGCCAACCACATGCGCGCCGGGGTGACCAGGTCGCGGGCGGTGTACAGCACGTCGTCGTGCTTGTGCTCCTGCCGGGGCTGGCCGTATCCTGCCCGGCGCGCCTTATCCATCGAGCGGGCGGCCAGGCGGCGGCGCCGGCGCATGCGGCTGGGCATGTCCTTTACCGGCTTGCGGCGGGTATGGTGCTCGGCTGTCTGCGCCCGCGCCGCATAACGCAGCAGGGACGTCTCCGACATCGTCGCTGAGATTCCTTGGGCGGCGATGGCCTCCAAGATCACCATGGGGCTCATCGTGTCCGGCGCCGTCACCCACGCGGTGGAACTGGGGTAGACAATGCGGCACTGGACTCCGTCGAGTTCTTCCACCGCCTCCTCGACTTCGTTCACGTCCGGAACAGCAGGAAGGTCCTCGAGCAAGAACGAGTAAGAGACGTGCGGGCGGTCCGGCAGGTCACCGACACCGACAGCCGCCCACCCGGAGTGGTCCGAGCTGTCCGGCTCGTCGCCGATGGCGAAGCCCGCCTTGCGCGCGGCCTCGTGCGCGTCCTCGATGGAGCGGCCCAGCGCGCTCGACTCCGATGAATCAGCGGAATCGATCCCTTCAGCGACTTCATAATTGCCGGTCGCTTCCTCCGGCTCCGCCGGGGCAGACGCCGAGTCTTTGTCGTCGTAAGTAGCGAAGTCCCCGCTATCTTCAGCGTTGTCTTGCTCCCCGTCGCCGGAGGTCTCGGCGTTGTCGGAGTCATCGGAGTTGTCGGAGCGGTCGGAGTCTGGGCCGATCGTGCTGGTATTCGCAGCAATTTCGGCATTTTCCGCTGTCTGGCGGATCGATTCCTTGCCTAAAAATCCGCTGGTGTCCGGGTCGCGGATGTCGTCTTCGCTGTGTGCCATGTCGTCTCACCCCTTTCCGTGCTCGGCCATGATCAATTCGTCTTTAGTCGGTCAACACTGTTCGCTCCCCCAACCCCGCATTGTGGGCTCGCAGAGCGACATTAAAATCGCGGGCTCATCTTATCCACGAACGCGTTGGAGTCCGGCCGGAAGGTGAAGAACAGGCCGAAAGCCAGCGCAATGACGATGGACATGGCCGCCCAGAGCGAGAGAACCTTCGTCAAAAATGCAGCCAGGTTGAGAAAGAGCGCCAAGCCGATGAACACGCTGGCCCAGCGGCGCGCGGAGCGGCTGCCCTGGCGGAAGAACGACGCGGCGGAGACCAGCAGCACGGCCAAGATGATGTTGCCGAAAGCAGCGACGCGCATATTGGTCATGAAATACCCGCGCAGGGATTCGTCGATCCCGTCGGGAAGGCCCTGGCTGAGCAGGGTCATTGCGCTGAGCAACATGAGTACAGCCGCGGCGCAGATCAGGTAGAAGCCGATCTGTAGCGGCCGCGGCCATTCATCGCCAGCCTGCCCGGCAGAGCTGCGACGGTTCGCGTCGTCCGGGTGGCTGAGCATCGTGGGGAACATTCCGGCCATGGTCGTGTGACTTCCGATCAGGTTCAAACAGGACTGGAATCATTATGATGGCCGCGTCCGCCTTTAGCATCTTGCTTGGCAATCCACTTCTTGGCTTCGTCCTGCTGGGCGAAGATGAGGCCGCAGATTCCGGCGACACCGGCGATGATCTGGATGATGCCGTCAAGCGCCACCACCGCAGTAGGAATCCCGTCGGTATGCGCGCCAACGACGAGGAAGACGGTGATCATGCGCAGCAGGAAATAGCCGGAGAACACCGTCAGCAGCATGGTGGCATTCTGGGCCCATTTCTTCCGCCGCGCGATCGCTTTCAGCGCCAGCGCAAGCAGCAAGACAACGGCGAGCGCGAACAGCCCCATCAGCACGATCGCGATGTAGACGATCAGCTTGACTTGGTCGTCGCTCACGGCTTCCGCGCCACCGACGGACTTATTCGCCTCGCGCGCGGATTCCATCAGCGCCGTCGGATCAAGCAGCGCCATGGCCACGCCGAAGAGTTGGTGCACGAGCTCGGCGCCGATCATGACCGCCCACGCAAGAAGCAGGTAGCGCACGGCCTCCGGGGGTTTGTGCGGGTCGTGCGCGTCACGCTTTCCGCTTGTCGACGCCCCCTTGTCCCCCGCATTTCCCACCGGCATCATTCCGGGATTAGGCACGGTCATCGCTGCCCCGCCTTGTCCTCGCGGCCAGTGAGAATGCGTGCCGCGTCGAGGGCGAAGTAGGTGAAGATCTGGTCGGCACCAGCGCGCTTGATGGACTTAAGCGCCTCCATCATGGTGGCATCGCGGTCAGTCCACCCGTTGGCGCCGGCAGCTTGGATCATCGCGTACTCGCCGGAGACCTGGTAGGCCGCCACTGGCACAGGGGACATTTCCGCGATCTTGGCCAGCACGTCCAAGTACGGCAGGGCGGGCTTGACCATGACGAAGTCCGTGCCTTCTGCGAGGTCGAGCTCCACCTCGAGCAGGGACTCGCGAATATTCGCCGGGTCCTGCTGGTAGGTGCGGCGGTCGCCGGTCAGCGAGGAGCCGACGGCATCGCGGAACGGCCCAAAGAACGCCGAGGCGTATTTCGCGGAATAGGCCATGATGGCCACATCCTGGTAGCCAGCGTTATCGAGTGCTTCACGGATGACCTCGATCTGGCCGTCCATCATTCCCGAGGGGCTGACAATGTGCGCGCCGGCTTCCGCCTGCGAGACCGCCATCTTGGCGTAGAGCGGCAGCGTGGCGTCGTTATCCACCACATCGTTGCCGTGGGCGTCAGTGACCACGACGCCGCAGTGGCCGTGGTCGGTGAATTCGTCCAGGCAGGTGTCGGCCATGATCAGCAGGTCCTCGCCGAATTCTGCGCGTAGGCGGGCAAGCGCACGGTTCAAAATGCCGTCAGCGGCCCAGGCCTGGGAGCCTTCCGCGTCCTTGTCCTCGTCGAGCGGCACACCGAACAGGTCCACGCAGGGAATGCCGAGGTCGACTGCTTCGCGGCAGATCTCCACCAGGGAGTCCATGCTGTGCTGGTAGACGCCCGGCATCGAGGGGATCTCGCGACGCTCGCCGTGCTCGCCCAAATCGTCGGCGATGAACAGCGGCAGGATGAAATCCGTCGGGTGCAGCTGGGTCTCGGCGACCATCGCGCGCATCACGGGGCTGCGGCGCAGCCGACGCGGACGACGCACGGGACCAGCATTCTGGGGGTTCAAAGCTGAATCAGACACGCACCCCATATTAGGAACTTCGGGGTGCAGGCAAAAATGGCTGACCGAATGCAGTTTTAGGAACGACGCGAGCGACGCTTTTTGCGCGGCGGCGGCAACTGGCCTGCGGCGCGGAGTCCGGCGACATGCTCGGCCAAAGCGTCGACAAGCGAGGGCACGTCAGCGACCTCGGGCACGACGTCGACACGCAGCCCCTGCTCCTTCGCCTCTGCCGCGGCCATCGGGCCGATGCACGCGATGATGGTGCGCGCGTGCGGCTTGCCCGCGATACCCACGAGGTTCTTTACCGTGGATGCCGAGGTGAAGCAGACGGCGTCGAAGCCGCCGGTCTTGATCATGTCGCGCACTTCCGGTGCGGGCGGCGCGGCGCGGACGGTGCGGTAGGCGACCACGTCGTCGACCTCCCAGCCCTTCTCCAGCAGGCCGTCGACAAGCACATCGGTGCCGATATCGGCGCGCGGCAGCAGCACGCGTCCCACCGGGTCGATCTCCTCGACATATTCCGGGAAGACATCCACGAGACCCTGCGCGTTCTGCTTCGTGCGGTGCGGGAGCAGCTCCGGGAACATGCCGCGGGCGCGGATCGCGTCGGCGGTCTTGCCGCCCACGGCCGCGAGGTGCACGCCTGCGAATGAGCGCGCGTCCAAGCCCAGCTCCTCGAATTTGTCCCACACGGCATTCACACCGTTGACGGACGTGAACACGATCCACTGGTAGCGGCCCTCGACGATGCCCTTGATCGCACGGTCCATCTGGGCCGGGTTGCGCGGGGCTTCCATCGAGATCGTCGGCACGGATTGCGGGATCGCGCCGTAGGAGGTCAGGCGGGCATTCATCGGCCCCGCCTGCTCCTTTGCACGCGGGACGAGCACGCGCCAGCCGTACAGCGGGCGGTTCTCCCACCAGGAGTACTTCGAGCGGTCGTCCACAGCGGTGCCGATGGTGACCACGAGGGTGCCGTCCAGGTCTGCGTCGAGCTTGCCCACTGTCCCCAGCGTCGCGTCGAATGTGCGCTGCAGACGCGTCGTGCCATTGACAGTGACGGTCAGCGGCGTCGTCGGCGCATATCCGCGCGCGGTGAGCTCATCAGCGATGACCGGCAGGTGGCGGGCCTCGCCCTGGAGAACCAGCGGCTGCGGGGCGGCAGCCAGGCCGTCCCAGTCCACAGGCTCATTGCCCAGGTCGGCCTCCGTGTACGTGGAACCGAGACCGATGCCGGCGAAAGACGGCACGGTCGACGGCAGGGACATGCCCGGCACGACCTGGAATTCCAGGCCGGCAGCGGCCACGGCGGAGATCTCCTCCATGATCGCGTTGCGGGTCAGCGGGTTGCCCGCCACTAGACGGATCACATCACCGTCGCCCGCTTCCCCGCGGTCGATGGCGGCAGCTGCCTCACCCAGCGCGGTTTCCAGCGGGGCGACAATGCCTTCGCCCTGCGGCGCGGCGTCGCTGAGTTCCGCAGCCGTCGGGCCCGCCGGGCGCGGCGGCTTGCGTCGGGCTCCCGCTTCCTTCGCCTTCGCGCACATTTCCTCGTAGGCCTTCTCCGCGGCCTTCCGCTTGTCCTCCGGCACGGGCAGACCGGCACCGACGACCTCCCGCACACCAGCGGAGACGGCCGGGTCGACCACTGCGACGGCATTGCGCTCGAGAACTTCGCGGGCGCGAATAGTGAGCAAATCCGGGTTGCCCGGACCTGCACCGACGAAAATCACTTTCCCCTTCGGCACGTTCACCTCCACAGAGGTTGCAGACGCGTTTTCGTCCGCGGAAAGCGGCATGGCAGCACTCGTCATTGACTCAAATCTTTTCTAGGCAGATCGCGACAATTCTTACTTACAAAGGTGCGCATCGCGCCTGCTTGAGACCCCCGGAAACACGCAAGGGGGACCAGATGGGAAGCGGCGCTGACGGCGTATGGTAACTACACCTTAATTTAGTAGCGCGATTTCAAGAAATTACCGCGGGAAACGGCGTTTAGAGGAAGCGGGCGGCGCCGCCGTCGAAAAGCTTTTTCGCCACCTCGCGGCCGAGCTCGACCGGGTCGGTGCCCGTTGCTTCCTCGACGAGCTGCGCGGAACCGTCCAACGCGAATACGCCGCCACGCAGCGTGATCTGCTCCCCGTCGATCGTCGCACTCGAAGCGACCGGCGCTGTGCAGCCCGCCTCGAGCTCAGCGAGCACCGTCCGCTCGGCCATCGCGCATTTCGTGTCCTGAGCACTGACAAGCTTATCGACGGCCGCCCTCGCGTACTCGTCGTCTGCCCTGCACTCCACAGCCAACGCACCCTGGGCTGGCGCCGGCATGAACTCAGCCGGGTCGAAGACCTGCGTGGCTTTTCCGCCCAGTCCCACTCGGGTCAGACCCGCGAAGGCCAACACCACTGCGTCGAGCTCACCGCTGGTGACACGTCCCATGCGCGAATCGATATTGCCGCGCAACGGGCGGATATCCAGGTCCGGGCGCATCGCCTTGAGCTGGGAGATGCGCCGCGGCGCAGACGTTCCCACCTTCGCACCCTCCGGCAGGTCCGCAAGCTTCATCCCGTCGCGAGCGATCAGCGCTTCACGACGGTCCTCGCGTGCCGGAATCACCAGGTGCGTGCGCGGCTCATCCGCCGTCGGCAAGTCCTTGAACGAGTGAACGGCCACGTCCGCCTCGTTATCGAATACCGCCTGTCGGATCGCCGTGGTGAACACCCCGACGCCGATGCGCTCCACCGGCGCCTGGCTCAGGTCGCCCGCGGTGGTGACGATGGTGAGCTCGGCGGGGTACCCGGCGTCGATAAGCGCATCGCGCATGTGCCCCGCCTGGGTCTGCGCGAGCTTGGAACCGCGCGTGGCCACGCGCAATATCCGCTGCCCAGCGTTGTCTTTCTCAACCGTGGTCTCGTTCGCGTTCGTCACTGCTCGTTTCCTTTCTCGCAGAACCCGGACAGCGAATTCTTCTCGAATCTGCCCGCGGACTTGATGCCGGTCGCGTCGCCTCTGGCTAACCCTGTCGTCGTGTCTTTGCCGCCGGTGAGCCCGAATAATTCCTCGATGGCGATCTCGTAGCTGACCTCATCGGGCGACGCCGCGAGCTCCTTGATCTTCACTGTCGGCTGGTGAAGAAGCTTGTCCACCACGCGCTTGACCGTGCGGGAGACCTCTTCAAATTCGTCCTCGTCGAGCTGCGGCAAACGCGAGCGCAACCGATCCAGCTCCGCTTTCGCGGTCTGCGCCGCATTGACGCGCAGCTGTTTGACCATCGGCGCGACATCGCGCACGCGCTGCTCGCCGCTGAAATTGGCGATCTCCTGCGCGACGATCTCCTCCGCGCGGCGGCGCGCCACGCTGCCTTCCTCGGTCGAGCCCGGATTGACATCGCCGTCTGCGAGCTTCGCATGCAAAGCCTCGATATTGATCAAGGTGACGCCGTCCAGCTTCCCCACCGCGTCGTCGATATCGCGTGGCAGCGACAAATCCACCAGTGTCGCCGGACCCGAAATGTCTTCAGCCGTGAGCGTGAAGCCGTCGCTCGCCGTGGCGGAGACAGCGATATCCACGCGCGACAACGCGCCCGCCCGCGCCGAGAAATCGACCACCTCCGCGGCCACGCCTGCCTCGCGCGCGTGCTCAGCGAGGCGCTCCGCGCGGGAGCGGGTGCGGTTAGCCAGGATGAGCCGGCTCACGCCACGCTTGCCCAGATTCGTCGCCGCGAGCGACGACATCGCGCCTGCGCCGAGCACGAGCGCTGTTTTCCCCTCGAGGGTGTCCGCACCCATCGCCTTCATCGCCTCATCGAGCGCGAAGGTCACCATGGACGCCCCGGCATCGTCGATCGCCGTCTCGGTGTGGATGCGCTTGCCGGTGTGCAGCGCCGACTGCGCCAGCGCATGAAGCGCCGGGCCGATCGTGCCGCGCTCCGCCGCATCTTGGTAGGCCGCGCGCACCTGCCCGATGATCTGCTGCTCCCCCACCACCATGGAGTCCAGGCCGGAAGCGACCCGCATGAGGTGCTCGGCGGCAGCATCGGCGTAGCGGACGTACAGGTAGCCGCGCAGCTCAGCGACATCCACGCCAGAGAAGCGCTCCAACACGCGCAGCACGTCGTTGACGCCCGTGTGGAAGGCATTCGTGACCGCGTACACCTCGAGCCGGTTGCACGTGGAGATGATCATCGCCTCAGACAGGCTCGGCTGCTGCGTGAAAACCTCGCCGGCCTCGTTCTGCACGGCGTCGTCCATGCTCAGCCGCTCCAGCAGCGCAACGGGCGCCGAGCGATGGGACATGCCCACCACGAGAACACTCACGAAAACTTCCTCCAGACCAGCTCACTGGGGCATCCGGCGCAAAGGCACCGTGCCACAAGTCAACCCAAAGACTACCCCCGGCATCCAACCAGGTCACAAACGCCCAGCCGTTCCGGGGTCACCCGCGATGTGCCTCCAGCTCTGCGGCGAGCTCATCATTATCCACTTCCCAGCAGGCGAATTCCTCGCCGTCGATGACGATCACCGGCACCCGGTCGCCGTACTCAAGCGCGAGTTCGTCGTCGGTGTCCACGTCCACCGTCACCAGCCGTGCCCCGGCGGCACTCACGACAGGGGTGATCTGCTCCACCACGCGCGCGCACGAACCGCAGGTCTGCCGGACCATCACTTCCACCAACTGGGGTTCTGTATCACCGCGCGACATATATGGGGCTCCTTCTCGTCGATGCGCATCTGCGAAGGCTTACGATGGTTAATCAGGCTACCTGTCCCGCACCCCCTTCCAAAGGAGACCACCCCGCCGTGAGCCCCGACAACGGTTCCCTCCCCGGCCGCGATTACCTCGCACAATGGTCCATTTCACGGGGCAATCTGCGCCGCTTCATCGAGGAGACTGCGCTTCCGCCTATCGACGACGACCACCAGCGCGCCGCCGGTGAAGCCGCCGCCGAAGCAGCGATCCAGGAGACCTTCGGAATCGGCATCGAGCAGTTCGCCACGGGCGTCGATTCTGTGTCCGGCGCCGCGGCGAATGCCGGCGGCATGCGGCTCACCCCGCCCGACCCTGACATTCCGCAGCACTCGAGCGCCGCCGCTTTCTTCGACGTGGACAACACCCTGATCCAGGGTTCCTCGCTGATCCTGCTCGGCTTCGAGTTGTTCCGCCGCAAATTCTTGAGCTTGGGCGAGATTTTCCCGTACCTCGTCGCGCAGGTCCAGTACCGCGTCTTCGGTTCGGAGCTGCCCGATGCCATGGGCTCAGGCCGCGAAATGGCGCTCAACTTCGTCAAAGGCCAGGAAGTCGACGCACTGAAGGAAATGTGCAGCGACATCGTCGACGACCGACTGATCGACCGGACGTACGCCGGCACCCGGGAGCTCGCCGGAATGCACATCGCCGCCGGCGAACAGGTCTGGCTCGTCTCCGCCACCCCAGTGCAGATCGGCCAGTTCCTCGCCGCGCGGATGGGCTTCACCGGCGCACTGGGCACCGTCGCCGAAGAAAAGGACGGGAAATTCACCGGCCGTCTCGTCGGTGACATCCTCCACGGCCCCGGTAAGGCCCACGCTGTGGCCGCACTCGCCGCCATTCAAGGCCTCGATCTGGCCGAGTGCACCGCATATTCCGATTCCGCCAACGACATTCCCATGCTGTCCATGGTGGGCACGCCGGTGGCGATCAACCCGGACAGCAAGCTGCGCAAGCACGCCGAAGAGAACGGCTGGCTCATCCGCGACTACCGCCCCGTTCGCCGTCTGCTGTTCAGCTGGGTGCTGCCCGCGGGACTCGCCGCTGGCGCCGCCGGTGCGTTCTTCTGGCGCCGCCGTTCCAAGCGATAAGAAAAGCGCCCGATCCTTCTCCTCGGTTTAAAGGGAGTAGATCGGGCGCTTTTCTTCTGGGCGTGGTTTACTTGCCCAGCTTACGACGCTGAACGCGGGTACGGCGAAGCATCTTGCGGTGCTTCTTCTTGGACATACGCTTGCGGCGCTTCTTGATCACAGAACCCATTAGGTTTCCTCACTTTTCGTCTGTCGTACGTACAGTTCCCTACCGCATCCGCCGGCTGAAACATCGTGTTCAGCGGCGCGTCCCAGGGTGCACTCCCGGGCCAGAATCGAGGAAAATCTCGATGCACGGCACGAATACTGCGAAAATTCTACCGCTGTGGCAGGTCGAAACCAAAAACCGGGCCCTGCTCCTGCGGGCAGACGAAAGCGGCGGCCCGCACCAGATGCCGTGAGAAAATCGACCACACTCCCCAGGCCTGAACCTGGAAAAACCCCCTGACCTGCACTTCGAAAAAGTGCCGTCGCGAGGGCTGGTCGATTTCTTCAGGATGTCGGCGCGGACCGCCGCAAATGAGCCCTAAATAACGGGCTTATCCCACGTCGTAGACGGAGGATTCGAGGTATTCGCTGACAGCCGTCTCGTTCACGCGGAACGAGCGACCCACGCGCACTGCCGGCAATTCACCGGAGTGAACGAGGCGGTACACCGTCATCTTGGAAACGCGCATGATTTCCGCGACTTCGGCCACGGTCAGGAACTTGCCTTTATCTTCATTTGCCATGTGTTTAATCAACCTCCAGCACTGTGGCGCGCTGTAGGCTTCCCCTCCCACAGGACGTACACGCACGTGCCGAGAACAGCCTAGCGTGAAACCCGTGTCACATGCGACTCAAAAGCCGGAAAACTTTAACTTTCTTCACAGTTCTTTCTCGGCTCACTGGTGTCGCTAATTGCACTGCCAGCACAAATAGCTTCTCGGGCACCGCGCCGAAAAATTTTCCGAGAGGGGCCCTACTTGCTACTTGCCAATCTCTCCGGCGCGCGATGCCGCAGCTTCGGTCGCGCGGTAGAACGCCCCGCGCACGCCGGACTCCTCCAGCTCGCGGATCGCCGCCACCGTGGTGCCCGCCGGGGAACTCACGCCTGCGCGAAGCTCCACCGGCGTCTTACCGGAGTGCGCAAGCATGGCGCCAGCACCCTCAGCCGTGGCGGTCGCCAATGCCGTGGCGGTCTCACGGGGCAAGCCAAGGCTGACAGCCGAATCCTCAAGTGCTTCCGCGATCATGAAGAAATAGGCGGGGCCGGAGCCGGAGATAGCAGATGCGGCGTCGATAAGCTTCTCGGGAACGACGACGACCTCGCCGGTAGCTCCCAGCAGATCCGTGACGAGCTCTCGCTGGTCTTCTTCCACGAAGCGGCCGAAGGAGACGACGCACACGCCCTTGCCCACCTGCATCGGCGTGTTGGGCATGACGCGCGCCAGCGGCGTACCTGCGCTCGAGACCGCCTCCGACATCGCATCGAGGGTCACGCCCGCCGCCATGGACACCAGGACCGTCGACGTGTCATTCGCCGCGATCGCGTCCGACAATTCCTCGATCATCTCCGCGATCGCATACGGCTTCACGCACAGAAAACACACCTCCGCGTCCGTGACCGCCTCGACATTGTCGTCGGTGGTGATCACGCCGTAGCGCTGCGTGAGCTCCTCGCGGCGCGCTTCCGTGCGGTTCGTCGCCGTGATGGTCTCCGGGTTGACACCGGAATTGACAAGGCCGGAAATCAGGGCTTCCCCGATATTTCCGGCACCGATAACTGCGATTGTGGTGCTCATGCACCCAAGGGTGCCACAGCAGCCCCGCAGCAGGCCACCGTGGGGCGAAGCGCCGCCGGTCTTAAAGCACCGTCACGGCCGCCGGGCCGAATGTCATTGCGGCGCCTGCAATCGCGGCCAGCGTCATCGTCAGCGCATCGCGGCCCGTCTTCATCGCGCGCACGAGCAGCACCACGCCGCCCGTGACCGCGGCCGCCAGCAGCCCCACGAGAATCGGGCTGAACGACTCCCACAGGTACTGGAAGCCAAGGAACATCAGCACGCCGACGACCAGGCCCGCGAACACCAGCAGCACGAGCAGAATCGGGTTGACGCTCGCGTCTTCCTCGTAGTCCTCGGCCACCTCATCCGCACGCACGGGCTCTTCCGGCAGATGCTCGTCGCGCACCACCGGGCTTTCCTGCGTGACTTCCGCCTCGGAGGGCTCAGCCAAGGACGCACGCTTATCGACGTCCCCTTCACCCGTCTCATCCAACATCACCACTTGGGTGATCGGGCCCGTCTGCTCCGTCTTCGACGGCTGCGGCGCGACGGCCTTGAAGCTGCTGCTGGTCGGGGCCGGGTCCTTCAGCTTCGGTTCTGGCTGCGGCTTCGGTTCTGGCTGCGGCTGCGGCTTCAGCTTCGGCTGCGCAGGCTTAGCGGGCTCGACCTTGACCGACGATGCCGTGGGGGTGCTCGGCGTGGGCTTCGGGGCCGGCTTCGGAGCGACCTTCTCCACCTTCGGTGCGGGCTTCTCGGTCTCCGGAGCGGGGGTGGTGGGCTTCGCCGGCTTTGCGGGCTCGGCGTCGATCGGGTCGGAGGAGTGCTTGACATCAGCCAGGCGGACCTCGACCTTCTTCATCGAACCGGTCAGCTCGGCGACGGAGACACCGCCCTCATCGAGGCTGCGACGACGACGTCGCCGAGGCTGGGCATCCGGGTTTTCTTTCTGGGCCCGGGCCATCAGCTCGGCAACGGTCAGTTGCTTATCAGCCATCTCGTAGTCTCCTTAATTCTGACCTTTGTCGATTTGTCGGAGGATCACGCCTTCGCGCAAAGCCCACGGACAGATTTCTAACTTATCAAGATTAAGTGCGCGCATCGTTGCTTCCGCAACGAGGGCCCCTGCCACGATCTGGTGGGAGCGGTCTGAACTGACGCCCTCCAACTCGGCGCGGTCCGATGCCGTCATGCGGGTGATGAAGGCGATCAGCTGCCGCAGACCCGGCGCGGTGAGCGTGCGCTTGACGTACGGACCTGCCGATGACGGGGCTGAACCAGTCAGGCGTGCCAGCGTGCGGAACGTCTTCGAAGTGCCCACGGCCAAGCCTGCTTCGCCCTGGTCGAGGAAATCGTCCGCGACGGCGGACAACTCCGCGTCAATGTAGTCGCGCAGCGTGTTGACCATTTTCTTTTCCGGCGGGTCCGTCTCGAACCACTCGTGCGTGAGACGGCCAGCGCCCAAATCGAGGGACACGGCGACATCGGGAACCTCGTCGGTACCGGTGGAGATCTCCAGCGAACCGCCGCCGATATCCAGGTTGGTGATCCGGCCGGCGGACCAGCCGTACCAGCGGCGCGCCGCGAGGAAGGTCAAGCGCGCCTCATCCTCGCCGGAGAGGACCTTCAGGCGCACACCCGTCTTCTTCTCCACGTGGTCCAGCACGTCGTCCGAATTCGCCGCCGAGCGGACTGCGGAGGTGGCAAAGGCGAGGAATTCCTCGCACTTGAGGTTGTCAGCCAGATCGGCTGCCTCTTGCACCGCCTCCGTCAGCTTCTTGACGCCTTTGTCGTCGATAGCGCCGTCATCATCCAACATCTCCACGAGACGAAGCGATTGCTTCCAGTCGCTCATGGGGGTCGGACGTCCACCACTGCGGGCATCTACAGCCACAAGGTGGACAGTATTGCTGCCCACGTCCAATACACCTAGTCGCACAGGGTCAACCCTAGACCGTCTACCGTGGTGCAGTGTGAATCAACCTGTGTTTCTTGGGTTTCCGAAGAACTCCCCCGCCGGTAAATCAATCCGCGCCGGCCACGAATTACCGCCGGATTTTCCGCGTGAATGGTTCGAATTCACCCACCCGGACGATCCGCACCACTACTTCAGCATCGACCTGACGTGGCTCGAATCCACGTGGTCGTGCCGCTTCGGCACCCCCCAATGCCGGGGTATCTCGGAAGACCTGCCCGTCGTCGGCTGCTGCATCCACGGGGCCTACTTGTCCGACGAGACAGACCGCGACGACCTCTACAACGCCGTCGCTGAAATGCCCGCGAAATATTGGCAGCTGCGCCCCGACGACGTGGACAGCTATCTCGCCGCCGGCGACCCGGTCGTGCTGGAGCCATGGCTGGAATGGGACGACGACGAAGAAGAACCGTCGCTAAAGACAACGCTTGTCGACGGCGCGTGCATCTTCGCCAACCGCCACGGCCACCCCACCGGCCCCGGTTGCGCACTGCACCAGTGGGCGATGGCGGAAGGACGCAATATCATCGGCTCGAAGCCGGAAGTGTGCTGGCAGGTGCCGTTCTCCCGCGAAGACGAATGGCAGGAGCGCTCCGACGGCCAGGAGATCCTGCGCACCACCATCGGCGAATACGACCGGCGTCAGTGGGGCGACGGCGGCGAGGACTTCGACTGGTGGTGCACCAACGACCCCGCCTGCCATTCCGGCAACAGCACGCCGGTGTGGCAGTCAATGCGGGACGAGTTGGTGCAGTTGATCGGTGAAAAGCCGTACGCGATCGTCGAAAAGCACTGCAAAGCTCGCGCCGCTCTGCCCGCGGACGCGAAATCCGTGCACCCGGCGACGCGCTCCGCTCATTCGTGATGCCGCCGCGGCATCACGCCTCGAATTTGTAGCCCAGGCCGCGGACAGTGATGAGCTGCTCCGGGCGGGACGGCTCCTTCTCGATCTTCGTGCGCAGACGCTTCACGTGCACGTCGAGCGTCTTCGTGTCGCCGACGTAGTCCGAACCCCAGATCCGGTCGATGAGCTGACCGCGGGTGAGCACGCGGCCGGTGTTGCGCATCAGGTACTCGAGAAGGTCGAATTCCTTGAGCGGCATCGGCACCGGAGTCTCGTCGACGAAGACCGTGTGACGCTCGACGTCGAGGCGGACGCGGCCGCCCTCCAGCACGTTCTCCGATGTAGTCTTCGACTCCGGCTCGGAGACATCAGAGCGACGGCGCAGCACCGCGCGGATACGGGCGATGAGCTCGCGGGTCGAATACGGTTTGGTCACGTAGTCATCCGCGCCGAGCTCCAGACCGACGACCTTATCGATCTCCGAGTCGCGCGCCGTGACCATGATGATCGGCACATCAGACGTCGCGCGCAGCTTCTTGCACACGTCAGTGCCTGACATGCCCGGCAACATCAAATCCAGCAGGACGAGATCGATGTCGTTCGCGGCAAAGTCAGAAAGAGCGGTCTGCCCGTCTGCAGCGACGAGAGCCTCAAAACCTTCCTTCTGTAGGAGGTAAGCAAGCGGATCAGCCAGCGATTCCTCATCCTCGACAATCAGGATGGTCGTTGTCATTGCGTGTCCTTAACCTTCTCTAACCTTCTTTGTCCTGGTCCTTCTCCCGCCGGCGCGCCACCACACGGGCGACCGGCGAGGTCTTGGCCAGCTTCGAATCGGACCCATCCCCGTTTTCGAGGCTGTCCAGCTTCGCGATCTCCTCCGGCACCACCGCAGAAGCGAGCTTCTCGGGAGCAAAGACCGGCAGCTCGATCGTGAACGTCGATCCAGTGCCGAGCCTGGACCATAGTTTGATATTACCGCCATGGTTCGCCACCACATGCTTAACGATGGCTAATCCCAAACCCGTGCCCCCTGTTTGCCGCGAGCGCGCCTTGTCCACCCGGAAGAAACGCTCGAAAACGCGCTTCTGATCCTCCGGGGCAATGCCGATGCCGCGGTCCGTGACGCGGATCAGCACCACCGAGTCGCGCACGACCTTCTGGGTGACGCTGACCGCCTTGCCCTTCGGCGAATAGTTGATCGCATTAGAGATCAAATTGGACAAGGCCGTGACCAACATGGACTTATCGCCCACGACGTGGGTGTCGTAGCGCTCGCCGCGGTTCAGCTCGATCTCGTTGTTGTCGGCGGTGAGCTGGTTGCGCTCCACCGCCTCATCGATAATGTCGTCGACCCGCACCGGCGCCATCTCCGGCAGAGCCTCAGCTCCTTGCAGCTTGGACAAATTGATCAAATCGGCGATCATCGCGCCCATGCGGTGCGCCTCACCCAGCAGTTTCTCGCCGAAGTAGTTCACCAGTTCCGGGTCGTCGGGGTCTTCGAGCAGCGCTTCCGCCAGCAGCGACATACCGCCCACCGGAGTCTTCAGCTCATGGGAGACATTGGCGACGAAATCGCGTCGCGCGGATTCCATGCGCACATTCTCCGACTCGTCCATGGAGTAGACGATGATGTGCTCCGTCTCCGACAGCGTCAACGGCTGCACCACAGCACTCACATTGTTGACGCGGCTGCCGGTGGAGCGGTTCTTCAGGTTCATCTCCAGGTCGCGAGCGTCGCCATCGGCGAAGACCTTCTTGCCTACGTTCCACACCTCGGGGTTCAAGGTGCGGTCGTGCACGATCGACATGTGGTGCGCTGCCGCATTCGACAGAATCACTTCACCCTTGCGGCCGACGACGGTAATACCCGTCGGCGAACCCTGGATGACCAAATGCAGGATCTGGCTGACCGTGCGGACCTTGGTTTCTTCGGCGTTGATCTGCGCACGGCTGCGCCCCCGCCACTGTCGGTACCTAAGGGATCCGACGGCGACGAGGGCGGCAACTGCCACTCCCGCGAGGAAAGCGAGAAGAGTGTTCACGGAGACGAAAGTTACTTATTCCCCTGGTTGGCCACGGCAGCAGCGCCCTCAGCGGCGGCCTCCGGGTCGAGGTAGGTGCCACCCGGGTTGGTCACGTTGCCTTCGGCATCGAACTCGTAGACCAAGGGCATGCCGGTCGGGATGTTCAGGCCGGCGATGTCCTCGTCGGAGATATTGTCCAGGTACTTCACCAGCGCGCGCAGGGAATTGCCGTGCGCTGCGAGCATGACATTCTTACCGGCGAGCACTTCCGGCAGCACGGAGTCGATGTAGTACGGGGTGAAACGTTCCACGACGTCCTTCAGGCACTCGGTGCGCGGCACCTCAGGCAGGAAGGAGTAGCGCGGGTCATCGGTCTGCGCGTATTCGTTATCCGTATCGATCTCCGGCGGCGGAGTGTCGTAGGAGCGGCGCCACTCCATGAACTGCTCTTCGCCGAATTCCTCGCGGATCTCAGCCTTATTCAGTCCCTGCAGCTTGCCGTAGTGACGCTCGTTGAGGCGCCAGTTGCGCTCGACCGGGATCCAGTGCCGGTCAGCCTCGTTCAGCGCGATATTGGCGGTGCGGATCGCGCGACGCAGCAGCGAGGTGAAGACGATGTCGGGGAGGATCCCCTTTTCCTTCATCAGCTTGCCGGCGTTGACGGCTTCAGCTTCGCCTTTTTCAGTCAGGTCGACGTCGACCCAGCCGGTGAATTGGTTGGATTCGTTCCACTGGCTTTGCCCGTGGCGGACGAGGATTAGCTTTCCGTTGCTCATGATCTCCAGCATGCCAGTTTCATGCGCTTCCCGCTGCGGTTCGGACAAGGGGGTGCGGGGGTGATGCGGCCATGTTCCCGTGCGAACAGGAGCAACAGGATTCACAGGTTTGAGGCGCCACGGAAGGGGCCTAAGTGGTCTACATTCACTTGTGTGATTGTGCGTCGAATTGTTTCTCAAGTTGCCCTTCTCGGCCTCGCGCTGAGTGTCACTCCGATCGCCCAGGCGGTCCCCGATTCAGGTACTGAGAAGCAGGTGAACGCCATTGCGGCACCTGGCGCACCCATGCGCGTGCGCCCATACGACGTCGAATATCCGTTCGGCCCGGAGTATCCGGATGTTCGCGAGACGACGGGCCTGGACACGCACCCCGAGATGTTCACGAAGACGTGCACGCAGGGCCCCGTCGGCGATGTCGCTCTCGACAGCGGCGACAAGCAGCGCGTCATGCTCACCGCCGGCCACTGCGTGACGGGCATTTCCGATCAGGGCGTCCTCATGGGACAGGATGTCTACGCGCCCGTCCGGGGCGGCTACCAGCGCGTCGGGGGCACAGGTCTTGTGCACACGGTCAACGTCCCAAGTGGGTACGACGGCTTATCGACGTCCCTTCGTAAAGCCCGCAACTCCACCGACTGGGGCATTGTGGTGCTGGATCCGTCCACGTCCGCCGACGGAGCCGCTGCCTCCCGCGATAAATTCGGCGGCCACCCCAGCACCCCGGTCCCCATGACCGGTGTGCGCGACTACCCGACGCTCGCGCCCGGCCAGATCCGCCTCGACAATTTCGGCCAGCCGGTGTGCAAGGACGGTGCGATGGGCGCACGTAAGTGCGGCTACCAGCTGGCCTACAATTCCGACACGGTGTGGAGCTGGGCCCTCGATTACAAGCCCGGTGATTCCGGCGGCGTGAATTACGACCCGAAGACCGGCAAGATCGTCGGCATGACCTCCCTGGGCATCGGCCCGATCGGTGCTGCGCAGCGCGCCGACCGTGCTCTCGAAGAGGGCTACGGCATCCCCGACGGCCAGGTCAACGAGAAATTCACCCCGGCGCCCCCTGCCGACGAGCGCGCCGACTTCGTCCCCGGCGAGGAAGAAAAAGCCGAGATCGAGCAGTACCTGCGGGACAAGAACCCGGGCCTGCCCGAAGAAGCGATCACCCCGCCGAGCCCGAAGGAGCAGTTCGACGGTGTCGTGAGCGCAGCGCAGCGCGACGCCGCCACCATCGCCGACGACACGCGGACCCTGGCGGTGTCCGCCACCGTCGCTCTCGCCACCGGCGGTGCCACCCCTGCCGAGGTCGGCGACACCGTCAACCGCTTCGGCACCATCGCCGGCTCCTACGCATCCGCTCACGCGGACAATATCGCCAGTGCCGGCCTGAACTGGGCGCTCGACGAGATGGGCTACAACTAAGCCAGTTAGTCTCCGGTGGCGTGGCGGCGCTCGGTCGTGGGCTCGAAGCCTGACCGCGCCTTTTCGTACACCTGCTTCAGCGCAGCAGCCGAGGCCGACCAACTGAACTGGGCGGCGCGTCCGACGGCGGCTTCGGCCATGGAGAGACGACGGGCGTCGTCGTCAAGCAAGCTTGCAAGCGCATCCGCCCACGCATCCGCATCGTGCCCGTCGACAAGCACCCCCGTCTCCTCGTCCGCGACAGCGAGCGGCAACCCGCCGACGCGCGCGGCAACCACCGGCGTGCCCGTCGCCTGCGCCTCCACCGCGACCAGGCCGAAAGACTCGTTATAGCTGGGCACCGCCACGAGATCCGCGGCCTGATAAACCGCCACCAACTCCTCCGGCGGGCGCGGCCCCAAAAAACGCACTGTGCGGCTCAGCCCCAGCTTGTGTGCGAGCGCGCGGTAATAATCCACCGACGCATCGCTTCCCGACGCCCCACCGCACACAATCACCCTGATATTCCGCTCCGGATCCCGCTCCACCATCTCCGCGGCAGCCCGGAGCAGCACCTGCGGCCCCTTGAATTCCTGCAACCGGCCCACGAACGCCACCACCTGGCTGTCCACCGGGATGCCCAGATGGCGCCGCGCCCGCTCCGTATTGCGGTTCGTGCCCGGCGTGAACAAGTGCGTGTCCGCCCCCGGAGTGACCACGCGGATCAGCGACGGATCGACATCGTAATGGTGGCTGAGCTGGTCAATCTCATCGTCGGTGTTGACCACGAGCACATCCGCGTTATCCACCAGCTGCTGCTCGCAAATCCGCCGCGCCTCTGTCTCCCCCTGGGCCCCGCCTGTGCTCTTTTGCGCGGCATTTTTCACCGCCGCCCACGTGTGCCCGGTATGGATGAGCGGCACCCGCACCAAATCACGCAACAGCCATCCCACCTGGCCAGAGAGCCAATAGTGCGAATGAATCAGGTCATAATCACAGCCCTGCTTCCGCGCGAACTGGACGATTCCGCCAGCGAATGCCGCCAGCTGCGTGGGCAGATCCTCCTTGGCCAGGCCCTCGTACGGACCTGCCACGACGTTGATCACCCGTAACCCGTCTGCGACGTCGACGACCTCGCCCTGGCTCGGCCTCGTCGCGCGGGTGAACACGTCCACCTCCACGCCCGCCGCCGCGAGCTCGCGCGCAATATTGAGGACATAGACATTCATTCCGCCCGCATCACCCGAGCCCGGCTGTTCGAGCGGGGAGGTGTGCATGGAGATCATCGCGACGCGCATGCACCCAAGTCTAGAAAGTTCCGCGTCTAGCGCGCGTGCTTGTGCCACTGATCGAAGTCCACCGCGATCATCGCCGCCAGATTGCGGTACGCGCGCAGTGTATTCGGCCTCAGCCGCTCGATGTCCACGACCGCGCCCTCCGCCAAATGCGGGTCGAACGGAACGACGTGCACCGCCCGGGTTCGCGCCGCGAAATGCGCGATCACTGCCTCCATGTCGACGGCTGTCTTCTGGGTCGCCGGTGCGGACACCACCACGACGGCATTCGCCGCCAACCGGCCGTACCCGTGCAGCTCCAGCCAATCCAGCGTCGCCGCCGCCGACTGCGCTCCGTCCAGCGCCGGTGAGCTGACCAGCACTAGCGTGTGCGCGAGGTCGAGAACACCCGCCATCGCCGAGTGCATCAGCCCCGTCCCGCAATCCGTGAGAATCAAGTTGTAGTGGTGCTGGAGAATATCCACCGCACGGCGGTAATCATTCTCGCTGAACGCTTCCGACACCGCCGGGTCCCGCTCGCTGCCGATCACTTCTAGGCGCGAAGCCCCCTGCGTGGTGAATGCTTTGATCTGCGCGTACCGCGACGTGTCCTCCGCCTGCAGCAGGTCCCTGATTGTCGCCGGCCCCGGCGCAGCCACACGCTGGGCCAGGGTGCCGAAGTCCGGGTTCGCGTCGATCGCTATCACCCGGTCCCCGCGTGTTTGCGCCAGCACCGACCCCAGCGCCACCGTCGTCGTGGTCTTGCCCACCCCTCCTTTCAGCGACATCACCGCGATGCGGTAATCACCGCGCAATGGCGTCCGGATCGCATCTGTCACCCGCGCACGCTGCTCCTCCCGGTGCGACTGCCCCGGGTTCACCTTCCCGCCCGTCGCCCCGTGGACGAGTCTGCGCCAGCCTTGCCGCGGCGGCGCCTTCACCGGACGACGCACAATATCGACGTAATCGAGCGGTTGGGGCTGCTGCGGCTCGTGCACCTCCACGGGCTCGGGTGCTGCCGCCGGCGGTTCCTGCCGCTCAGGCGCGCGATGCAGCCCCACCCCCATTTCTGGCACCCACTCCCCTAATCCGGTGTTGGCGTAGCGACGGTATTGGATCTCGGCCTGAATATCAGTCACGTGCTCTACCCCCCAAGGCATCTCTTTGCTGAGTGACTCCCACAAGTGACACTACGTGGGTCTGCCGCAACCGTGGGGTCGAGAATGTCTACTTCAGTGCGCAACGGAGCACCTACGGACGTGAGCCGCACCCCTCATCGCCCCCCGATTCGTGACCGAGATCATAAATTATCTGACAACCCACTGAAATCACTTATATACTTTGTCGGAGTAAATCAATCGGAAATTTACTAACCGCCGTACGACCTACTGACGAGACACATTTACGGAGGGCAGACCATTGTCGGCATTTGAGGAAAAAGCCTGGCTGTCGAGCTACGCGGAGTGGACCCCCGCGGAAGTCGATCTCGGCGACGACACGCTTCTGGACCTGTACGAAGAGACCCTTTCCAAGCGGTCCTACAAGAACGCTATGTGGTTCTTCGGCCGCACGATCACCTACTCCGAGCTGGACAAGCAGGTCCGCAGCTGTGCCGCCGGCCTGAAGGCCTTCGGTGTTCGCCCGGGCGATCGCGTCGCGCTGGTCATGCCGAACTGCCCCCAGTTCGTCATTTCCTTCCTGGCGGTGCTCCGTCTCGGCGCATCCGTCGTGGCGCACAACCCGCTGTACACCGCGCATGAGCTGCGTGGCCAGTTCAACGACCACGGTGCCCGCGTAGCCATCATGTGGGACAAGGCCGTCGAGGAGCTGGCGGTCCTGCGCGGCGATACCCCGCTGGAGACCATTGTTTCCGTTGACATGACCAAGGCCATGCCGAAGTACATGGAGCTGGCCCTGAAGTACGTGCCGCTGAAGAAGCTGCGCGAATCCCGCAAGAAGCTCTCCGGCCCGGCACCGGACACCATTCCGTTCGAAACGCTGCTGTCCGCGGCGATCGGCGGCGAGGGCCACAACCTCGAGACTCCGGAAATCACCCAGGACACCACCGCCGTTATCCTGTACACCTCCGGCACCACCGGTGAGCCGAAGGGCGCTCAGATCACCCACGGCAACTTCAACCACCAGATGAAGGCCGGCAGCGCCTGGATGAAGGACCTGGGCAAGGAAGACGAGAAGGTCCTGGCGGTGCTGCCGCTGTTCCACGTCTACGGCCTTGCCCTGAACTTGGGCCTGGGTCTGCTGGTCGGCGCGGAGATCACGCTGCTGCCGGCACCGGAGCCGGATCTGATCCAGGACGCGCTGAAGCGCAACCCGCCGACATTCGTCCCGGGCGTCCCCACTCTGTACCAGCGGATCGCTGCCTCGGCTGCTGAGAAGGGGCAGAAGCTGTCGTCGATCCGCAATTCCTTCTCTGGCGCCTCCACCCTGCCGGTGTCCACGATCGAGAGCTGGGAGAAGATCACGGGCGGCAAGCTCGTGGAGGGCTACGGCCTGACGGAGACCGCCCCGATCGTCACCGCGAACCCGATGGATGGCAGCCGCCGCCCGGGCTACATCGGTGTGCCGTTCCCGAACACCTTGGTGCGCATCGTCGACCCGGACAACCCGACGGAGCTGATGCCGGACGGCGAGCCGGGCGAGGTCCTGGTCAAGGGTCCGCAGGTGATGAAGGGCTACCTGAACAAGCCGGAGGCCAACGAGAAGGCATTCGTCGACGGCTACTTCCGCACCGGCGACATGGGCGTCATGGAGGAAGACGGCTGGATCCGCCTGGTCTCCCGCATCAAGGAGATGATCATTACGGGCGGCTTCAACGTCTACCCGGACGAGGTGGAAAACGTGATGCGTGCGCACCGCGACATCGCGGATATCGCAGTCGTCGGCCGTCCGCGCGAGGACGGTTCCGAGGACGTCGTCGCGTGTGTCACGCTCGAGGAGGGCGCCGCGCTGGATCCGCAGGGCCTGCAGGACTTCGCCCGCGAGCGCCTCACTCCGTACAAGGTGCCGCGCACGTTCTACCACTTCGAGGAGCTCAACCGCGATATGACGGGCAAGATTCGTCGTCGCGAGGTGCAGCAGTCGCTCATCGACCGCCTCAACGCAGGCACGGCCGCTGACGGCGAGAATGCCGAGGGCACGCCCGAGGAGCCGACCGAGGAGCAGATCCAGCAGGGCGAACAGGAAAACGGCTGGTCGCTTGAGAAGGGGCCGGACGCTGACGGCGGCGACGATGCGGGCCGCCACCGCCTCGAGGACAACTAGTCCATCGACAGCCCGATCCACACGGGTTCGGGCACAAGTTCGACGTCGAAACGCTCGCGCACACCGTCACGCACAGTGCGCGCTAGCTTGACGACGTCATCTGCCACCGCCCCTGACCTGTTTGTCAACGCCAACGTGTGTTTGGTGGACAACCGGGCAGGGGCGTTGTCGTCGGGGAACCCGCGGTGAAAACCAGCGCGCTCGATGAGCCACGCGGCAGACAGCTTCACCTTGCCGTCGGCCTGCGGGTACCGGGGCATGGTCTCCCCTTCGCCGGGCCTTTCTGCCTCGACGATGCGGGCGATCTCGTCAGCGAGTTCCGGTGCGACGACGGGGTTGGTGAAAAACGACCCCGCTGACCATGTGTCGTGGTCGTCCGGGTCGAGCACCATGCCTTTGGCGGCGCGGACGCGCAGGATCTCCTCGCGGGCTTCTTTCAGCGGGAGCTGCTTTCCGCCCAAATGCCGCAGCGGAATCGATAGTTCAGCCGGGGTGAGCTGCAATTCGATCTCCAGCACCACCGCGCGACCGGTGAACTTCAGGTTGGAAAAGCGGTACGCCAATTCCAGGTCACTGGCCGGCACCCACTCAGTCTCACCGGTTTCACGGTTATACAGGTGCACGCGGGTGAGCACGTCGCCGACCTCGGCCCCGTACGCCCCGACATTTTGCACCGGCGTCGCGCCCGCGGAGCCTGGAATCCCTGACAGGGTCTCGATCCCAGACAGCCCCGCGTCCACCGCAGCGGCGACAACGTCGTCCCACACAGCGCCAGCACCGGCGCGGACCAGCCCGTCGGGGCGCACGTCAATGTAGTCGTTGCCCGCGATCACCACAGTCAGGTCCACATCTCCGTCGGCCACCACGAGGTTCGACCCGCCGCCGAGAATGAGGAGGGGCTCACGGGCGGCGTCGAGAAGCGAAACTGCGTGCGCGAGCTCCGACGCGGAATGTGCGCGCCACACCGCGCGCGGCGCACCACCTATGCGCAACGTCGTCAAATCCTTCAGACGCACGCCGTCCAAACGCTCCAATTCCAGATGAGTCGCAGATGTTTCAGCCACGACAACAACGGTAGTCTGTGGGGCATGGCTACTCATAGCGACAACACCGTTACCATCAACCAGCCCGCCGAGAAGGTTCACAAGGCGTACTCCACCCGCGAATACTGGGAGTACATCGCCGCGAACCTCTCTCCCGAACCGGGCGAGGTCAACGAATTCACCGACAACTCCGTCACCCTTTACGAAGTTCTCCCGCAGACCCTGCTGCCCGAGGCCGTGCGCGCCATGGTCTCCCAGGCGCTGAAGGTCAAGCGCGTCATCAATATCGGCGCACTCGAGGGCGACAACGCCGACATCTCGTTCACCGCCGATGTGAAGGGCACCCCGGTCGACTTCGGCGGCTCCATCAAGCTCGCCGGCGAGGGCGAGACCACCAAGCTCAACTACGAGACCGAGACCTCCGTGAATATCCCGTTCATGGGCCCCGCCATCGAGCCGAAGGTCGCTGAGGCGCTCGAGGACCTGTTCACCCAGGAGGGCGAGCTCACCGACAAGTGGATCTCTGAGAACCTTTAAGCCCCCTTCCTTACAGCAATGGCCGACCATGCCCACAACCTGCGCGCGCAGGGCGGGAATGGCCGGCCATTCGGCGTTATTACGCGCGGCACGACGGGCTACAACCGGCTGCGGCGCTCCGACCGGTGGACGCGCTACCACCCTGATATCCAGTCGCTGCTGCGCGGGGTCAGCGAGCCGCTCGCCGTGGACGTCGGCTACGGCGCATCCCACACCACCACCGTCGAATGGGCGGGGTGGTTGCGGCAGATCAACCCGCGCACCCGTGTTCTCGGGCTGGAAATCCACCCCGACCGCGTCCTGCCGCCGCGCGACGGCGTCACCTTCGAACTCGGCGGCTTCGAACTCGCCGGGTACACGCCGCACCTCGTCCGCGCCTTCAACGTCCTGCGGCAGTACGACGTCGACGATGTCGTGAGCGCGTGGGAGACCGTCGCTTCACACCTCGCCCCGGGCGGGCTGTTCATCGAAGGCACCTGCGACGAACTCGGCCGCCGCGCCGCATGGCTGCTTATCGACGCCACCGCCCACCCCCGTACCCTCACCCTCGCCTGGGCCCCCGACGACGTCGACCGGCCCAGCGACATCGCCGAACGCCTCCCCAAGGCCCTGATTCACCGCAACGTCCCCGGCGAACCGATTCACGAACTCCTCTCCGCCGCCGATGACGCGTGGGAGCGCTCCTCCGGCTGGGCGCCCCACGGCCCACGCGTCCGTTGGCGCCACGCTCATCAGCTGCTTATCGACGCCGGATGGCCCCTCGAACCTGTGCGTCGCCGCATACGGGACAACACGTTGACTGTGGATTGGTCCACGGTGGCCCCGAACAGCTGATTTACCGCGCCTCCCAGCGGTGGAAAAGGTTGTCAAACATAAGAACTCTCACGCACAATGGGCATCTATGACCCGCACTTCCACTGGCCGGGGATGGAAAATCCTCCTAGGCATTGTCGTCGGCCTCATCATCCTGCTGTTCCTCGCGGAAATCGCCGTCCGCGGGTTCATCGCGCAGCAGATCCGGGCTAGCGTCCGCGATTCGGTCCCGGAGAGCGCCGACATGCGCGAAGACGCCTCCGTCCACTTCGGCGCCTCCCCCGTCTTGCTCGGCCTCGCCCGCGGGAAACTCCAGTACATCAACATCGACGTGCCGTCGACACTCGTGCCGGATAGAGACGAGATCGTGGGCAACCCGCCCGCCACGATCGACGCAACCGGCTTCGTTCTCGACCTTGACAACCCCAGCGCTGAACAGTTGGTCCTCCACACGGAGCTGCCCCAGGCACTCGTCCGCGACATGCTGCAGCAGGAGCTGCGCCGTTCGCTCGATGAGGCCCAGGACGGCCGTTTCGCCGAATACGACGAGATCCTCACCGTGTCCGACGTCCGCACCGACCCGGCCGCAGGAACCTTCACCGTGACGTTCTCCAACGGCGCTTTCGGCGTGGAGCTGCGCCCCGAGGTCGTGGACGACCAAATGACATTCACCGCCGAATCCACCCAGATTCTGGGACGCAGCTTGCCGGATTTCTTCTCCGAGGCCGTCAGCAACGCTCTGCAAAAGGGGCTGGATGAGGATGTCGTGGGACCGATGCAGATTCAGCAGTTCCAGGTCATCGATAACGGGTTCCGCATCACCGTCGCTGGGGAGAATGTGAATCTCAACGAACTGCCTGTCTAGCACCGACCCCAGACTGCAGTTCAGCTACCAGCCGTAATTTCCGCGAAGGATATTATTCAGCTGCGGCCTGACATCGAAGAAGTACACGCCGATGCAGACGCAGCCGATGATGCCGAGAAACATAACCGAGCTCAGGCAGGCGATGCCGCTGGCGATCAAGATGGCTGCCCATGCGGCCTTCGGCATGCGGTCGCCTGCGTCGAAGGCATCGGGACGTGTCAGCCCCACCATCACTGCCCCGGCGAGCCCTGCGATCCCCACGAGAGCCATGAGTAGCGCACGCAGCAGCGCCGGCGTGAGGATAATCCAATTGGCCAGTGTGAGGTCCGGAAGCTGGAGCAGCATCATCGGGAAGGTGTGGCTTTCTCGTTCGGGTTCTAGTTTTTCTTCGGATCAGTGTCGAAGCCGCGATCCTCGACGACTTCACCGTCGATGATATCGGAGGCGGTGTCGGTGACCGACGGCGCATCGTCGCCGGAAGCGGAGCGGTCGAAGACGGAGCTGAGGCGGTTGATCATGTCGTCGAGACGCGAACGCATGTCGGCGATGGTGTCCTCGGTGGTCTTGTCGCCAGCGTTCGCCGTGGCAGCAGCGGCCTTGTCGCCGCCGTTCTCGCTGCCGCGGTTGCGCACCTGGTTCACCGCGACGTTGAAGGTCTCCCGGACCTCGTCGGCGGCGTCGCGGAAGGCGGACTTCATCTGGTCGGCCTGGTCGGACTCGCGGGAGGCGTCAGCAGCGCGGGTGACGCTGCCGGCGAAATCCCGGAAGATGGACTCAGCGTCACCGGCGAGGGACGCAGTAGCAGCGCGGAAATCGCGGTCGTTTTCCGCACCCTCGTAAGCTTGGCGGGCGTTCGCGATGGCGGCCTTGAACTGGTCGTTGAAACCCACATGGTCGTCGGTGAGATCCTCAGTGTCGGCGGCGTGGGCACCACCAGCGACATCCGCGTCGCGGTCGGCGCGGAAATTGCGGCCGAACTCGCCGGCCAGGTCGCCCAGGCGGGACCACGCGTTCAGGGAAGCCTCGCCGGCGCCCTTGAGGGTGTTCATGATGCCGTCTTCATTGGCATCCTTGTCCTTGCCGGCAGAATCGTACGGGTTAGTGGAGGAGGAATTGTCGGTCATGGCGGTGTCTCCTTATGGCGCGTGAATCTAAAACAGTATCTGCGTCACAGTGTAAATAACCAGGCCTGCTAGTGCACCGACAATTGTGCCGTTGACGCGGATGTACTGCAGGTCTTTGCCCACCATGAGCTCGATCTTGTCGGCCGCCTCCCGCCCGTCCCAGCGTTCGATGGTGTCGGAGATGATGGCGGTGATATCGGCGGCGTAATTGTCGGCGATGAACCGGGACGCACCCTGGATCCGGTCGTCCAGAGAGGCACGGAGTTCAGGATCGGTGGCTATGCGCCCGCCCCATTCCTGCGCCAGTTCGACGACGCGGCGGCGGAGGGGGGATGAGGGGTCGAAGGAAGCGTCGATAAGCGATTGCGAGACAGTGCCCCACATCTCGCCCGCGACGGACTTGGCGGCCGTAGACCCCATGATGTCGCCTTTAAGCGACTCGACGCGCGTGATCATGTCGCTATCAAACTGCAGGTCGGACGCGAATTGTGCGATGATGCGACGGATCGCATTGCGCGCGTCGTGGTTGGGGTCGGTGTCGATCTCGCGCATGAAATCCACCAGCTCGCGGTAGACGCGCTCCCCCACAAGCTCTTTCGCGAAGCGCGGCGCCCAGCCCGGCATCCGCTCGTCGATCATCGTGACCACCGACTCCTCCATAGTGCCCACCTTCGCGCGCCCCCACGAGATGATGTCCTGCACAACCGGCTCGACCTTTCCATCCGCGATCAACCCGTCGAGCATGCGGCCCAGCGGCGGCCCCCACGCCGGTTCCGCGATGCGGTCGAGCACCTGGTGATTGATCAGCGCCTCCGCATCCTTCGGGTCAATCGCCGCGATCGCGTTGCCCGTGAAGCGACCGACCTGCTCGGAAACCTTCTCCGCGTTCTCGCGCCGCGACAGCCACGCACCCGTGCGTTCCGGGAGGTTCGCCTCCGCGACCTTCTCCGTGATCAGCTCCGCATTCAGGAAATTTTCGCCGACGAATTCGCTGAGCGCGCCGCCGATCTGGTCCTTCTTCTTCGGCACGAGCGCCGTGTGCGGAATCGGGATGCCCATCGGGTACCGGAACAGCGCCGTCACCGCGAACCAGTCCGCCAGCCCGCCAACCATGCCAGCCTCCGACGCCGCGCGCACATACGGCACCCAGCCGGGCGCCGCACCGCGCGTGATCCACCACTCGCACGCGATATAAACCGCCGCCGCGAGCACCAGCAGCCCTGTCACCCAGGCTTTATGGATCCGCAGCGAGCGCCGACGCTCCGCCTCCACCTCCGGCGAGGGACCGGGCACAGCGAGCTTTCCGCTTATCGACGCCCCCTGCCCCTCAAGATCATGCTTTCCCATGCACCGTATTAAAGCGCAAAAGAACCTCCCACTCACACCTGTGCGCGCGAGTGGGAGGCTTCAAGCGGGCCCCGGGGCTTGGAAACTAGTTCCGGCGGCCGGTGGCCTTCCGGTACTTACGGTAGCCGGAGCGGCCAACACGGATCGTGACGAAACCACCGATGAGCGTCACGGCCGTCAAGATGCCGCCGACGATCAGCAGCATCTCGGAGATGTCCTCGCTCGCGCCGTGGCCCCAGATCGTGGTGGCCGCGCCGTAGATCAGCGTGCCGAAACCTGCCAGCGACGCCAGGATCAGTGCCATACCGACCCAGGTGATGTGCTTGACCAGCGAGGAGTGCGGAGCGCCCAGCGACACCGGGTCGTAGCCGTCGACGTAGCTGTCCTGGATGGAGGTGCCGTACTCCGGGAAGCTCTCAGTCGAAATATCCGCAACCGGTGCGGGTCCTGCGTGTCCACTCATGGAACTATCTCTCTTTCCTAGTACCTATTACGAGGGGGTGCCCTTTGCCGCTTCCGCAGCGATGATTCCCATTATAGGTGGGCTGCCGCGGGGAGCACGCTGTGTCGCTCCCCGCATTGGCGGGCCCTTTTTAGTCGTCCTTGCCGCGGAATGCCGCGCGTGCGCGCTCCTTGTTGATCGCGCCGACAGCCTCCAGCGGGATGCCCGCCGGGCAGACGTCTGCGCACTCGCCGAAGAGGGTGCAGTGGCCGAAGTTGGTCTCCAGCTCGTCCACCATCTGGCGTGCGCGCTTGCCACGCTCTTCCTGGCCCAGCGGCAGGAGCTTCAGGTGGTTCAGCTTCGCGCCGGTGAACAGGTGGGCTGCACCGTTCGGGCACGCCGCGACACAGGCACCGCAGCCGATGCAGGCAGCGAAGTCGAGTGCCTTCTCGGCGGTCTGGTGGTTGACGTGCAGGGTGTCAGCGTCCGGGGCCGTACCTGCCTGGATGGAGACGTAGCCGCCCTGCTGCATCACGCGGTCCAGAGCGGAGCGGTCCACGGTAAGGTCCTTGATCACCGGGAACGCAGCCGAGCGGAACGGCTCGATGCGCAGCGTGTCGCCGTCCTTGTAGTTGAACAGGCGCTGCAGACAGGCCGTGGTGTTCTGGCCTGCACCGTGCGGGCGGCCGTTGACGGAAACGCCACAGGTGCCGCAGATGCCCTCGCGGCAGTCGGAGGCGAACGTGAACGGTTCCTCGCCTGCTTCGACGCGGTTGTTGTTGACGTGGTCCAGCAACTCCAGGATCGACATCTGCTCGACAGCGTCGTCAACCTGAACGGTCTCGAAGTTGCCCTCGGCGTCGGGTCCGGCCTGACGCCAGATCTCAAGTGTCAGTTTCATTACTTGTAGTTCCTTGTCATCAGCGGGATCGAATCGAAGTACAGAGGTTCGGCGTGGCGGATGAATTTCTCATCGCCGCCCGGCTCCCATGCGGAGACGAAGCACCAGTTCTCGTCGTCACGCTCTGCCTCGCCGTCCTCGGAGAGGTGGTCCTCGCGGTAGTGCGCACCGCAAGACTCGTCGCGGTCGAGAGCGTCGATGATCATGAGCTCACCCAGGTTGATGTAGTCCGCGACACGGATCGCGTTCTCCAGGGTCTGGTTCATGTCCATCGCTTCGCCCGGGATGTTCACGTTGGCCCAGAAATCGCGGCGCAGCTCGCGCACTGCCTTCAGGCCCTTCTCCATCAGTTCGACGTTGCGGGAGACACCGCAGGATTCGTAGAGAATCGCGCCGAGCTTCTCGTGGTAGTAGTCCGGGCCGTGCGGCTCGGCACCCTGGATATTCATCAGTCGGTCGATGAGCTCCTGGGAGCGGGTCACAGCGGCGGAGACCTCCGGCGCTTCCAGGCTCAGGACCTCTTCGTTGAGGTGGCCGGCCAGGAAGTTCGGAACCGTGAACGGCAGGGTGAACCAGCCGTCGACGGACGCCGACAGCAGCGAGTTCGCGCCAAGGCGGTTCGCACCGTGGTAGGTCCAGGAGCACTCGCCGGCGGCGAACAGGCCGTCGATGGACGTCATCTCATTGAAGTCGGTCCACAGGCCACCCATGGTGAAGTGGACGGTCGGGGCGATGCGCATCGGCACCTCGTACGGGTCCTCGCCGATGGAGTCCTCGTACATCTCGAACAGGTTCGAGTAACGCTCGCGGATGGTGTCCTTGCCCAGGCGCTCGATAGCGTCGGAGAAGTCCAGGTACGCGGCGTTGTTCAACGGGCCGATGCCGCGGCCGGCGTTGATCTCCTTGGAGATCGCGCGGGAGGCCACGTCACGCGGGACCAGGTTGCCGAAGGCCGGGTAGCGGCGCTCCAGGAAGTAGTCGCGCTCTTCTTCCGGAATATCGGCCGGGTTGCGGTCGTCGCCCTGCTCCTTGGGGACCCAGATGCGACCGTCGTTGCGCAGGGACTCCGACATCAGCGTCGTCTTCGCCTGCCACTTTGCGTTGACCGGCAGACCCGTCGGGTGGAACTGCACGAACGCCGGGGACGCCAGGTATGCGCCATGCTCGTAAGCGCGCATGATGGCGGAGGCGTTGGAGTTCTTCGCCAGGGTGGTCTTGTGGTACACGTTGCCGTAACCGCCGGTGGCCAGCACGACTGCGTGACCGGTGAACGGCACCAGCTCGCCGGTGATCAGGTTACGGGTGACAATGCCCTCGCAACGCTTCTTGCCGTCTTTTTCAGTGATGATGAAGTCGACCAGGTCGTTGTGGGTGAAGATCTCCACGTTGCCCAGGTGGATCTGACGCTGCAGCGCCGATGCCGTGGACAGCTGGAGCTGCTGACCTGTTTGGCCACGGGTGTAGTAGGTGCGGGACACCTGGACGCCACCGAAGGAGCGGGTGGCCAGTGCGCCGCCGTACTCGCGGGCGAACGGAGCGCCGATCGCGTTCATGTGGTCGATCACGCGGACCGACTCGACAGCGAGGCGCCAGCAGTCAGACTCGCGGCAGCGGTAGTCGCCGCCCTTGACGGTGTCCTTGGTGTGGCGGTACGCGCCGTCGTTGTCCATCTTCTTGCCGCGGGCGGAGTTGACGCCACCCTGAGCAGCAATCGAGTGCGCACGGCGCGGAGCGTCGTGGTAGGTGAAGTTCTTCACGTTGTAGCCGAGCTCGCCGAGAGCGGCCGCAGCTGCGCCGCCGGACAGGCCGGTACCGACAACGATGACGGTGAACTTGCGGCGGTTGAGCGGGGAAACGAGCTCCATGTGGTCCTTCTGGTAGGTCCACATGTCGCGCATCGGGATGCCCTTGGGCTCGTTGCTCTCCAGGATGTTGCCCGGGGTGACGCCGGCGGCCTTGGACTTCGGGTTGGTGAAGTCCTTGTTCTCGTCCTTCTCGGCGGCCGGGGTGTCGGTTGCCCCCTTGGCCTCGGCCGGACGGTCCTTGGTGGCCTGGGTGCTCATTGCCTTGGCGGCCGCACTGCCAGCCTTGTTCTCAGCCTGAGCCTTCTTGACGTTCGGCTTCTGGTCAGCGCTCTTCGGGGCGGTCTGGGAGCGCGGCGGCTCCTTGCCGTCGACGCCGTTGGCGGGAGCCTTCTCAGCTGCCTTCTTCGGCTTCTTATCGCCCGAGTTGTATGCAGTAGTCATTTGCGTTCCTCCAGCCGTTCCTAAGACACCATTCCGAATGCGATGGCCAAAGGCATCACAATGTTGCCGATCACCACGATGGCGGGGATCCAGTACGCGAGCACGACCATGATGGCGCTGCCGCGCTTACCCAGCCAACCCAAGTCGGAGACCGCCAGGTACACACCGTGGGTGAGGTGCAGGAACAGGGCGATCATCGCGATGACGTAGAACACCGTGACAAACCAGCGCTCAGGAGCGAACGTGGCCAGCAGGTTGTTCTTGACTGCGCCGTGGGTGAATGCCTCGGACGCGACGACCTCGCCGACAGTCAGGTCGAGGATGTGGAAGATGATGAACAGCAGCAAGATGATGCCGGTGACGATCATCCAGCGTGCGGCGGTGGACTGCAGGCCGCCCATCAGGTTGGTGCGGCGGAATTTACCGCGGGACTTGCTCGATCGCGCCTTCAGAGCAAGAGCGCCCCAGACGTGCAGCACGAGACAGGCGAGCAGGACGATGCGGATGATCCACAGCAGCGAGCTGCCGGGGAACAGCGGCTGGCCCATCTCGCGCAGGAATGTGCCGTATTCGTCGATTGCGGCACCGCCAGCGTGGTCGGGCATGAAGATCTTGAGGTTACCGACCATGTGGCCGATGACGAACAAGAAGAAAATCAGGCCGGTGACGGCCATTATGAGCTTGAGCACCCAGGTAGGCACTCCGGGCCGCTCGCGCAGCGGCTCCTCAGTGATTTTGCCGTGACGAATTGCGTCACGATCTGCATGTTGAACAGTCATGGCACCTCCAGTGTCGATTCAACTTTACGATTAACCCAAGGTTCACCACTACTCGACGTGCCACCTCACCCCCACTGAGCTGTCGCGCACGCAGCATTTCCGCACCACCGGCTCCAGCACACGTCCAACATCGCAGTTCACATCTGCAACAGCTTTTCGACGCCCACCGCCACCCCCGAAATGTGAATTACCCCACCTACACCCACCCCGGGCATTGTGCGGCACATTCATCACCCCGAAGGGTGTCAAACTTTGGTTTGTTAAGTCGCCCTTATCTCCCAGCCCTGCGTAAACCTAGGGCGACGAGGCAGATCGCCAGACTTCGTTACAGTGGGGCCCATGACTGATACGAATTCTGCAACCCGAACCATCGACGCATCCGCCAACGACATTTTCGCGCTCCTGTCCGACCCGTCCCGCCACGCCGAGACCGATAACTCCGGCATGGTCGTCTCCGCCGACACCGACGCCAAGCTGGAGAAGGTCGGCGACATCTTCGTCATGAACATGACCAAGGAGGACGGCGACTACCAGACCCGCAACGAGGTCTTCGCCTTCCAGGAGAACAAGGTCATCGGCTGGAAGAACCTGGCTAACCTCACCGCTGATGTCGAGGTCGGCGCGAAGTGGCTCTACGAGCTCTCCCCCGAGGGCGCTGACAGCACCTCCGTCACCCTGACCTACGACCGCAGCGAGATCGCCTCCGACGAGGTGCGCAAGATGTCGGAGAAATTCGACGACGCCGTGATGGAAGAGTCCCTCGCCGCTCTGGCTTCCGCTGTCGGCGGCACCGACAACCCGACCCAGAAGGGCTAAACGCAAAGCAAAAAGCGCCCCGCCACAACTCGTCGATAAGCTGTGGCGGGGCGCTTTCGCGTGGCTTTACTTCAGCGCGAAGAACTGCTTCTCTTCCTTGAAGTCCACCCTGATCGCCAGCGTGCCTTCGTCACCGTTGTCCTCCGGGATCGGGTAGACGATGTTGCCCGTCGTCGATGCACCGGAGTACAGGGTGTTGCTCATGTCGAAGTCATCGTCCATCAACACAATCGTCTCGAACTGGCCCACGGTCTGGCCGTCCGGCGAAATGTACTCGACCGTGAACAGCGGTTGCTTGCCCTGCGGATCATCACCGACGTACTCGGCGGTGATGTTGGCCATCATGTACTTCTTGCCCGCCTCCGGATCCTTGTTGTAGTCGTTGGCCTTCTTAATATCGTCGTTGGCGTTGAGGTTCACCGAGTTCAGGGTGACCTTCCAGTCCTTGTTCTCAATCGTCGAACCGACCGGAAGCGGGTTCTCGCGGGTGCTACCCTCCTTGCCACCCTTCTTCTTGCCCTTTCCGTCGTCGCCCTTGCTGGTGCTCGTCGATTCGGTGGCTTTGCCCGTGGACTGCTGCGCGCTCGTGGTCTTATCGTCGTCGCCGTTGTCGCTTTCCTTATCGTCCCCGCCAGAGGTGAGGAAGTAGATCAGGCCGCCGATCAGAGCAAGCGCAACAATCAGGCCGCCAATGATCGCGATGATCTTGCCGCTGCCACCGCCGCCATTGCCGTCCTGACCACCCTGGCCGTACGGCGCGTTCATCTGCTGCCCGTACTGGCCCTGCTGGTCATAGCCCTGGGCGTAACCCTGGTGGTCGTAGCCTTGCTGGCCGTAGCCCTGGTCGAAGCCCTGGCCGTAGTCATAGCCCTGCTGGCCATAGTCGTAGCCTTGCTGGCCGTAGCCGTCGTAGCCGTACTGGCCCTGCTGCCCGGACTCCGACTCGGAGAACGGGTCCCGGTTGGGGTTGATGCTGCTAGACATTACGTTTCCTTGCTATCGGCCCCACCGGCAAGCGGCGGAGCGACGGATCAGTTCTAAGCGCCTGTTAAGACTGGCTGCGTTTCACTCTAACGTCGAAATCACTTTTCGTCGTGCTAACCCGCTAAATCTCTTTTCTAAACACCAGCCATGAGACCACAGGAAAACGCCCCGAGCAGGGCTCGGAGCGTTTTCCAGCCGTCGATAAGCAAACTGCTTAAAGATTGATCATGTGGCCCTCGACGCCGTGCGCGACTTCCTTGAGCACCTCGGACAGCGTCGGGTGGATGTGCACGCTACGCGCAATTTCGCCCGCGGTGAGGTCGAAGCGCTGCGCCAAGTTGATCTCCGGCAGCAGCTCGGAGACATTCGCGCCGACCAGGTGCGCACCGAGGATCTCGCCGTACTCGCCGTCGACGACGAGCTTGCCGAAGCCCTGCGACTCCGCCAGACCCAGCGCCTTGCCGTTCGCGGAGAACGGGAAGGTAGCGACCTTGATGTCCTTGTCCGCGAACTTCTCGCGCGCCTGCTCCTCGGTGTAGCCCATGGAGGCGACCTGCGGGTTGCAGAACGTCGCGCGCGGCATCATCTGGTAGTCGCCGAGCTCCATCGTCTCAGCGTCAGCAATGGTCTCAGCCGCAACGATGCCCTGTGCCTCAGCCACGTGCGCGAGCTGGAGCTTCGCCGTCACGTCGCCGATCGCGTAGATGCCGTCGACGTTGGTGCGCATGCGCTCGTCGACGTTGATGGCGCCGCGGTCCGTGAGCTCGACGCCCGTGTTCTCGAGGCCGTAACCCTCGGTGCGCGGCTGGAAGCCGACGGCGACCATGACGCGGTCGACAGTGATGGTCTCCGTGTCGTCCGAGCCCTTCTTCTGGATGTCCACCTCGACTGAATCGCCGTTGTCGCGCACAGCCGTCGTCGCGTGACCCGTCAGAAGCTTCACGCCGAGCTTCTTGTACGCCTTCGCGATCTCCTTGGACACGTCCTTGTCCTCGTTCGGCAGGACACGGTCCATGAACTCGACGACCGTGACCTCTACGCCATAGTTGGACAGCACGTACGCGAACTCCATACCGATCGCGCCAGCGCCCACGATGACCATCTTCTCCGGGGCCTCCGGGTTGAGGATCTGCTCCTCGAAGGACACCACGTTCTCGGACAGCTCGATGCCCGGCAGGGTCTTCACCACGGAACCCGTAGCGATGATGCAGTCATCGAACGTGACCGTCTTGCCCTTGTCATCGCCCTCGGTGATCTCCAGCGTCTTCGCATCCTTGAAGGAACCGACACCGTTGATCTCCGTGATCTTGTTCTTCTTCATCAGGTAGTGGACACCGCCGACGATCTTCTCCGAGACCTTGCGGGAACGCTTGTGCGCGTCCCCGTACTCGAAGGAAACATCGCCCTTGATGCCGAACGTCTTCGCCTCGTGGTTGAAGATGTGCGCCACTTCAGCGTTCTTGATCAACGACTTCGACGGAATGCAGCCCACGTTCAGGCACACACCGCCCCAATACTGCTTCTCTACAACCGCGACCTTCTTGCCCAGCTGGGCTGCGCGAATTGCGGCGACATAGCCACCGGGGCCAGCGCCAAGTACAACAACGTCAAAATGTTCATTAGCCACGTCCCCTAGGATACGTGCGCTCGCGCCAACTCGCTGCGGGGGTGCTTTCCGCTTCAAAGTTCCGCCCACTTTTGGCATGATGTAGCAAGCTTCCCATTAGTTAGTAGCGAAGGAACCTCAAGTATGAAGCTGTCCCGCCCCGCACTCGCGTCCGTCGCCGCGATCGCCATCGCAGCAGGGTCGCTCACAGCAGCCAGCGTCGTCAACGCCGAAGACACGCTTATCGACGACACCGTGACCGGCCCCTCCGCCGAAGCCCCCGCCGGGGAGCCCGGCGCCAGCGATGACGCGGCTGGTGAGACTCCCGCCGATGAAGAGGAAGAGCCTGCCGATATTGAGGGCACCGACGCTCCTGCTGCTGATTCCGACGTTCCTGCTGCTCCCGGCACCGACTCCAACGCTGGCGAAACCGGTGTCGAAGGTGGCGCCGGTGAGGGCATTCAGGATGTGCAGGCCTTCGCCAGCGGACTGACCGAGCAGGGCAACCAGGATATCGATCAGGAACTCTTTTCCGCCGCCCAGAATGTGCCCGACAACGACGAAGCTCCGGCGAAATTTGCCGACATGCGCAAGATGACCGGCCCGGAAGATGCCCCGAAGAAGGTCTCCGGCAACACGAAGCAGGCCCAGGACTGGTACGGCACAAAGGGCGTCGAGGGCTGGTACGTCTACTCCGAGTCCATGAAGCGCGACATTCCGGTCGCGCTCGTCCGCGCCACCGACGAAGACGGCAAGCCTGTTGCCGGCGCTCCGACGCTGTACATGCTCAACGGCGCCGGCGGCTCCGAGCAGACCGGCGACTGGATTTCCGTTGCTGAAGCCCAAAAGGTCTACAAGGGCAAGGGCGTGAACCTGGTCGTCCCGATGGAGGGCGCATTCTCCTACTACGTCGACTGGCTCACCGACGGCGACACCCTGAAGGAAAAGTCCGACTACTTCAAGGGCGAGCAGAAGTGGTCGACGTTCCTGGGCAAGGAGCTGTGGCCCGCCGTCGAAGAGGAGCTCGGCGCGAACGACAAGCGCGGCATCCTCGGCTTCTCCATGTCCGGCACCTCCTCGCTCCTGCTCGCGGAGCACCACCCCGAGCTTTACCACGCCGTCGGTTCCTTCTCCGGCTGCGCCGCCACCTCCACCCCGCTGCCGTGGGCATTCGCCGCACTGACGGTGAACCGCGCAGCCAATGAGCCGAATTACTCCTCGGTCACCCCCGCTCACATCTGGGGTCCGATGGGCAGCCCCTACAACCGTTACAACGACGCCCTCGTCAACGCCAAGAAGCTGCGTGGCAAGGCCCTCTACATCTCCAACGGCTCCGGCACCGCGTCGCAGTCCGACATGGTCGGTTTCCGCGTCGCCAATGGCCAGAACCTTGCCCAAGCCATCGGCGGTTCCATGACCACCACCGTCGAAGGTGGTGTCATCGAGGCTGCGACCAACTCGTGCACCCACGATCTGCGCGCCAAGCTGGAAAACGAGAACATTCCGGCGCACTACGAGTTCCGCAAGGCCGGCACCCATGCCTGGGCCGTCTGGCTCGACGACCTGTACCGCTCCTGGAACACCACCTTCGGCCCTGAGCTCGTCGGCGATGACTTCGTCGAGGCTGTCCCGGACCCGGAGGAAGGGTTCCCCGAGCGCGCCACCTGGGATGCTGACAGCAGCAGCTAAAGCATAAAAGCGGCCTTCTCTAGCCGCTTTCCCGGGTTTTCGCCCGTTTTTCACGCCCTGTGACCTGCCCGTTTAGGCGATGTCTACTGAAGTAGACATCGTTTCGTAGACGATGAGTTGCGGGGCGTTTAACGTTTGTGCTGTGAACGATTTTGACGCGTTTTTAACAACACTCGGCAGTCCGATGGACATCCTGGCCGGTTTCGACCGCCAGGCTGCTCAGGCTGCCGGCGTCAAACCCACCACCTATATCGAGTGGGAAAAAGCCCACGAGACCTACTTCGGCACGACCCGCTCCACCCGCAAGCAGGCCCAGGCGGTACGCATCGCCCGCGAAACCGGTAAATCACTAGACCAGATCTTGTTCATCGAACAACAAGTCCGTCCGTTGGGCTCGGAGAAGGAGAAGTGGACAATCCGCCTGGCGTTGTTGTCGGTGCGGGGTAACTACGAGACGTTGAAGCGCCGCGCCAAAGACATCGTTCCTGAGGTGGATACACCTGCCCCTGAGTCGGCGGTGCGGTTTGGTAAGGAGCGGAAAGGTAAGCGCACTTTTAGTGCTACTGGTGATGCGAGTGATATCGCTGCTCTTGAGTACGCGTTGCGCCAAAAACTGGACGCTAACCGTCCTGAGGGCCCGCAGATGTATGAGGCATTTCACGACCTGCTGCACAACGACGGTGCTGTTGCGGATGCTGTTCCACGCCCACTGGTCCAGATCCCGCTGGCGGATTACATCTCAATCCTTGGCGGCCAGGGCGATGACACCATCCTGGGGCTGTCTGATGGCACGACGATGACTGGTGCGGAGTATCTGACCCACCACCACTCCAAGGACCTTGAGGTGGCACTCTTCCACCCTCAGGTGGGCCCGGTGAACCTGTACAACACGAAGCGGTTCGCCAATAAGAAACAACGCGACCTCGCCCGGGCAACACTGACGACGTGTCCGGTACCAGATTGTCGGCATGCTGCTGATAACTGCGAAGTCCACCACATCGAACCCTGGGCCCGCGGTGGGCCGACGAACATGAACAACCTGTCGGTGTTGTGCAGGTATCACAACCGCACCAACGATGATGATCCGGACATGCACAACAGGGGTCGAATACAGGTGCGCGATGGGACACCGACATGGGTTTCACCGCGCGGAACACCAGTACCAAACCGGACACACCAATACGGAGCCATGCACCTGTTGTTCGGAACATAGCCGAGGGGCCACCACACCCCACGGCCACTTCCGCACGCCCAAAAACAAAGACCGGGCCCCACAACGGGACCCGGTCTTTGACGCGGCGTTTTTAGAACATGCCCATGCCGAGAGCGATCGTGGACGAGGTGGAGGACATCTGGTGGAAGATGCCGCCGAGGAACTCGTTGATCATGAGCTGGAACTGCTCGAGGGGGTGGAGGCCGTTGGCGTTCATAGGGAGAGTCCCTTTCTTTTCTTTTTCTGTTTCTTATTCAGATTGGTTGACGCTTCCGTCACCGCTTGCGGGCGGCTGCGGACTCACGCTGTCTGTCGGTTTCAGATGCACTCGCGTTACGCCGTCTGACGACGACACAGAGGCGACAATACTCGCCCGACGGATCGTAACATGATTAACTTTAATCACAACTGAAACATTGTGTGTACTTGAATGCCAGCTCACCCACCAATAAAGTCAAGGGCGCTTTGAGGTTCCACCGCGGTAACACAACGCTCATTAGCAGCGAATAACCGGGGTGGAACCGCAAACCGCGGTACAACGCAATAACGCTCCCACCACTGAAGGAATACTGACCATGAAGCTCGTCCGCACCGTCGCCGCAGTCACCGCCGCTACGGCTCTCGCTTTCGGCGCAGCAGCCCCCGCTTTCACGGCTGATGCCGCCCCAGTCACTGCGGCTCAGGTCGCGGGCAATACTCCGGTGGGCACAGTGAAGAACTGGAATGCACACCCCGCACCGACGGCTGTGACAACGGGTGAAACTGCCAAGTGGGTCAGCCAGGTCAACCACAAGGATGTGTGGGCGTTCTGGGTGAGCTCCCCGTCAATGGGCCGTGATATCCCGGTCGCAGTCATCCCGGCACGCAACGGCGCGGGTGAGCTGGTGAAGAATGCCCCGACGGTTTACCTCCTCAACGGTGCTGGTGGCGCGGAGCAGAACGCAGACTGGCTGACGTACGCAGAGTCCGCGAAGTTCTACAAAGACAAGGGCGTCAACGTGGTCATCCCGATGGAGGGCGCGTTCTCCTACTACACGGATTGGCTGCAGACACCGAAGGCGGAGTACTTCAAGGGCCCGCAGAAGTGGGAGACGTTCCTGACGAAGGAGCTGCCGGGACCGATCGAGAAGCGCCTCGGCGCGGACAACCGCCGCGCGGTCGTAGGTTTCTCCATGTCGGGCACGTCGGCACTGGTTCTGCCGACGAAGGCCCCGGGCTTTTATGACGCCGCCGCAAGCTTCTCCGGTTGCGCAGCCACGTCGACGCCGGCTCCGTACAATTTCGCGCGCCTGACCGTGAACCGCGGCGCGGGTGCAGCCGCGAACTTCCAGACGGTGACGCCAGAGCAGATGTGGGGGCCGATGGGCGGCGCGTATAACCGCGCGAATGACGCACTGGTCAACGCGAATAAGCTGCGCGGAACGGCGCTGTATGTCTCCACGTCGACCGGTTTGGCGGCGAAGGAAGACATGGTCAGCCATATCGCAAGCAGGGGCGCAACGGAGATCCAGGCGCACGCGGCGGCGATGACTCTGCAGGTCGAAGGCGGAGTGATCGAGGCAGCCATCAACACGTGCAACCATGATCTGCGCGCGAAGCTGGACAGCCTGAAGATCCCGGCGCATTACGAGTTCCGCAACGTGGGCACGCACTCGTGGCCGACGTGGCGCCAGGACATGGAAACCTCCTGGCACAAGACGCTGAAGCCCGCGTTCAAGATGTAAACAAAACAGCATCAACCCTCGGGCATATCCGCCGGCATTAGGGTGGCGGATATGCCCGTTTTTTCTATTGAACCATCGCTTCTCGACGACATCACCGGCGACGCAGCCCTCGCTTGGGCCACGAGCTGGTCGCGCGAGACAGAGGAACGCACAGCAGCTGATCGCGACACAGCCGCACTCGCGGAGCGCATCCGCGGCATCCTCGACACGGACGACCGCATCCCGTATGTCACCCGCCGCGGGGACTTCCTCTACAACTTTTGGCGCGACCGGGAGCATCCACGCGGTCTGTGGCGCCGGACCACCACGGAGGACTACCTGGAGGAAAAGGGGTGGGAGGTGCTACTGGACGTCGATAAGCTCGCTGCGGACGAGGCGGAAGACTGGGTGTTCAAGGGCGCGGCCGTGCGTCCCCACGCACACGACCGCGCGCTCGTCCGGCTGTCGCGCGGCGGGGCGGACGCGGTCGTCGTGCGCGAATTCGACCTCGCCACCCGCACGTTCGGCGGCTTCGAACTCCCCGAAGCGAAAACCGAGGTCAGCTGGGTTGATCGCGACACGCTCTTCGTCGGCACGGACCTCGGCGGCGAAACGCTCACCACCTCCGGCTACCCCGTCGAAGTGCGTCGCTGGCAGCGCGGCACGGACCTGCGCGACGCCCCCGTGATCTTCCGCGGCGAACGCTCAGACGTCGCCGTCGGGGCCGCCCGCGACCACACGCCGGGCTTCGAACGCACCATCTTCACGCGCGCGCTCGATTTCTACAACCAGCGCACGTACATCGAGGACACGCTTATCGACGTCCCCACCAACTGCACCCCCATCCCCCACCGCCAGTGGCTCTTCCTGCTTCCCCGCACCGAATTCGCGGGTCTGGCCGGCGGCGAACTCGGCGTCATCGAGCTCGACCGGTTCCTCGCCGGAGACCGCGACGTGCGCGCGCTCGTGAGCGGCACCACCGTGGAAGATTTATCGTTCACCGCGTCGTCACTTTTGGTGACCACTCTCGACGACGTAGCGACGCGCATCAGCTCTTTCGACCTGGGCACTTGGGAGCGCACCGAGCTTTCGCTTCCCGACGCCGCCACCGCCCACGTCGTGAGCACCAGCCCCCTCGACGGCGACGAGGTCTGGATCAACGCCTCGTCGTTTTCCACCCCGTCGACCTTGTTGCGCAACGGTAAAGTCGTGCGCCGTGCGCCAGCGCTTTTCGACGCCTCCCGCATCGAAACCCGCCAGCACTGGGCCACCTCCGCCGACGGCACGAAAATCCCGTACTTCATCACCGGCGACTTCTCCCTCGGCGCGCGCCCGACCCTCGTCGGCGGGTACGGCGGCTTCGAAGTCTCCCTCACCCCGTCGTATTCGGCCGTCCGCGGCGCCGCATGGCTGGAGCGCGGCTATTTCTACGTGCAGCCTAATCTGCGCGGCGGCGGTGAATTCGGCCCCGAGTGGCACTCTCAGGTGGTGAAAACGAACCGCCACAAGGTGTGGGAGGACCACCGCGCCGTCCTCGAGGACATCGTCGCCCGCGGCTACACCACCCCGGCCCAACTGGGCATCCGCGGCGGCTCCAACGGCGGACTCCTCACCTCAGGTGCACTCGTCCAATACCCCGAACTCTTCGGCGCCGCCGTGATCCAGGTTCCGCTCACCGACATGCTGCGCTATCACACCTTGTCCGCCGGTGCGTCCTGGATGGCCGAGTACGGCGACCCAGAGGTGCCGGAAGAGCGCGCCTCCATCGAGACGTGGTCGCCGTTGCACAATATTTCCGATTCCTCCGCGGTGTCGTACCCGCCGGCCCTCGTGACCACCTCGACCCGCGACGACCGCGTTCACCCCGCCCACGCACGTACCTTCGCGCTTGCTCTCGGGAAAGCAGGGCAGCCCGTCGACTACTTCGAAAACACCGCTGGCGGCCACGCCGGCGCCGCGGACAACGAGCAGGTCGCACGAGTTGAATCCCTCATTTACAGCTGGCTCGACGCCCGCATCGGCGATGCCTCCACCCCGGCCGGGAACTAAGCATCCCCAACTTCCGACTACCCCTGATGCCAACGAAACAGAGAAAACCAGACGCGAAATAGCGGAACTCTGCGGCAGTCGGGAAAGGACACCCACCCCATGAACAAGAAGATCACGGCCCTGGTCGCCGTCCTGTGCGCAGGCACCCTCGGACTGACGGGCTGCTCCAGCGACAGCACCGAAAACACTGACAGCGCCGACAGCGCAAACAGCTCGGCCCAGACCGCGACCCCTACCGACGCCGGGAACACGGAGCTCGAATCCACCTCCATCTCGCTTGCCGACGGCTACTGCCGCGCCAAGGACGAACAGTCCGACATGACCGCCTGCTTCGGAACCCTGACAAACCCCTCGTCTTTCGACATCACCGTGGAGTCCTTCACCGCACCCGATCTTGAAGGCGCCTCCACCGAGCTGCACGAAGTCGTCGACGGCAAAATGCGCCAGAAGAAAGGCGGCTTCTCCATCCCGGCGGGCGGCTCCCAAGAGCTCGCCCCGGGCGGCGAGCACCTCATGATCATGAACTACACCGACCCGATCCAGGCCGGGGAAACTCTCTCGATCAACCTCGTAATGGGCGACGGTTCCGAATTCACCGCCGAGTTCCCAGTGCGCGAACAGCCGTCCGGCGAGGAAGACTACGCCGGAGGTGAGCACGATTCCCACGGGCAGCACCACTAACCCGGACGACAGGCAGAACCCCTCCCCTGCGACTTCCACGCGCCGCCAGTTTCTGCGCGGCGTCGGCGTCGCTGGTGCCGCGACCGCAGTGGCGGCCGGCGCGAGCGCGTGCGGGAAGGAGGAGGAAAAGGGGGGTCGGGGAGACGTCGATAAGCCTGCTGATGCGTGGCCCGGACAAGGAACCGCGGACGACAATACCCTCGTCGCATTCGACGGGGAGCACCAGGCAGGCATCGCAACGCCTGAGCAGTCGTTCTGCAAGCTGATCGCGTTCACTGTCAAAGACAACAAGCGGACGCGTGAAGACATGGTGCGCCTCATGCGCCTGTGGACAGACGACGCGCGACGCATGTGCGGCGGCCGCGCGGGGCTGGCCGACCTCGAGCCGGAGAATCTCCAGTCGACAGCAAACCTGACGATCACCGTCGGGTACGGACGCAGCCTGCTCGACAAGCTCGATCTCTCGGACGAGGCGCCCGACTGGCTCGCCGAACTGCCGGCCTACAGCCGCGACGAACTGCGCGAAGAGTGGTCCGGCGGCGACATCTGCCTGCAAGTCTGCGCTGACGACCGCTTCACCGTGGCGCACGCTGCCCGCTTCATGGTCAAAGGCGCACGCAGCTACGCCGACGTCGCATGGGTCCAGGACGGCTTCCTCCACGCGCGCGGCTCGATCCAGCCGGGCGAAACGCCGCGCAACCTCTTCGGGCAGCTCGACGGCACGGGCAACCCGGCGGTCGACGAATTCGACAGCGTCGTCTGGATCGACGAAGGCCCCGCCTGGACGAAGGGAGGGACGGCGATGGTGGTGCGTCGTATAGCAATGCTTCTCGACGAATGGGACATCCTCGACCGCCCCTCCCGCGAAGTAGTCTCCGGCAGGCGACTCGACAACGGTGCCCCGCTAAGCGGCACCGACGAATTCGACGAGCCTGACCTGGACGCCCGCGACGAATTCGGTCTGCCCGTCATCGACCCGAATTCGCACATGGCGCGCGCCAAGTCGACGGACCCCGCAGAGCGCATTCTCCGCCGCCCCTACAACTACGACATGCCGCCCGGCCCTGATTCCCGCGGCACGTCCAATGCGGGACAGATGTTCATCTGCTTCCAGAAAAACCCGTTGAGACAGTTCGACCCCATTCAGCAAAGGCTCGACAGCGCCGACCGCCTCAACGAGTGGATCACCCACATCGGGTCCGCCGTCTTCGCTGTCCCCCACGGCACCGCCGACGGCGAATACTGGGGTCAGGATCTCTTTGGGGGTCGCGGGTAGAGTTACCCCTCGATGAAATCCCTGTCTTTCGCGACCTTGTTCGCCGCGCTGTCCGGCTTCGTGGTGCTGTGGGTCGCGTCGTGGTCCCTCGACGCGGAGACCCAGATGCCGCTGTTCCAGGCGTACTGGAGCTTATTCTTCGCGTCGGCCGGGTTCATCGACGGGATCACGCAGGAGACCACCCGCGCAGTCGCCTCCGCTCGCGAACGCGGTGTGCGGGGGTCAGCGAACCCCTGGCATCTGGCTGGTTTCGCAGCTGCAGCGGTCGCTACTGTGACCTTGGCCGCGGGCGCCGTCGCGATGGCGCACTTCGTCCCGCCCTCCCCTGCCCTGGCCACGGGGCTCCTGGTTTTCGGCCTAGCTAGCTACGTCTTTCAGGCAGTTCTGTCCGGCATCTTGAGTGGCGCGAACCTCTGGAACCAATATGCCGGACTCGTCGCCCTCGACTCAGGCATCAGACTCGTTCTGGCCGGTGTCGCCTGGGCTGCCGGGTGGGGCCTGCCGGCGTTTCTGGCCATCACGGTGATCGGTGCGGCGTCGTGGGTGGCCATCCTCGCCGCATCGAAGCAAGCCCGCGGGCAGATCCGCGCGGCTCTCGACGTCGACCGCCCGACATTTGTCCGCCGTGTCCTTTCCGCGGTCTTGGCCACCGGCGCTTCAGCTCTTCTGATCACGGGTTTTCCCGCCATGACCACCGCTGCGTTCGCCGCAGGCGACGGCACCACCGTCGGAACGGGTTCCGGAACGGGCGCCGCTGTCGCCGCGATCAACCAAGCGGTGTTGCTCACGCGTGCTCCGGTGCTGGTTCCGCTGCAGCGCTTCCAGTCTGCACTGGTGGTTCGGTTCGTGGAACAGCGCGACCGCATCTACTCCTCGCTCGCGGTGCCGATTGGCGCGATCCTCAGCGTCGGCGCCGTCGGGTTCGTCGCGGCGTGGCTGGTCGGCCCGTGGATTCTGCGGGTGTTCTTCCCGCCTGAGCTCTTCGTCCCCGGTCTTCCCCTCGGGCTTTTGACGTTCGCTTCGGCGCTCATGGGCGCTCTCATCATCACCGGCACCGCCGTTTTAGCTTTAGAGCAGCACGCCTGGTACGTCGCTGGGTGGGTCACTGGAGCAGTCGTGGCGTTCGGCCTGTTGTTCGCGCTCCCAGTAGCGCTCGGCACCGGAGTCACAGAAACAGTCATTGTCGCGCTCACTGTCGGCCCGCTCGCTGGTGCGGCGGTGCACCTGGCAAGTCTGACTGGTGGGGCGAGGACGGCCAGCGGGGCAACGAGCACGGCGGCCACCCAGCACACCAACTGAAACGCCCCGACCCGAAATGGCTCCTGTCCCCGCGGTGAAAGCGCAGTTCGCCAGAGCTGCACGGCGCAAGACCGGCGACGGGATAGCATGGCCCTCATGACTCACGACCCAGCTCATCCCCCGGCTGCTTCGGCGACCAACGCCAGCTCGACGATGCTCGTGACAGGCGGTGCCGGTTTCATCGGCGCGAATTTCGTGCGGATGGTGGCACACCGCCAGCCGGAGACGAAGATCGTGGTGCTGGACGCGTTGACGTACGCGGGCAACGCTAAGAATCTGGCGGGGCTCCCCGAAGAGAGGGTCGAGTTGGTGGAGGGGAGGGTGGAGGACCAGGGGCTCGTCGATAAGCTGTGCGCGGATGCGGGCACGGTCGTGCATTTCGCGGCGGAGTCGCACAACGACAACTCGCTGCGCGACCCGTCGCCGTTCGTGCAGACGAACCTGGTGGGTACGTTCACGCTGCTGGAGGCGGCTCGCACGTACGGCAACCGGTTCCACCATGTCTCGACGGATGAGGTGTTCGGCGACCTCGCCATCGACGAGGCGACACGGTTCACGGAGGAGACGCCGTACCGGCCGTCGTCGCCGTATTCCGCGACGAAGGCTGGGTCGGATCACCTGGTGCGCGCGTGGGTGCGCTCGTTCGGGATCGACGCGACGATTTCGAATTGCTCGAATAATTACGGCCCGTACCAGCACGTGGAGAAGTTCATTCCGCGGCAGATCACGAATCTGCTGACGGGGCGCCCGGCGAAGCTCTACGGCACGGGCGAGCAGGTGCGCGACTGGATTCATGTGGACGACCACAATGACGCGGTGCTCGCGATTCTGGAGCGCGGCCGAACAGGTGAGACGTACAACATCGGCGCGGACGGCGAGCATTCGAATAAGGAGATCATCGAGCTCATCTGCGAGCTGATGGGCGGCGAGTACGAGCACGTCGCGGACCGGCCGGGGCACGATCAGCGGTACGCGATGGACGCGTCGAAACTCGCACGTGAGCTCGGCTGGCGGCCGCAGAAGCGCTCGATGCGCGAGGGTTTGGAGGAGACGATCGCGTGGTACCGCGACAACGCGGCGTGGTGGCGCGACGCGAAGGACGCTGTTGAGCAGGGCTACGCGGCGCGCGACCAGTAAGGTGGCGGGCATGACGGGAACGCGCATCGAGGGGCTCACGGTCCATAAGCTCACGGTTCACGGGGATAACCGCGGATGGTTCAAGGAGAATTGGGCGGGCACGCCGCCGCTGCGCGTGGAGCAGAACAACGTCAGCTTCAACGCCGCAAAAGGCGCGACGCGCGGGATGCACGCGGAGCCGTGGGACAAGTACGTCTCGGTCGCGACGGGGCGCGTGTACGGCGCGTGGGTGGACATGCGCGAAGGTTCCGCTACGTACGGCGAGACATTCGGCTGCGAGATCGGCCCGGACACCGCGGTGTTCGTGCCGCGCGGGGTCGCGAACGGCTTCCAGGCGCTCGAGGACGCGACGACCTACATCTATTTGTGCAATGCGCGCTGGTCGCCGGAGGCTCGTTACGCGTTCTGCTCGTACAAGGAGATCGACTGGCCGCTCGAGCCCACAGAAGTTTCCGCGAAAGACAACACCCACCCACCGCTTATCGACGCCTCCCCCGTCCCTCCCCGCCAACCCCTCATCCTCGGGGCGAATGGTCAGTTGGGGCGTGCTTTGCAGAAACTGCTGCCGGACGCGGAATTTAGCGGACACTCCGACTTCGACCTGACGTGGCCGGTGGAGAAGATGCTGGAGAGCCGGGATTGGTCGCAGTATTCGGCGATCATCAATGCGGCGGCTTTCAACGATGTCAATGGTGCGGAGACGCTTGAGGGTAGGACTGCTGCGTGGGAGGTCAACGCGCTCGGCCCGGCGAAGCTCGCGCAGGTGGCCAACAGGTACGACCTGACCTTGGTGAACGTCTCCACCGACTACATCTTCGACGGGACGGTGGCAGAGCACACAGAGGATGAGGTGCCGAGTCCGTTGGGGGTGTACGGGGCGTCGAAAAGCGCGGGCGAAGCTGCGGCTGCCGCGGCTGCGAAGCACTATATTGTGCGCACGAGCTGGGTCTTCGGCGACGGCGGCAATTTCATGGCCACGATGGCGCGGCTGGCGCGCGGGGGCGTGTCGCCGAAGGTGGTCAACGATCAGCGCGGGCGTCCGACGTGGGCGGAGGACCTCGCGAAGGGGATCGTGCACCTGCTGGAGACAGACGCCGACTACGGCATTTACAACATCACCTCCACCGGCGACGCGGCGACGCGCGACGAGATCGCCATGGCCGTCTTCGTCGCTGCTGGCGCAGATCCCGCCGACGTCCACCCGGTCAGCTCCGCCGAGTACCAGGCGGAATTCGGCCCCGAGGCGCCGCGGCCTGCGGAGTCGACGCTGACGCTCGACAAGATCGAGGCGACCGGATTCACGCCGACGAACTGGCGCGTGGCGCTCGCCCTGTACATGGGGTAGCTAAACTCCCAACCATGAAGGGCATCATTCTCGCCGGCGGGTCGGGCACGCGGCTGTACCCGATCACGAAGGGCATCTCGAAACAGCTCATGCCCATCTACGACAAGCCGATGATCTACTACCCGCTGTCCACGCTGATCAGCGCGGGGATTCGCGAAATCTTGATCATCACCACGCCGGAAGACCAGGACGCATTCAAGCGTCTGCTTGGCGACGGCTCTGCTTGGGGCCTCATGCTCGACTACGCCGTCCAGCCCTCCCCCGACGGGCTCGCCCAAGCCTTCATCATCGGTAAGGACTTCATTGGCGACGACTCCGTGGCACTGGTGCTTGGCGACAATATCTTCGACGGCGCGGAACTGTCCCGCCTGATGGGCGAAGCTTTTGACCCTGACGGCGGCGCTATTTTCGCCTACGAGGTCTCCGACCCAGAGCGCTACGGCGTGGTCAGCTTCGACGAGCACGGCACCGCCACCGCCATCGAGGAAAAGCCCGAGCGCCCGCAGTCCAATTTCGCGGTGGTGGGATTGTACTTCTACGACAACGACGTGGTGGAGATCGCGAAGACCATCACCCCGAGCGCACGTGGCGAATTGGAAATCACCAGCGTCAACGAGACCTACCTGCGCCGCGGCGATCTGAAAGTCCACCGCCTGCACCGCGGCGACGTGTGGCTGGACACCGGCACCATCGACTCGATGAGTGAAGCCAGCTCGTATGTCGAGGTGATCCAGAAGCGCACCGGCACCATCATCGGATCACCCGAAGTGGCCGCATTCCGCCAAGGCTTCATCGATGCCACTGCCCTGGAGGGACTCGCCGAACCAATGCTGAAATCCGGCTACGGCCGCTACCTTCTCGACGCCGCACGGGAGCGCGCATGACCAGCCCCCACGACCTGCGCCCCGGCGCCGTCACCGTCCTCATGTCCGTCTACCGCAACACCACGGCAGACGAGCTCTCTCACGCCCTGAACAGCATCGCCGCCCAGACACGCCCGCCGGAAAGAGTGTTGGTGGTGAGGGACGGAGAGGTGCAAGAGGACGTCGATAAGCTTTTGGCGTCTGTGGACACCGTGACCTTGTCTGAAAACCGCGGGCTCGGCATCGCCTTGCGCGAAGGCCTGGCTGCCGTGGACACCGAATTCGTCGCGCGTCTCGACTCCGACGACGCCGCATACCCGCAACGGCTTGAAAAACAGCTGGATTTCATGGCTGCGCACCCAGAAATCTCCGTCCTCGGCACCGCCATGCAGGAATTCGACGGCGACACTCTCGGCGGCGTGCGGCGCCTGCCCGAAACCCACGACGCGATCGCGCGGTACGCGAAAATCAACTCGCCGATGAACCACCCCTCAGTGCTCATGCGCACAGCCGACGTGCGCGATGTCGGCGGCTACCGCCCCATGCACAACATGGAGGACTACGACCTGTGGGCGCGCCTTGTCGCTGGCGGCAAGAAGCTGCATAACCTGCCGGAACCGCTGACCTACTTCCGCGTGAACGACGCGCAGATGAAACGCCGCACCACGCCCGAAACCCGGCGTGCGGAGCGCGCCATGCAGCGCGCGCTGGTGAGCTACGGGCTGATCTCGCGCCCGCGTGCCGTCGTGAATTACGCCGCGCGCAACCTCTACCGCGCCCTCCCTCTGGGGGCCATGCGGCGCGTGTACTCGCGTCTTTTCCACCGCGGGGACTAGAGTTTGCGTTCATGACCCAGCAGCGACCCTTCGATGACACGTGGCTCATCGTGCCCTGCTACAACGAAGGCCCCGTCATCGGTGACGTGCTGCGCGATGCGTTGCAGACATTCCCCAATATCGTCGCGGTCAACGACGGCTCCGCCGACAATTCCGCAGCTGCCATTCACGCCGCAGGTGCACACCTGGTCAACCACCCCGTGAACCTCGGGCAAGGAGCGGCAATCCAAACCGGCGTGGAATACGCGCGGGCACAGCCGGGGGCGCGCTACTTCGTCACCTTCGACGCCGACGGGCAGCACCAGGTCGCGGACGTGGTGCGCATGGTGGAGCGGCTGCGGACGGAGCCGGTGGACATCATCGTCGGCACGCGTTTCGCCGATGGCGCCGCCACCGACAACGTTCCGTGGATCAAGCGCGTCGTGCTGAAAACCGTCGTGTTCCTCTCCCCACGCAGCCGGAGGCTCGGGCTCACCGACGCCCACAACGGCCTGAGAGCGTTCAACGCGAAAGTGGCCGCGGAGATGAATATCCGCATGAACGGGATGTCGCATGCCTCCGAGATCGTCACCATGATGGACAAACTGAACTGGCGCGTCGCGGAGGAACCCGTGGACATCCTCTACACCGAATACTCCATGTCCAAGGGCCAGTCGCTGGTCAACGGCGTGAATATTCTTGCCGACGGACTCGTCGCCAGGAGGCTCCCATGATCCAGATCCTGTTGCTGCTCGCCGCTTTCGCGCTGGTGCTGTATTTTTTCACCAACCGCAAGAAAGCCAACGCGAAAGCCTGGGTGAAGCTCGGTTTCGTCCTGCTGGTCATCGCGGCTGTGTGGGCGATTCTGCGCCCCGACGACGTCACCGTCGTCGCCAACTGGCTGGGTGTCGCCCGCGGCACCGACCTGATGCTATACACGCTAATCATCGCGTTTTTCTTCACCACGTTGTCCACGTGGGTGCGGTTCCGTGAGCAGGAGCTGCGGTACGCGCGTCTCGCACGGGCGGTGGCGCTACAGAATGCTGTGCCGCCGGCGCCGCACCAGCCACCGGAAACCGAGCCCCAGGGCGAGCACTAGCGCTTCGGGGGACTAAGATTGGTGCCTATGAGCACGAAGTCGGCCACTGCCAGCACCACCAACAGCAAGGACCGCGGCGGAGCAAAAGTCCCGCCCCTGATGTGGGGATTCGCCGCGGTGCTGGCTTTGGGCACCGGTTTAGGCGGCTATTTGATCGGCGACCACCAGGGCTACGAGCGTGCGTCGCAGGCGTACGAGGCAGGTGAGCTGCCGGAGAAGAACTCGACTCCTGCGACGGAGATCCCGGAGAAGGCGACGCCGGGCACCGATTTTTCCGAGCCGGAGGCCAGCGAGGAAGCCGCGCTGATTCACGGGCCGGGCTCGGAGATTACGTCGCGGCAGGACATTTCGAATTCGGCACGCCGCGACCCGAATGACCCGTTCGCGGTGGGTGCTGTGGATGCGCCGGTCGTGATCGCGGAATTCACGGACTGGGATTGCCCGTTCTGCATCCGCCACGCGAATGAGACGGAGCCGGAGTTGATGGCGGAGTACGTCGATAAGGGCTTCGTGCGCATCGAGTGGAACGACATGCCGATCAACGGCGACGCGGCGCACGCTGCGGCGCGTGCGGGCCGCGCGGCGGCTGAGCAGGGCAAGTTCGCAGATTACAAGAAGGCGTATTTCGCCGAAGCTGCCGGAACGCAGGGCCACCCGGGCTACGGCCTCGAGGATTTCGTGCGGTTCGCGGAGGCGGCAGGGGTGCCGGACATCGATAAGTTCCGCGAGGACGCGCAGAGCGACAAGTACGACGACGCGATCGCGGAGGCCCTCGATTACGCTCAAGGCCTAGGTATCACGGGCACGCCGGGCTTCATCGTCAACGACGAGTTCATCGGCGGCGCGCTGCCTATCGACGACTTCCGCAAGGTCATCAACTCCGAACTGCAAAAGACCGTCCAGGATCAGTAGCCGCCGAAATCGGCTTTACGACGCTGCGACGATGCCCGCCACGCGAGCGTGCCCGCGCTGCGTCACGTGCACCGGCGCGTTGCCCGGGCCAGCGTAGAAGTCGATGAGACCGGCGAACTCGCGGTCACCATCGCGTGCGCACATCCCGTTCTTCGCGGTGCCCGGCTTCAGGTTCACGAACTGGGTGCCCGTCGCGCGCGCCAGATCCTGGTTCATCCACTGCGCGAGGTTCTCCCAGTAAGCGACCTCCGGGATCGGCGTGGCGTCGTACATATTCGGGCCGATGTGGAACAGGCAGACGCGGTCGCCGCCCGTGATGGTCGGGTAGCCGACAATCTGGATGCGGGCGTTCGGCGCGGCGCGGCGGATCTTGTCCACCTGCGGGCGCATGAAGTTCACGTAATTGCGACGCACGGTATTCGGGTGCTCGCCGCGGTGGTTGTAGGTGTCGTTGAAGCCGGTCTGCAGCACGACGCGCTTGGTGTTGCGGTCGAGGCCGCGTTCGCGGACCGCGCGGTCGATCTGCGTGGAGATATTCGGGCCGCGGGAGATGCTCACCGCACCGGGGCAGGAGAAATCGCGCGGCTGCAGGCCGAGGCGGCGGGCGGCCTGCTTGCCGAAGTTATTGGCGCTCGTCGGGCACCAGCGTGCCGGGTCGGATTTGCCGTTCGGGTGCAGGCCGACGCGGGCGCTGAGGTATTCGAGCGACGGCGCGTCGGCGACGACGGAATCACCGAAGATGACCATGTTGCCGTTGTCGGCATGGGCATTCGGGGTGGCCGGCCCCGCGATGATTCCGGCGCCCATCAAAGCGGCGGCGACGAAGGCGGTGACGCGACGGCGAGTCTGGGTGAGCATTGTGCATCAACTTTCTGCTGGTCGGTGTACCTGGTACCTGTCGGGGCGGGAACCGCCTCACAGTTGGCTGGTCGGTTTCTCCGAAAGGAATGTTACACAAACCACTGCCACACAGGCCACAACAATCACATTTTTATCTTCAGTCACTATTTTTCCGCGGGGAATTAACAAAATATCCCACTCAAAACGATAACGGTGTGATACGCCTAACGAGACGAAATTAACGGAACTCGGCTCCCCGCACCCCGGACGACGAAAGGCTCACATCCATGGCCAACCAGAGCAGTTACACCCCCATCCAGCGCATCGGCGCCTTCGCGGAACTCGCATCCCTGATCGTGCGGCGCCGCATCGTCAGCTTCGAGGGCGGCTTCGGGGTCTTCCTCCGCGGCTTCGGCGACCTGCCGCGCTGGGGCATCACCGCCGCCCGCGAAGTCGAACAAGGTGCACGCTGCTGCCCGGAACGCACCGCGCTTATCGACGACTCCGGCCTTCTCACCTACCAACAACTCCGCGACGCCTCCCGGAAACTCGCCCGGTGGCTCGTCAAGCACAAGCGCGATGCCAACCTGCGCGAACTGCGCGTCGGCATCATGGCGCGCAACGGTCGCCACTTCATCATTCCGTTCGCGGCGAAGAGCTACGCCGGCGGCGCCGCATTCCTGCTCAATGTCGGCTCCTCGCCAGAGCAGCTCGCCGGCTGCATCGAAGAAAATGACATCAACGTCTTGTTCATCGACGCCGAATTCGCCGACCGCATCCCGGCCGATCACCCGGCCATGGAGAATGTGACTGTGGTGTGGGGATACGGCGGGAAGGGTGAGGGAAGCGTCGATAAGCTTCTTGCTTCTGACGCTGACCTGCCGAAACTTCCGCTCCTGCCGACCCAAGGCGACCTCGTTTTGATGTCGTCGGGAACCACCGGCGTTCCGAAAGGAATTCTGCGCACCGAACCCAAAGTGCCGTTCGTGCTCACCGGACTGCTGTCCGCCGTGCCGTGGTACTCGAACCAGACGCTGCTGCAATCCGCGTCGATGTTCCACACGTGGGGTTGGGCGACGCTCATCGTGGGGCTGGGCTCGCGCTCCACGATCGTCACCCAGCGCGAATTCGACCCGGCGACCGCGATGAAGCAGATCCAAGACTTCCGCGTCGACGGGCTGATCTCCTCCCCGATCTTCTACAAGCAGATGCTCGACCTTCCCGACAACGAGCAGTGGGATACCTCATCGCTGAAATGGATCGCGTCGTCGGGCAATGCCCTGACTCCCGATGTCGTCGCGCGCGTCCACGAACGCTTCGGCCCCATCTTGGCCAATATCTACGGCTCGACCGAGCTCTCGCTGGCCACCATCGCCACCGCCGACGATGTCGTCTCGCACCCCACCGCCGCCGGCCGCGTCGTGCCGGGCAGCATCATCAAGCTTTACGACGACGACGGCAACGAAGTCCCCCAAGGGCAACCCGGCCGCATCTTCCTCAACAACGAGACCGCCCTGAAGGGCTACTCCAACCCTGAGACCCCCCTCGTCATGATCGACGGTCTGATCGAGATGGGCGACCGCGGCTACTTCGACGACCAAGGCCGCCTCCACGTCCTCGGCCGCAACGACGACATGATCATCATCGGCGGCGAGAACGTCCACCCCCAATCCGTCACCGAGACCCTCGAGCCCATGCCCGGCATCGCCGACGTCTACGCCGGCGGAGTCGACGACGACGACACCTTCAAGCGCGTTGCCGTCTGGGTCGTCCGCTCCGACGACGACGCCGGCCGCTCCCTGACCCCCGACGCCGTCCGCGACTGGGTCCGCGACAAACTCGCCCACCACTCCATCCCCCGCGACGTCAACTTCGTCGACTTTCTCCCCCGCAACCCCACCGGTAAAGTCATGCCGCGGTTCTTGCCGGAGTCCCGCCGCGATAACTAGCCGCAACCAGCTGAGCTGCCCAGGGGGTCAGCGTATAGTTCCTTCGTGAATTGGCACACACCCCGATACGCATAGGAGCACCCGACAGTGGCCCATTTCTCCGCGCGACAGCTCAAGAACTTCATGCAGTTCTGGCCCCCGCTTCTCGGCGCAGGCGTGAAGATCAAGGAATTCACCGATGACGGCACCCGCGTCGTGGTCACCCACAAGCCGAACATGCTGACCAAGAACGCCATGGGCGTCGCCTTCGGCGGCACCATGTCCGCCATGACTGACCCGTTCTTCATGCTCGCCTCCATGCACCGGTTGGGCAAGGACTACAAGATCTGGGACACCGCCGGCGAAATCGAGTTTGTGAAGCCCGGTCGCGGCACGCTCACCGCTGACATGCGCATCCCCGATGAGACCTACGAGCTCATCAAGGAAAAGACAGCCAGCGGTGACAAATACCTCCACTGGTTCGACGTGGACATCGTCGACGAGGAGGGCGACACCGTCGCGCGCGTGCGCCGCCAGGTGTACTACCGCCTGAACCAAAAGAAGTGACCCCAGCTAATACCCTGTTGAACTACTCCCCACTAGTTGGACTGGGGTCTCGGTGAAACCGCCTACGAGAATCTAAATCGCGACCATCTAATCGCGAGTGCCCGGCATTCCCTCTTGTGTCTGGAGTTTGCGATCGATTAAAGTTCTTGGTGTAGAGATTGCACATCGTGTGCAACTCCACATTGCCAAAAAACCTGCTTCAGGCAGGGTTTTTGTGCGTCTACGGCCATACTCGTTGCTGTCCGCGATCCGCAATCTGGTTGATCACGCCCCACATCTTTTCTTGTGTTTTGAGCATCTTCTTGTTTCCAGTCTTTACGTGTAGTCGGCGCTGGTAGACGTAGCAACAGAGGTCTGCAGCCTGGAGTCCGCGTTCACCCTTAGAATCGTAAAACTCAAGTTCATCGATGTTCGCAAGCCTAGAGCTCTTATATCCGAACGTGCCGGTCGCCTTCTTTACGCCCCTCCGGTGCCGTATAGTGATCGTCGAGATAACATTTCGCTGTTTCTCCTTGGATCAGCGCATAGCTGTTGACACGCTCCAGGATGAAGCTAATTGCCACCGTGCGGGCCTTGTAAACGTACCGGTATTTCTTCTCTTGGGCTCGCCTGTCAATTGTTTCCACAAACATCGCTGATGCCCACCGGTTGATGATGCCTAGAGCCTTTAGGTAAATCGAGGTCGCAATCCTCAGCGGCACGTCATGCCAATCACGTTTCTGCTGCATGATGTCATACCCGTGAAACTCAGCGTTGATGTCTACTTGCTGGGTTGTCATCGCGTACCGCACGATCAACGCATCCAGTTCGCGCTCCAGGCAGGGCAAGTTCTCCTCAGTCACTATTGGCGCCGTGAGGGTGAAGTACTCATCTCTGTGTTCGGATTCGTCGATGAAGGCGTGGAGCACAGCAATGACCCTATCAACGGCTTGGATTGGCCTCACTTGCTTTTAGCGTGCTCGGTTTATGCTCGGTCTGTGCTCGGCAATAAAACTGACAACCTGAGACAACCCACGGCGGCGGTGTCAGCGCTCTTTGAAAAGTAGCCCAAAACGCTCCCCGAAAAGTAGCCCATCCGAAAAAGATTGGATGGGTGATTTCTTTGGAGCAATGGGCACAGATCCGATACCTGCGTGGGCAGGGTTTATC
>NZ_JBRBCB010000012.1:0-98896 GCF_053479455.1 Corynebacterium sp. 20-84
GGCAAGGTGATGCGCTACCAACTGCGCTACATCCGCATCGGGGCTTTCGCCCTGGTGCGCGATACTGGGATCGAACCAGTGACCCCTACCGTGTCGAGGTAGTGCTCTACCGCTGAGCTAATCGCGCGGGATATTCAGATGATATTCAAATGAATATGGAGGTGGAAACGGGAATCGAACCCGTGTACAAGGTTTTGCAGACCTTTGCCTCACCACTCGGCCATTCCACCGTGGGCGATTTCCGCCTCTTTCACAGTACCAATCAGGTACTTGGAGCGGATGACGAGACTCGAACTCGCGACCCTCACCTTGGCAAGGTGATGCGCTACCAACTGCGCTACATCCGCATCGGGGCTTTCGCCCTGGTGCGCGATACTGGGATCGAACCAGTGACCCCTACCGTGTCGAGGTAGTGCTCTACCGCTGAGCTAATCGCGCTTAAGCCCCCGTGAGGGGACTTGGAGCGGATGACGAGACTCGAACTCGCGACCCTCACCTTGGCAAGGTGATGCGCTACCAACTGCGCTACATCCGCATGCATTCGTTCCGATGTGAACTTGTGCGACTAGAAACTCTAATGTGTTGCCCCGCGTTCGACCAAATCCCGTCGTTGTGACTTGTTTTTAGTGCGCCAAAGCGCGCGCTTATCGACGCCGCCTGCTTTCCACCCCGCCCTCATCCCAGCGCCGGACCCCGGCCGCACATTCCCCGTACCCCGCCGCCACGCCCGGAGCCTACGTCCACCGTGTCTGTGCACGCGATTAGGGGCTTTCACCACAGCAGTGTTAATGTATCCCTCGCGCCAAAAACGCAACGGTCCCATGGCTCAGTGGAAGAGCGTTCCGTTCACACCGGAAAGGTCGCTGGTTCGATCCCAGCTGGGACCACAGAATTGCAGGACCTCAGGTGAGAAATCATCTGAGGTTCTTTGCTTTGAAGAACGCAGGAAGTGGGTTAGCGCTCGCGCGCTTGTCACGGATCTGTCGGGGCCATATGCGGCCATCGGGCTGGACTCAATGACTACGACAGCGGCGATGTCATTGCCAATGACCCCGACGAACAGCGCCTAGAATTGGCCTGGAACGAAAGGGGAGAAGCGGATGTCCGTCAGCCCAGAAATGGCAAGCGCAATCCTGCGAAGCGGCCTTGTCGTCGGCGCCATGTGGTCGAGGCCGGTCGTCGTCGGCAAAGATGAACACGGCCCGAATGCCGTAGTCTTCACGGACTTTGACGAGGTAGACCACCGCGTCACCGCCGCGGACATTCAGTGCGCAGCCGACACATGGGCTACGGACAACCCCGACGATGCCTTCACCGCCGCCCTCCTAGACGACAACGTTCCCAAACATGTTCCGCCCCGTGCGGCCGATGAAATCTGCCAGCTCGCGGCCTTCGGAGCAATCAAGTACTAACTAGCGGAATAGGCACTGGGGCAGTGCTCAGAGGGAAATAGCAGGCACGGCAGCTGCAAGCTAGCTACGGCTGATCCTCCTGGTTCTCGATGACCACCGGTCCCATCTCGAAGCCGGGCATGCCGTAATCGGCCACCCAGCGGAGGAAGGGAGTCACCCGCTCACCGGGGCGCTTGCCGTCCTCGATCTGCTTGATGACTGCCTGGGCAGCGAGAACTTCACCCATGTGTGGCGGGCGCTTCAGGCGAAGCCCTTCAAGGGTCGTGTTCTCCTTGTAAGCGAAGCGGAACGTCATGAGTTTGATCCCTCCCTGTCATCGACTTCAAGTATGGGTTCGAGCACCACGTCGAGGATTCTGTTCACCATTTTAACCTGCTCTTTGTCTAGGTAACTATGGTCATCATGTTCGGTGAGAACGGCGACGCCGACAGCGGTTTCGAGTGGCTTTCGGGAGAAGCAGAGCTCCGTGGCCCATCGGACATCTTGATGCCACTCCTTTGAAGCGTCCTGTCTACGGGAGCTCTTGACGGTCTGAGCGACCCCAGCCCACGCGATGAGTGCCGCTCCGACGGGGCCCAACACCTTGCCGCTGAAATCTAGAACTGCTTCCGCCGAGTCAGGCGGGCCTAGTGAAAGTACGACTGCATACGAAATCGACGTTGCAACTGATAGTCCTGTAATTAGCCAAGGGAGCGCGGGTGTTCTGTTCATACCCACTTAGACTCGATCCAGCGCCCCACGGTTCCATCACTGAGACAAGTTTCGTGGGGATTTTAAGCGTCCTGATGCATGCTCGGCGACTTGGGGTTCCCGCGGAAGCACCACGCGGTGATCGCGCAAAAGGCCACGGCGGTTGCGGCAAGGAAGGCCATGGTCAGCTCGTGGGCATGGGCGTAGGCCGGAGCGGCGGCATCGTGGGTGGCGGGATCGTAAATCGCGCTCATGCCCTTGTCGGCTAGCTCCGGCGGGAGGAACGATAGCAGCAGCGAGGTCAGCATCGATCCGGAGACGGCGACGGTGATGAGGGTGCCGAACTCGTACGACACTTCCTCCACGCCGCCGGCCATACCGGCGCGCTCAGGGGGAGCGGCACCAATGATGGCGGTGGAGGAGACCGACATTGCGAAGTTCGCGCCGGCACCGAGGAGAATGCCACCGGTGAGGAACACGGGGAAGCTATCGATTGCGGAACCCCACCAGCAAATAAGCGCGCCGGCGATGCATGCGGCGAAGCCGCCCGACACGATGGTCTGGAAACCGAGGCGGTGCAACAGTGCGCCGCCGGCGATCGTGAACGGCAAAGCCGCAAAGCCGATCACACCGATGGCAAGGCCGGCGTGGAAGGGAGAGAAGCCGTCGACAAGCTGTAGGCGCTGCGTGGAGGTCATCTCCATGCCCACCAACACGAACATGGCGCCGGCAGCCGAGACCGCACCGCCGGTAAAGACTGGGTTTTTGAAGATGTCGAAAGTCAACAGCGGGTCGTCGAGCTTCTGCTGGCGGTGGCCGAACATGACGGCACCGAAGACCATGACCACAGTGGCGCCGATGAGAACCGGCATGTGAGTGTCCAGGCGGGCGGCTTCCTCAATCGTCAGCGTCAATCCTGACAGGGCGAACAACGCGAATACGGAGGAAATAAGGTCCCAGTGCTTGTCCGGGTTCGGCTTGTTGCGCGGGCCGATCAGCAGCGTGCACACGAGGGCCAGCACAACGACCGGAACATTGATCAGGAAGACCGAGCCCCACCAGAAGAAGTGCAGCAGTGCACCGCCCACCACAGGGCCGAGCGCGGCACCCAGGACCGCGGCGGAAACCCAGATGCTCATCGCGAGGTTGCGTTCGCGCTCTTCCGGAAAAATCTGGTTGATCAGGGCAAGCGTGGCGGGAAGCATTGTCGCCGCACCGGCGCCGAGAAAACCGCGCGCGATCACGAGCGACAACACAGTGGGGGAGAATGCCGCAGCAAGAGACGCGATACCGAAAATGACGAGCCCCACCATGAACATGCGGCGGTGACCAATGCGGTCGCCCAAAGACCCCGAACCCAAAAGAAGGCCCGTGATCACCAGCGGGTAGGCGTTGATGATCCACAAGGACTGGGACGCGGTCGCGCCGAGCTGTTCATCCAAGGCAGGAAGCGCGGTATAGAGGATCGAGTTATCCAGCGCGACCATCAACAGGCCAAGCGACACGACAATGAAAAATGGCCAACGGTTCGGGTTGGCCGGTTTTCTACGAGAACGACGATCACGGGAAATCACCCGGTCAACCTACCGCTTAACCAGTGGTTTGTCACGATTAGGTAGGTCCACATGAAAATCCCAGGAACTTTCGGGCCTAGCGTGGGGACTACTACGGCAGACCAACGCATCGCAGAAGTGATGACGTTGGAACTGTTGAAACTGACCTGGAAAGAGGAGAAACCCACTGATGGCACGCAGGATCAAATCCGCCACCACCCGCACACTGCTTGCAGGAACCGCCGCAGCAATGCTCGCCGTAGGCACGGCGCCCGCAGCGTTTGCACACGACTCAGTGATCTCCGCGCGTCCAGGCATCGACGAGACCGTCACGGAATTCCCGACAGAGCTCGTCCTGGAATTTTCCGGGCAGCCGAAAGAAGACTTCAACACCGTCGCGCTGTCACGCGTTTCCGACGGCGAAGTCCTGTTCAACGGCGAGCCCGAAGTCAATGACCGCACGGTTTCCATTGACGTTCCGGACGATGTAGATGCGCAGCCGGGCGAGTACCGCATCGGCTACCAGATCACTTCCTCCGATGGCCATGCCACCAAGGGGCACACTGACTTCAACTTCACCCCGGCAAATGCATCTGAGGAGTCCGCCGCGCCGGGCGGAGGGGATAACGAAGGCGAGACCGAAGGAACTCAAGCAACCGATTCCGCCGAGAAAGACGCTGGCTCCGGCTACACCTGGCTGTGGCTGCTGCTCGGCGCGTTGTTCCTCGGCGGTGTCGTGATCGTCGCTTTGAGCCGTCGCCGCCAGAACGACGATGCGACGCAGCGAGTGCGCGAAATGGAGGAGCTCGACGGCGATAGCGAACGCAAGTAAGCAACGCGCCGATTACCGCCGCGGCGGGCAGGGGTAAGATCGCCCCCAGTGCCCACGCGGCGGTTATTTTTGTGCCGGCCCGCGGGGGCGAGACATGAACACACCGCGGGCGCGGCCAGGTATGCCGTCCCGCACGAGCGCAAAGGAGCGCTGAAGAACATATGTCCAGCGGGATTGCCCCAACTCAGATGAATCACGAGCCTTTCGAGGTTCCCGCCGGCACACCTGTCGGTGTAGCGATGCGTGAGCTGGAACTGCCCAATAAGGGCGAAGATGCCATCGTCTGCGTGCAGGACGCCGAAGGGAATTTGAAGGATCTTTCCCACACCCCGGAGGAGACCGGAACGTTCATGCCGGTCGCGGCGAACACGGAGCTGGGACGCAGCGTCATCCGCCACTCGTGTGCGCACGTTCTCGCACAGGCAGTGCAGGAGGAATTCCCCGACGCCAAGCTGGGCATCGGCCCCGCCATCAACGACGGCTTCTACTACGACTTCGATGTCACCGAGCCTTTCACTCCTGAGGATCTGAAGACGCTGGAGAAGCGGATGAAGAAGATCATCAAGCAGGGGCAGAAATTCGTCCGTGGTGTCTACGCCTCCGCCGAAGAAGCCGCCGAAGATCTGAAAAACGAGCCGTACAAGCTCGAGCTCATCCAAGACAAGGGGTCTGTGGACCCGAACTCGGACGAGGCCACCGAGGTCGGCGCCGGCGACCTGACGCACTACGACAACGTCAACCCGCGCACCAACGAGGTCGTCTGGCACGACCTGTGCCGCGGCCCGCACGTGCCCACCACCAAGTACATTCCGGCTTTCGCACTGACCCGCTCGTCCGCCGCGTACTGGCGCGGCGACCAGGACAACGCCGGTCTGCAGCGCATCTACGGCACTGCGTGGGAGTCCAAGGAGAAGCTGGAGGAATACCAGCACATGATCGAGGAGGCCGAGAAGCGCGACCACCGTCGTCTCGGCTCCGAGATGGACCTGTTCTCCTTCCCAGACCAGGTCGGCTCCGGCCTGCCAGTCTTCCACCCGGACGGTGGCATCGTGCGCATGGAGATGGAAAACCACTCCCGCAACCGCCACATCCAGGCTGGCTACTCCTTCGTGAACACTCCGCACGTGACCAAGGGCGATCTGTTCAAGCAGTCCGGCCACCTCGACTGGTACGCAGAGGGCATGTTCCCGCCGATGCAGCTCGACGGCGAGACCAACGACGCCGGTGAGGTGACCAAGCAGGCGCAGGACTATTACGTCAAGCCGATGAACTGCCCGATGCACAACCTGATCTTCGACTCCCGCGGACGCTCCTACCGCGAGCTGCCGCTGCGCCTGTTCGAGTTCGGCACGGTGTACCGCTACGAGAAGTCCGGTGTGGTTCACGGCCTCACCCGCGCCCGCGGTTTCACCCAGGATGACGCGCACATCTACTGCACCGAAGATCAGCTTGAACAGGAGCTGACCGACGTCCTCGAGTTCATCGTTTCCCTGCTCAAGGACTACGGCCTCGACGATTTCTACCTCGAGCTGTCCACCAAGGACCCAGAGAAGTACATCGGCGACGACGAGATCTGGGAGCGTTCCACGAATATTCTCCAGTCCGTCGCGGAGAAATCCGGCCTCGAGCTCGTTCCGGATCCGGCTGGTGCCGCGTTCTACGGTCCGAAGATCTCCGTCCAGGCACGCGATGCCATCGGCCGCACCTGGCAGATGTCCACCGTGCAGCTGGACTTCAACTTGCCGGAGCGCTTCAATCTCGAATACACCGCTTCCGACGGAACGAAAAAGCGCCCGGTGATGATTCACCGCGCTCTCTTCGGCTCTATCGAGCGCTTCTTCGGTGTGCTGCTCGAGCACTACGCCGGTGCATTCCCAGCATGGCTGGCACCGCACCAGGTGGTGGGCATTCCGGTCGCGGACGACTTCGCACCGCACCTCGACGCCCTGACTGAGCAGCTGCGCGCCCGCGGCATCCGTGCGGAGGTCGACCACTCCGACGACCGCATGCAGAAGAAGATCCGCACCCACACGCAGGGCAAGGTGCCGTTCATGCTGCTGGCCGGAGCACGCGATGTCGAGGCGAATGCAGTGAGCTTCCGCTTCCTCGACGGCAGCCAGGTCAACGGTGTGCCGGTGGATGAGGCAGTCGAACTCATCAGCGCCTGGGTGGGCGACCAGCTCAACGAGCAGCCGAATGAGGTGTCCTTTGAGGCACGCCGAGGATAGCAACGGCGGCATTCCCGAAAGGGAGGCTGACGTCGCTGCGCCGGGGGAGACCCATGCCCCGAGAGAGTATGTCGACTCCGGCGTGGGCGACCACGACCGCCTCGTGCGGCTGTGGGCGCCGTTCCGCTCGGCGTATATCTCGTCTATCCCTGGTGGAAAAGAGCGCAAGGCAGATCCTTTCCTTGCGGCGCCGGAGCAATCCGACGAAGATGCGCTGATCATCGCCCGCGGTGAGAGCGTCTACGCGCTGCTGAACCTGTACCCCTACAACGCTGGCCATCTCATGGTCGTGCCGTACCGCAAGGTCGCGGACTTAGAAGAGTTGACCGATGACGAAACGGCCGAGCTCATGGCATTCGCCAAGCTGGCGGTGCGCACCCTCAAACGCGTCTCCCGGCCTGAAGCGATCAACGTGGGGCTCAACCTCGGGAAAGCGTCAGGTGGCTCGGTCGGCGATCACTTGCACCTGCATGTGGTTCCGCGGTGGGCGGGGGACTCCAATTTCATGACGGTCATCGACGGCACCAAGGTCCTTCCGCAGTTGCTTCGGGAGACGCGCTCGCTGTTGGCCGAGGGCTGGGCGGAGATCGTCAGAGAGGACGGCGCCTAAATGCTCGGTCTTTATGGAAGGAAACCGGCGTCGGTGGTGGCAGCGCCCGTCGCAAAGCTGTTGCTGCGCCTTGGTTTGTCCGCGAATGCCGTGACGATTTTAGGGACGCTGGCCACCATCGCTGTCGCTGTCGTGCTGATTCCCACCGGGCATCTGGTGTGGGCCGGCGCGCTCATGGCGTTCTTCGCGGCGTTCGACGTGGTGGACGGCACAATGGCGCGGCTGCGCGGAGGAGGCACGGCGTACGGCGCGACGCTCGACGCATCGTGCGATCGGCTGACCGACGGCGCGTTGTTCGGTGCCATCGTCTACTGGCTCATCTACGTCGATCAAGCAGAGGCATCGACGGTTGCTGGTGCGCTGGTCGTCCTGGCGTTGTCGCCGACGATTAGCTACATCAAAGCCCGAGCCGAAGCCGGCGGCCTTGAGGTCAACGGCGGGCTCATTGAGCGACCCGAACGCCTGATCGTCGCTGTAGCTGGCCTTGTTCTTGAAGGCTTCGGAGTGGATCTGGCAATTGAAGTGGCGCTGTGGACGCTCGCAGTGGGCTCGGTGATCACCGTGGTCCAACGGCTGTACATGGCCTCGCGCGACCCGAAAGCGAACCAGCACATCGCCGCACCCGCAGGCGTTCCTGAACCGGAGGGCACGCGCTAGTGACGGCAGCGGCAAAAGCACCATTCTCCGAGCGACTGGCAGCTGCCGGGTATATCGCCGGGTGGAAAGCCGTGCGGCATTTGCCGCCGCGAGTGGCCGCGAAACTATTCAACGCCGGCGCCGATTTCGCGTCGGATAAAGGGCGCGGGGCGGAGATGCTACGGCGCAACCTCACACGCGTCGTCGGTGCGGAAAATGTCACCCGGGCGCTCGTGCGCGACTCGATGCGCTCGTACGCGCGCTATTGGAACGAGGCTTTCCGTTTGCCGGCGATCGCAGGTGATCCTGAACTGCTGTCACGCCTCGATGCCGGCGTGCGTGGCCGCGACCACCTGGAAGAGACCCTGGCTCGCGGCAAAGGTCTCATTCTCACCCTCCCGCATTCCGGTAATTGGGACATGGCGGGCATGTGGCTCGTGTCGCGCTACGGCGGTTTCGCCACTGTGGCCGAGCGCTTGCGGCCCGAGGCGCTTTTCGACGCCTTCGTGGACTACCGCGAATCCATGGGCTTCGAGGTGCTCGCCGCTACTGGTTCATCCGTGCCACCCTACGAGCGATTGAAAGAGGTGCTCGTCTCCGGCGGAATCGTCTGCCTGATGGGGGAGCGTGACATGACTCCCCGCGGTGTTCCGGTCACGTTTTTCGGGGAGGAGACCACCTTGCCGGCCGGGCCGGCGAAGCTCGCGCTAGACACCGGTGCCGGGCTGCACGTGGCGCACTCCTGGTTCGCGGGTTCAACAACTCAGCCGGACTGGGGTCATTCGGTTTCACCGGAGATCGAGGTGACCGATGTGGAAGAGACCGTTCAGCGGATCGCCGACGGCTTCGCGGCAAATATCGCTGCGCATCCGGAAGACTGGCACGCCCTCCAGCCGATGTGGCCTGCCGACCGTGAGAAGCGGAAGCGGTGATGCGTCGTGCGCGTCGGCATGGTGTGCCCGTATTCCTTCGACCACCCCGGCGGGGTGCAAGCGCACATCCTCGATCTTGCCCGGATTCTTACTGAACGCGGGCACGACGTGCGCGTGCTTGGGCCAGGAACTCGGTCAGGTTCGGCCTACGACCTGCCGGATTATGTCACCCTCGGCGGACGAACTATTCCGCTGCGGTACAACGGCTCGGTCGCACGGATTTCTTTCGGGCCGAGGACTTTTCAACGCACACGACGCTTTTTGCGCGAGGGCGGATTCGACATCATCCACATTCACGAGCCCAATGCACCGAGTTATTCCCTCGCCGCATTGCTTCTGGCTTCCGAACCAGTCGTGGCCACCTACCACGCCTCTGCGACGTCATCGCGCGCACTGCAATTCGTGCGACCGGTCTTGCGCCCGACGCTCGAGAAGATTCAGGCGGGCATTTCCGTGAGCGAGATGTCGCGCCGCTGGCAAGTGGAACAACTCGGCGGGGACCCATTGCTCATTCCGAATGGAGTGGAAACGAGCATCTACCGGGAGGCACGCAGGGCGCGGGGGACGGCAACTGCGGCGTCGATAAGCGATGCTCCTGATAAAGGCGCGCACATCGTCTTTCTGGGGCGCTACGACGAGCCGCGCAAAGGTCTGCCGATTCTTCTGGATGCGCTGTCGATCATGGATGATGCACCGCGCGTGACCGTGATCGGCGGCGGTTCCGGCCGTCCTGTTGCTGCGACGGCGAATGTGGAATTCGTCGGGCTCGTGAGTGAGGCTGAGAAAGCGCGGTTGCTGGCATCGGCCGATCTTTATGTCGCGCCCAATACGGGTGGCGAATCCTTCGGCATCGTGCTCGTTGAAGCGATGGCGGCGGGATGCGCGGTCGTGGCCAGCGATATCGAAGCCTTCGCCGATGTGTGCGCGGCGGATAGCGATATCCCCGCGGGCGCCCTGTTCCCGGTGGGGGATGCGAACGCCCTCGCGGTGACGCTGCAGCGATTGGTCCGTGAACCTGCAGCCCGCGCTGAACTTACGGCCGCTGGAACGCAGCGTGCTCGGACTTTCGACTGGAATGTCGTCGCGGGGCGCGTCGAAGCTGTCTACGAAGCCGCAGCTGGCGGGGGAGCGAGTGCGTGATGAGCGGTGTGTCTGTGCTGATAGTGGCACTGGTGTTTGTTGTGCTCGCTGTCGTGGTGTGGGCGATTCTCACCGCACGCCGGCTCGACCGTCTGCATATCCGGCTTGACCGGGCCCGGGCAGCGCTCGATTCGGCGGTCGAGCATCGGGATGCCGTCGCGGACATCGTTGCGAATACCCGTGACGATGAAGCGGCGCGGACAGCGCTGGCCGTCGCGGAAGACCGGGTTGAGCTCTCCCTGCGCCTGTACAACGGTGCCGTGGCCGCGACACGCGCGGTGCGGCTGAAACCCGGAGTGCGCGCATTGCGGCTCGCCGGCACGGCACCGATGCCGGAATTTCACGGCCGTGAAGCGGGTGCGCCGTTTAAGCTGTGACCCATGCCATTCGACATTCCCAGCATCGACAATATTTTGAATCTGGAGCAGCTGGACGACAACGTCTTCCGCGGCACCAGCGTTTACTCCGGATTGCAGCGCACTTACGGCGGCCAGGTGGCGGCGCAGGCGCTGTCGGCGGCGACCAAGACAGTCGAGGACGTCAAGCTCGTCCACTCCCTGCACAGCTACTTCATCCGCCCCGGTCAGGCGGACCGGGACATCGTCTTCGTGGTCAACCGCGTGCGCGATGGGCGCAGCTTCGCCACACGCATCGTCGACGCGGTTCAAGGTGGGAAGACGATTTTCTCGCTCGAAGCGAGCTTCCACATCACCGACGATGAAGGCATCGAGCACTCCGATGCGATGCGGTCCGTGCCCGAACCGGACGATGTCGTGCCGCTCGAGGAGACCGACGGACCGTTGAAATTCTTCTCCATGTGGGCAAAGGACTGGGACGTCCGCGTCGTGCCCGACGACCAATTCGAGCACAACCCGTACACGCCCAGCCAGCAGGTCGTGTGGTTCAGGTCGAAGCGCGAGCTTCCCGACGATCAGACCTTCCACATCTGCACCCTGGCCTACATGTCGGACCTGACGCTGCTGCACTCCGCGCTGGTGCCGCACCGCGATCACAAGGTGCAGATGGCGTCCCTCGACCACGCCATGTGGTTCATGCGCCCGTTCCGCGCCGACGAGTGGATGCTCTATGACCAGGTCTCTCCGTCCGCTCACGGCGCACGCGCTTTGACCCAGGGCCGGATCTTCGACAGGCAGGGCAACCTTGTCGCCATGACCGTGCAGGAAGGACTCACCCGCACGCTCAAAGAGGGCGGGAAGGCGTTTTCCTAACGCAACTAGTCCGCCCCTGAATGTCGTTTCCCGGGGTGGGCGTATAGTGGACAGCCGAAACTTCAGCCGGAGGAAAGGGGAGATGGCGCATGGCAGGCCACTCGAAATGGGCTACAACGAAGCACAAGAAAGCCGCTAACGACGCAAAGCGCTCCAAGATGTGGGCGAAGATGATCAAGGACATCGAGGTCGCGGCACGCACCGGCGGCGGTGATCCGGCGGGCAACCCCACCCTCGACGACATGATGAAGAAGGCCATGAAGGCCTCCGTCCCGAAGGACAATATCGAGCGCGCCCGCAAGCGCGGCTCCGGCGAGGAAGCCGGCGGCTCCGACTGGGAAGACATCACCTACGAGGGCTACGGTCCGAATGGTGTCGCCATGCTCATTCAGTGCCTGACCGATAACCGCAATCGTGCGGCCACCGATGTCCGCACCGCGATGACCAAGAACGGCGGTAACTTGGGCGAGTCCGGTTCGGTCGCCTACATGTTCAGCCGTAAGGGCGTGAACACCGTGGTCAAGGGCGACCTGACCGAAGACGACGTGCTGATGGCCGTGCTCGAGGCAGGCGCTGAAGAGGTCAACGACCTGGGCGAGCACTTCGAGGTCGTCTCCGAGGCGACCGATTTGTACGCCGTGCGTGATGCTCTGCGCGAGGCCGACATCGAAATCGAGGACACGGAGCAGGACTTCCGCGCCTCGGTGGAGGTCGATCTCGATCTTGAGGCCGCGAAGAAGCTCGAGAAGCTTATCGACGCGCTTGAGGATGCCGACGACGTCCAGAACGTCTACACCAACTCGACCATGTCGGACGAGGTCGCTGAAGCACTCGCCAACGAGTAGAACACAGCGTGCGCGGGCGTCGTTGACGGGGCCTGAGCACAGCATTACCGAAGCGGATCTGGCTGTTGCCGGGTCCGCTTTGTCGTGCGCGGCACGGCATGGCTCGCGAGTGGTGTCTGGGTCGTGTGGTAGAACAAATGTGTGACTACGACGGAGGGCCTGCGCGTGATGGGGATTGACCCGGGGTTGACCCGGTGCGGCCTCTCCGTGCTGCAAACGGGCAAGGGGCGGCAGGTGATTCCCATTGCTGTCGGAGTGGTGCGCACACCGTCCGATGCGGAGCTGTCTGAACGCCTGTTGCGTTTGTCCAATGCGGTCAACGAATGGCTGGACGATTACAAACCGGATGTTGTCGCGATGGAGCGTATTTTCGAACGCAGCAACGTTTCCACCGTCATGCACACCGCCCATGCCGTGGGGGTGATGGTGCTCGCCGCCGCACAGCGCGGGCTTCCCGTGTACATGTACACACCCTCCGAGGTGAAGAAAGCCATCTCCGGCAACGGCCGGGCGGACAAGAAACAGATGACGGCTATGATCACCCGCATTCTCGGGCTCGGTGCGCCGCCGAAGCCAGCGGATGCAGCTGACGCACTCGCCATCGGGGTGTGCCACTGCTGGCGCGCACCTCTGTTGGCCCGCACTCAGGCGGCGGCGTCGTTGACGGGAAGCGCGGGACGGAATGCTGCCGGGAATAAGACTGGTAAAAGGAGTTGGAAGTAGTGATTGATTCGCTCAACGGTGAGGTCATCTCCATCGGTTTGGATCACGGCGTGATCGAATGCGGCGGCGTCGGCTACCGCTTCCTCGCCACCCCGCCGACGCTGGGCCGGCTGGTCCGCGGTGAGAACGCCCGTGTGCTGACCACGATGGTGGTCAAGGAAGACGCGATGACGCTCTACGGCTTCAGCGACGACGATGCACGTGAGATGTTCGATCGCCTGACCTCGGTCACAGGACTCGGCCCGAAGCTGGCGTTGGCATCACTGTCCGTTTTCGAGCCTGCTGAACTGGCCGGCCACATCACAGCCGGTGACTCGAAGACGATCCAGTCCATTCCCGGTGTAGGCAAGAAAATGGCTGACCGCCTCGTTCTGGAACTCAAAGACAAGCTCGCCGGAGTGTACGGCACGCAGCCAGGTCAGGCGGCTGGGCAGGCTGCCACGCCGCAGACGCAGGGCGCGTCGCTGGCGACGGAACAGGTCGTCGAAGCACTCGTCGGGTTGGGCTTTCCGGAAAAGGGTGCCCGCAGCGCGGTCGACGCTGTTGCCGCGGAGTCCCCGGACGCGGAGTCTTCGGCGTTGCTGCGCAATGCGCTCAACCGGTTGGGTAAGAAATAAGCAGCTGATTTCATAAGGCATGGAGATGGAGGGTGCAGCACATGTCTGATGTGGAGAAGACAGAGTTCGAGCTACCGGCCGACCTTGCCCGGCAGGTGGACTCGCCGGTGGATGCGACGGAGCACACCGGGGAGCAGGACTTCGAGAAATCGCTGCGCCCGAAATCCATCGACGAGTTCATCGGCCAGCCGAAGGTGCGCGAACAGCTGAGCCTAGTGCTCACCGGTGCGAAAAAGCGCAATGTCACACCTGACCACATTCTTCTTTCCGGCCCGCCGGGTCTGGGCAAGACCACGATGGCGATGATCGTGGCGCAGGAGCTCGGGACGTCGCTACGCATGACCTCTGGCCCCGCGCTTGAGCGTGCCGGCGACCTCGCGGCGATGCTGTCGAACCTGATGGAGGGCGATGTGCTCTTCATCGACGAGATTCACCGGATTGCACGCCCGGCCGAGGAAATGCTGTACATGGCCATGGAGGATTTCCGCATCGATGTGATCGTGGGCAAAGGCCCGGGTGCGACCTCCATTCCTCTGGAAATCCCGCCGTTCACTCTGGTCGGAGCCACCACGCGTGCCGGCATGCTCACCGGACCGCTGCGCGACCGTTTCGGTTTCACCGCGCAGATGGAGTTCTACGATGTGGAGGACCTCACCGATGTGATCACGCGTGCGGCGTCGATTCTCGGGGTGGAGATCGAGCGCGACGCCGCAGTGGAGATCGGTTCGCGTTCCCGCGGCACCCCGCGCATCGCCAACCGCCTGCTGCGCCGCGTGCGCGACTGGGCCGAGGTCAACGGCGACGGAACCGTCACCGTGGAGGCAGCCCAGCAGGCTCTCACCGTGTTCGATGTCGACGAGTTGGGCCTCGACCGTCTCGACCGTGCTGTGTTGGACACGTTGATTCGGAGCCACGGCGGCGGCCCCGTCGGCGTGTCTACCTTGGCTATCGCAGTGGGGGAGGAGCCCTCCACCGTGGAGGAAGTCTGCGAACCCTACCTCGTGCGTGCGGGACTCATGTCGCGCACTGGCCGGGGACGCGTGGCTACCGCTGCTGCTTGGCACCACCTCGGCATGACACCGCCGCCGGAAGCCCCGGGGCAGCTTCACCTGTACTAGCTGCCAGCTCCTCGGATTGGTGTGCCACAATGGTTCACCATGGAATACTTACCTCTTCTCCTAATCTTCGTTCTGTTCGCGCTGCCGAGCTTGTTTTTGGCGCGCATGAACCGGAAGCGGGTGGAGAAAGCCCGCGCCGTCCAGGCCAAGGCGAAGGCCGGCGACCGCATCATCACCGTTTCGGGCTTCCACGGCGACATCGTCTCCGCTGGTGACACCACCGTTGACATCGAGCTGGCTCCCGGCATCGTTGTCACGATGGAGCGCGAGGGTGTCTACAAGGTGGTTGAGAACGACGGTGCTGCAGGCAGCACAGGCAGCACTGTGCGCGAGACCGAGACTGATCCGGCAGACGGCGACCGGTAGGCGTCAAACGCCACCGGCAAGACAGAGCAGCTCGGCGTGCGATCAGAAAAAGGCACGCCGGGCTTAATCATTTCCACGTCCATGACGTACGATCACTGTCTGGACCTTTTCCCGGCCCGGGAATCAGTGCCCCAGAAATGCGAGTACGCCGGGGCTGGGGAAGAGACGACAGAAGCACAACCACCTTGCACGGGTAGCCGCAGCCGTCACCGCGCAACTGCGGGGAACGTAGCCGCCTGAGGTGGATAAAGCAGGTTAACGAGGAGAGCACGTACGTGACTTCGAAAACGTCAGGCAGGCGGTCAGCCCGAGAGGGAGGATCGAAGCGAGCGTGGCCCAAACGGGCCATTGCGCTATTCGCACTCATTTTGGTGGCCACTTATGCCCTTATTTTCTTGACGGGCGACCGTGAGGCGTCGCCGAAACTGGGCATCGATCTTCGCGGCGGCACCCGTGTCACGCTCGTCCCGCAAGGGGAGGAGCCCACGAAGGATCAGCTGGACCAGGCGCGCACTATTCTTGAGAACCGCGTCAACGGCATGGGTGTCTCCGACGCATCTGTCGTCGTCGACGGCAACACGCTGGTGATCACGGTCTCCGGCGAGGATTCCGCCGATGTGCGCAATATCGGCCAGACCTCCCAGCTGCTGTTCCGCCCGGTCGCCCAGCCGACCCAGCAGGCCGACCAAGTCAACTTCCCGAAGGTTTTGGAAGACATGGCGAACCGCTGGGTCGAGTACCGCGTGATCACCAAGGAAGAAGCGCAGTCGTCGATGCAGACATTCGCCGACGCCTTCAACCAGCAGGCCGAGGCGATGAAAAAAGCTCAGGAGGAGCAGGGCGGGGAAGCCACCACCGAGATAAACCTCGAGCCGATCGAGGCACCGGAGATCACCGCCGACCCGAAGCCGGAGCCGGACAACTCCCTCGAAGCATCGGATCTGCGCAAGGAAGCAACGGCGATGCTGCGCGAGGACCGCCAGTCCGATGACATGACGAAGCTTCAGGCGGCATCCTGGCTGATGAAGTGCACCCCGGCCGACCCCGAAAAGCCGGCGCCGGTGGACCCGCTGGCGGGCACTGACGATCCGAAGCGCCCGCTCGTGGCCTGCGATCCTAGCCAGGGCCAGGCGCTGCTGCTCGACCCGGTGCCGCTGCTCCAGGGCGTCGAGGACGAGGACGGACCGCGTCTGACCGGTAGCGAGATCGACACCAATCGCCCCATTACCGGTGGCATCAATCCAGAGACCGGCCAGATGGAGATCAACTTCGCCTTCAAGCAGGAAGGCGAACACAATGGTTCTTCTACCTGGGCAGCGCTGACTGCGGCCATGGTTGGTCAGCAGATCGCGATCACCCTGGATTCCCAGGTGATCTCTGCACCGGAGATCAAGTCGCCGACGCCGGTCGGCTCTGCAACCTCGATCACCGGTCAGTTCACCCAGGAAGAAGCCGAGAACCTAGCGAATAACCTGCGTTACGGCGCACTCCCGCTCTCCTTCGCTGGTGAGAACGGTGAACCGGGTGGCACCGCGCTGACCGTTCCGCCGTCACTCGGTGTCGCTTCCCTGAAGGCGGGCATCATTGCGGGCCTGGTCGGTCTGGCACTCGTTGCCATCTTCGTCTTCGTGTACTACCGCCTCTACGGCCTCATTTCCCTGTTCACTCTGGCGACCGCGGGGCTGCTCGTCTACGGCGCGCTGGTCCTGCTGGGCCGCTGGATCGGCTACACGCTGGACCTGTCCGGTGTCGCCGGTTTGATCATCGGTATCGGTACCACCGCCGACTCCTTCGTCGTCCTCTACGAGCGCATCAAGGACGAGGTGCGTCGCGGCAGAACATTCCGCTCGGCGACGCTCAACGGTTGGGATCGCGCGAAGGAAACGATCGTCACAGGCAATATGGTCACCCTCATCGGTGCAGTCGTGATCTACTTCCTCGCCGTCGGCGAGGTCAAGGGCTTCGCCTTCACCATGGGTCTGACCACGATCTTCGACCTGCTGGTGACGTTCCTGATCACCGCACCGCTGATGATCCTGGCTTCGCGCAGCTCGTTCTGGGCTAAGCCGTCCGTCAACGGCATGGCCAAGGCCTTTGAGGCCGGCCGCGGCAAGACCGTCACAGCGCGCCGTTCCAAGCGGAGTGCAGACGCAGAGACCGAGTCCGATGCTGCACGCGCTACCGAGACAAAGCCGAGCGAAGCGTCCACCATCACCACGTCGATGAGCAACGCCACCGGCGGCGGCTCCACCGTGGCGACTCTGACCGCCGCGGATACTGTCACAGCAGTGGATGAAGACGAAGACACCGACACCGCCACGCCCACGGCAACCAGGAAAGAGGAGAAATAATCATGACCACCTCACTGAACGCCGCAGCTGATTCGTCGGCAAGCAACGGCGCTGCGAAAGGCACTGCCGCAGCGGAACACGAGACCGCAACGCACACGAAGGGCATCGAGCGCCTTTACGAAGGCAAGGGCGCGATCGACTTCATCGGCCGCTCCAAGCTCTGGTACATCATCGCCGTGGCTCTGGTGGTCATCTCTGCTGCTGCGATGCTGCTGCGCGGCTTCAACCTCGGTATCGATTTCGAGGGCGGCACCAAGATGTCGATGCCAGCCGGCGAACTCGTCGTCGAGGAGGTTGAGGAGACCTTCGTCGATGCAACGGGCGTGACTCCCGAGCTGACCCAGATCGTCGGCGCGGGTGATTCACGCACACTGGAGATCAATTCCGAGCACCTGACCCAGGAGCAGATCGACAGCGCACGCGAAGCGATCTACAACGCCTACCAGCCGAAGGACGCTACTGGTGAGGCGACACCGGACGCGATCGGCGATTCCACGGTGTCCGAGTCGTGGGGTTCGACGATCACGAACCGCATGCTGCTGTCGATGTTGATCTTCCTCGTCACCGCCGCGATCTACGTCGCCCTGCGTCTGCAGCGCAATATGGCGATCGCAGCCATGGTCGCCCTGCTTTTCGACGCCGTGGTCATCATGGGCATCTACGCCCTGTTCGGCATCGAAGTCACCCCAGCCATGATCATCGGTCTGCTGACCGTGCTGACGTTCTCCCTTTACGACACCGTCATCGTGTTCGACAAGGTCAAGGAGAACACCGAGGGCGTGCTTGATTCGCGCCGTTCGACCTATGCGGAAGAAACCAACCTCGCCGTCAACGAGACATTGATGCGCTCGATTTCGACCTCTGTGATCTCGGCGCTGCCGATCATCGCGCTCATGATCGTCGCTGTGTGGCTGCTCGGCGTGGGCACCCTCCAGGACCTCGCACTCATTCAGCTGATCGGCGTCGTGGAAGGCGTTATCTCCTCCCTGTTCCTCGCTAGCGCCCTGCTGGTCACTCTCACCAACGCGCAGAGCCAGTACAAGGAGCACAACAAGAAGGTCGCTGACTACCGCGCGGGCAAGAGCGAGCGCGAGCTTATCGACGGCACCTCTGCTTCCACCGAATCCTCTACCTCCGAGCAGGACGACGACGCGGCTGAAGCGGTGTCCGCGAAGCGCACTGTGACCTCCCCGCGTTCCTCTTCTCGCCTAGACGCTGAAACGCATGCGACGGAGCCAGCACGCCAGTCCGCCGCAACGTGGCGGCCGAACCAGAAGTAGTGCACCGTGGCAAGTAGATGAGGATTAGACAGGGCGAGAGGAGCACACCGTGAACACCCCCATGAAAACCACGGCGGGAAATCGGACGCGACGAAGGAATTCTGTGCGCGTTGCCGCCCTGCTTACCGCAGCAGCCACCTTCATGGCGGGGTGCTCCGATTCTGAGCAGGAGCCCACGGACCAGACCGCCTTGGACTATTTCGGGTACCAGCTACCCGTTCCGCTGATCACCACGAATGCGGCGACGAAGATCGGCGATTCTTTGAAGATGCAGCGTCTTTCCGGACGCATGTTCCCGGGGGCATTCATTCCCGGGCCGTCCGGCCAGCGCATCCCGAATACCGACCTTGTGTCCACGCAGGTATTGCCGGGCCCGCAGCGACAGGTCATTTACACCTTGTCGGATCAAGCTGAATTCTCCGACGGTGTTCCGGTGACATGCGACGACTATGCCCTCGCTTTTGCCGCCGGTTCCAACCCGGATGTCTTCTCCTCTCATATGCCGCAGATGGAGCAAGTCGAGCGTGTCGATTGCACGCCGGGCTCCAAGGAATTCACCGTCGTCTTCCAGCCGGGCAAGGGCGGCCGCTGGCGCGAGCTTTTCGGTGCGGGCACGGTGCTTCCCGCCCACGCCATCGCTAAGCGCCTAGGCATGAAGACCGCCGATTTCACCACCGGCCTCCAGTCCGGCGACCCAGATCTGTTCGCCCGCACTGCCGAGGTGTGGCGCTTCGGCTACGGCCTCCGCAAATTCGATCCCGAGCTTCAGGTGTCTTATGGCCCGTACAAGATCGAATCGATCGGGGAGGAGGGCGAGGTCGTCCTCGTCGCCAATGAGAAGTACTACGGCGACGCCCCCGAGGTGCCGAAGGTAGTTGTGTGGCCGGCGTCCAAGGATTCCGCGGAACTCCAGGAAGCAGGCGCACTCATGGTCGGTGACCTGAGCGATCACAATCCGGATTGGTACGAGGCTCCGCCTGAGCCCGATCAGGGTGCCAATGCCGACGATGTGCGCACGGGCAAGGACGGCCAACAAGCAGATGCCTCCGAGGCGAGCGCAGCGGGGGAGACACCTTCTGACGATGGAGCAGACTCGGACTCCCCGGAGAGCCACCAAGAACTACAGACCGTCATCGGCGAGATGACCGACACGCTCGTTTTCGCCGACGCAGGTTCGTGGGCGTATCACGACAACCGGCAGGCTCTGGCCAAGTGCATCGACATTCGGGCGGTGGCGGAGGCGTCGTCACGCGAAGCTGGCATCGAGCTCCCGCCGTCACCCGTGCACGTGCTCACCCAGAATGACCCGATGTCGCGTCGCCTCGCCGATATTGCGGACCCGCACCTCGGCGTCGATATCGAGGGCGCCAGCGTCGCCTCTGGACTTGAGCTGCACGTCGGTTACAACGCGCCGAATAAGCGCATGGCTGCCATGGTCGAAGCGATGAAGAAATCGTGCGAGCCCGCCGGCATCACGATCACTGACGTGACTGCCAACGGCAAGACACGCGGCGATCTCCTCACCGAAGAGCCGACCTGGAATGAGCAAGGTGAGCTCGACCGCGGCGGCAAGATCGATGCCTTCCTCGGCGCCGTCGACCCGATGATGGAATACGAATCCGCGACCTCACGCTCCGAGGAACTCCAAAGCCTCCGCGCGGAGGAAAAACGCCTGTGGGACGAGGTGCCGTCTATTCCGCTGTCTGCTCAGCCGCGCACCTTCATCGTGGACAACAGCATCAAGAACGTGGTGGTCTACACTGGCCCTGTCGGGATCGGCTGGAACATGGACCGCTGGCACGTTCCCGGTTTGGAACCCACACCGGAACAGAAAGACGACAAGTAGACCATGACCTCCCCAGAGAACTCTGTTCAACCCACGTACCGCACCGCCCGCGAGGCCTTGGCCGAGAAGATGCGCTATGTGCAGGACTTCCCTGAAGAAGGCGTGCTCTTTGAGGATCTAACGCCGGTGCTTGCTGACGGCGCAGCTCTGAAAGTCGTCATCGCCGAGATGGCGGAGGCCTCCAAGAACCTCGGCGCCGACATGATCGGCGGCCTCGACGCGCGTGGCTTCCTCCTCGGCTCAGCTGTCGCTTACGACATGGGCCTCGGCATCCTGGCGATCCGCAAGAAGGGCAAGCTGCCGCCGCCGGTGATCAGCGAGGAATACTCCCTTGAATACGGCACCGCCGCGCTGGAGATTCCTGCGGAAGGCATGAATATCGAAGGAAAGCGCATCGTGCTTGTCGACGATGTCTTGGCCACCGGCGGCACCCTCCACGCCGCCCGCGATCTGATTGAGCGTGCTGGCGGAATCGTCGCCGGTTGCGTCGTCGTGCTCGAAGTTTCTGGCCTTGGCGGCCGCGAACGCTTGGACGGTATTCCTCTGGTCGTTCTGAACCAAAGTAACGGCGACGCAGCATAGAACTGACAGTGTGGCTTAAAGTGGGCGCATGACGTCCCAAGATCGATCGCAGCGGCGCAGCACCGGTTCGTCGATGCGCAGTGTGTCGGCCAGGCTCGCCCGGTCGCTCACAGGTGGGCGACCGAAAACTAACCCGGTCATCGAGCCGCTGTACTCGATCCACCGCAAATACCACCCGAAGGCGAGCGTCGAGGATATCTCGCGCGCCTATGAGACCGCGGAGCGCCTGCACGAGGGCGTGCAGCGCAAGTCCGGCGACCCGTACATCACGCACCCGCTGGCTGTGTCGACGATCTGCGCTGAGATCGGTATGGACACGACCACGATCATGGCCGCGCTTCTCCACGACACGGTGGAGGACACCGAATACTCCCTCGACGATCTCACGAATGATTTCGGCCCGGAGGTCGCCCGGCTTGTCGACGGTGTGACCAAGCTCGACAAAGTCGCCCTCGGCGCCGCTGCTGAGGCGGAGACGATCCGCAAGATGATCGTGGCGATGTCGCAGGATCCGCGAGTACTGGTGATCAAAGTCGCCGACCGTCTGCACAATATGCGCACCATGCGCTTCCTGCCGCCGGAGAAGCAGCAGAAAAAAGCGCGTGAGACCCTTGAAGTCATCGCCCCGCTGGCGCACCGCCTCGGCATGGCATCAGTGAAATGGGAGCTCGAGGACCTCGCATTCGCGATCCTGTACCCGAAGAAGTACGAGGAGATCGTCCGCCTCGTCGCTGAACGCGCCCCCTCGCGTGACCGGGCTCTGAAAGAAGTCACCGGTGAAATCCAGGCTGAGCTGAAGCAGAACGGCGTCAAGGCCGAGGTCATGGGACGCCCGAAGCACTACTGGTCGATCTATCAGAAAATGGTGGTCCGCGGCCGCGACTTCAACGAGATCTTCGACCTCGTGGGCATTCGCGTCCTGGTGGATAATGTCAGCGACTGCTACGCCGCCATTGGTGTCGTGCACTCGCTGTATTCGGCGATGCCGGGGCGCTTCAAGGACTACATCTCGAACCCGCGCTTCGGTGTTTACCAATCACTCCACACCACCGTGATGACAGATTCCGGCCGCCCGCTGGAGATCCAGGTGCGCACTCACGAGATGCACTACAACGCCGAATTCGGTGTGGCCGCCCACTGGCGGTACAAGGAAACAAAGGGCTCCCACAAAGGCGACCAGGCTGAGCTTGATCAAATGACGTGGATGCGTCAGTTGCTCGACTGGCAGAAGGAAGCGGCGGATCCGAACGAGTTCCTCGATTCCCTGCGCTACGATCTCACCTCCGCGCAGATCTTCTGCTTCACACCGAAAGGTGATGTGATCAATCTGCCGGCGGACTCCACACCGGTCGATTTCGCCTACGCGGTGCACACCGAGGTCGGCCACCGTTGCATTGGCGCGAAGGTCAACGGAAAACTCGTCGCCCTTGAATCCACACTCAAGTCAGGTGACCGTGTCGAGGTCTTCACATCAAAGGACGCGAATGCGGGCCCGTCGCGCGACTGGCAAGACTTCGTCGTCTCACCGCGCGCCAAGAGCAAGATCCGCCAGTGGTTCGCGAAGGAGCGCCGCGAAGAGCACCTCGAGGCCGGTCGCGATGCCCTTGCTGCCGAGGTCCAGCGCGGCGGTTTGCCGTTGCACCGCCTCTTCACGGCTGACTCGATGAACAAGGTGGCTACTCAGCTCCACTACGACGGTGTCGATGCCCTCTACACCGCGATCGGTTCCGGGCAGACCTCTGCGAAGCACGTGGTCAGCCTGCTGGTGGAGATGTTCGGCGACGAGGACGACGCGGTCGACGCGCTTGCCGCACGCGCGCCTATAGCGGAGCTCAAGACACCGACGCGTACCGACGGCCCCGGCATCCTCGTCGAGGGATCCCCCGATGTGATGGCCAAACTGGCCCGCTGTTGCCAGCCTGTGCCCGGCGATGAAATCTTCGGCTTTGTCACCCGTGGCGGGGGAGTGTCCGTCCACCGCGTCGACTGCACCAACGCAGAGAAACTCAAGCAGGAACAAGCCCGACTCATCCAGGTGGAGTGGAACAGCGGTTCCCGACAGGGCGCGTCCACGGCGACGATGCAACTGGAAGCACTTGACAAACAGGGCCTGCTGGCTGAGCTCACCCGTGTCCTCAACGAGCAGAAGCTGCCAGTCATTGCTTTCAACCACCACTGCGACGACGACCATATCGCCACTGTCCGGTTCACTTTCCAAGTATCCGATACCAAGCAGTTGGGCACGCTGATGAACCAGGTGCGCAATATCGAGGGTGTCTTCGACGTCTACCGTGTCAACGCTTAGCCGATAACTCGGACTCGGCGCACCTCTGATTTAGAAGCCTAAAGACGCGAAAACCGCCACGACGCAGCGTCGTGGCGGTATAGGCGTGTGAGCTAGATGCTCGGCGCAGCCTTAGAACGGCAGCTTGAAGTTCTTCTGAGCGAAGGTGAGCACGGAGCCGACCAGACCCAGGACTGCGGTGAAGACGCTGATCCAAGCGGTGATAGCCTTCGGATCCCAGTCGCCATCCTTGTCGGAGGAGTTAGCCTTCAGCTTGTCGCCGAAGGACTTCTTCTTGCCGTTGTCCTGGTCGGTGTTGTCCTTGCCCTCGTCGTCCTTCGGCTGGTCGGCCTTGTCGTCGTCCTTCGGCTGGTCGGCCTTGTCGCCGTCCTTGCCCTCGTCGGCGTTGGTGCCCTCGGCGGTGACGGGGGTCTCGTCCTTCGGAGCCGGCTCAGCTGCGAAAGCCGGAGCAGCGACGACGCCGGAGACGGAAACGGTAGCTGCGGTGGCAGCAGCGAGGATGCTCTTGCGGATCTTCATGAATGTCCCTTTCAGAAAGAAGCTCTCAATGACGTGGAACACTCTACAGTCGGGGTATAGGCCCTGCAAGGGCTTTAACGAGCGGTTATCCAGGTAGGGGGACTGGCTCTCAGGCTTTTCTTAAGTGTTTGTAGTCAAAATATGTGCCGAATGGGACTAATGGGACTGGTTTGGCGGACGCGTTCTCAGGCTCTGGCGACGGAGAATTTGTACAGACACACAGTTGAAGCGGGAAATATGGGAGAGGGGGAGGGGTGGGCGTCGATAAGCTGTATGCGCGCTGGCCGTGATTACGGCAACCTTAAGCTCGGGCAATGAAAAACCGCCCAATGTGAGTAAGCTCACACTGGACGGGGTGGGGATAGCGGAGATTAAGCGATCGATGCGCTGTTGATCTTCACTTCCTCCTTGGGGGCGCCGTCGCCGGGGTTCGCCATCATGGCCTCTTCCTCGGACTCCGGCTCAGCGATGCCTGCCTCGGCGATCTTGTCGAGGGTGGCCAGGCCCTCCTCGTTGATCGTGCCGAAGTAGGTGTACGCGGGCGGGAGCGGGGAATCGCCGTAGTTGAGGAAGAACTGGGAGCCGTTGGTGTTCGGGCCCGAGTTCGCCATGGCGATGGTGCCGCGCTCGTAGAGGACGTTCTGGTTCTCCTTCTCCGCCGGGTCGTCGGCCGGGTACTCGTCCGCGAACTGGAAGCCCGGGCCGCCACTGCCGGTGCCGCTCGGATCGCCGCACTGCAGGACGTGGAGGCCCTCAGTGGTCAGGCGGTGGCACACGGTGTCGTTGTAGTACCCCTCCTTGACCAGGTACTCGATCGCGTTGACCGTGCACGGCGAGACGGAGCGGTCCAGGGTCAGGCCGATGGGGCCGGCGGAGGTGTCGAGGGTGACGTCGACGGTGCCCTCCGTCGATACGCCTTCTGCTTCGGGCAGGCCCTTGTAGAACTCGCCCTGTCCGTCCTCGGTGTAGGTGCAGGTGACCGTCGGATCGAGCGGGGTCGTGCGCTTCTTATTAAGCGCGACGGGCTCCATCTCTTCCTGCTGCTCCTGCTCTTTCTGCTCGTCTTGTTTGTCGGCTTCCTCCTCGGCAACGACATCTTCGTCGGAGCCCCAGGTGGCAGCCATGTAGATGCCGCCGCCGACAAGAGCGATGACCAGCAGCGCCATGGCCGCGATCGACCAGGGCTTGTTCTTCTCTTTGCGGTCGCGTGCCTTGAGCTCGCGGTCGAGTTCCTTCAGGGCGTCTTTGCCGCGCTGCGCGTTATTGCTCACGGACTTCGGCCTCCATCGGTAGGTGTTGGTGGTCAGATGGGTAATTACAGTATCAGTACTGCACTACATGCCAGTGCGTGCGGCCGGGCCTTTATTTATGCTGGGCGCCATGGCTGATATTTCTTTCCGCAATGAACCGACCACCACCTCCGGCGAACTTCCTGCCGTTGGTGAGAAGCTGCCGTCCTTCGAGCTCGTCGGCGGCGACATGAACACCGTTACTGACGCTGACTTCGCTGGCAAGCGCATCGTGTTGAATATCTTCCCGTCTGTGGACACCGGCGTTTGTGCGCAATCGGTGCGCCGCTTCAACGAGCTCGCCGCGGGCCTCGACAACACTGTCGTCCTGTGCGTGTCCAAGGACCTGCCGTTCGCGCAGCAGCGTTTCTGCGGTGCCGAGGGCATCGACAATGTCGTCAGCGCCTCCGCGTTCCGCTCCACCTTCGGTGAGGACTACGGCATCATCATGGAAGGTTCGCCGATCAAGGGGCTGCTCGCGCGTTCCGTGGTGGTCACCGATGCGGACCACAAGATCATCCACACTCATCTCGTAGACGACATCGCCGATGAGCCCGACTATGACGCTGCCGTAGAAGCACTGTCGAAGTAATTTCCGGCGGCATGGTCGCGCATGCCGTCTACACTGGCGGCCATGCAGATCGCAGGATTCACCGCAGGGCCGTTCGGGACCAACACCTACGTCGTCATTGCGTCGGCGGACTCCGCCTCGGGCTCCAAGCCCGAGGCTTTCGTCATTGACCCGGGCAAGGATTCCCACGCCCAGGTCATGAAGATCGTCGAGGAAGCGGATGCAGAGCTCGTCGCCGTCGTGCTCACCCACGGCCACATCGACCACACCCGTGACTGTGCCGAGTTCGGTGTGCCTGTCTACATCCACCCCGACGATGAGGTGATGCTCGATCCGCAGTGGGGCGCGCCCGGCGACTTCGGCCGGATCTTCGAGGTCGACTCCATGAAGCAACCCGAGGACCTGCGGCACCTTACAGCGGGGGAGACCATGACGTTCGCGGGCATGGACTTCCGCATCGTCCACGCCCCGGGGCACTCGCCGGGGTCGTGCCTTCTCATTGCTGCCGCCGACGAGCAGGTCGTCTTTGCCGGTGATGTGCTGTTCGCCGGTTCCATCGGCCGCACTGACCTTCCCTTGGGTGACCCGGCCGCCATGGACCGCACCCTCGCCGGTCCCGTGTGGGATCTCGACGATGAACTCACTGTTCTGCCCGGCCACGGGCCTGCGACCACAGTGGCACAGGAACGCGCCACAAACCCGTATCTCAGCGCCGCTGGCCGTTCGCGCTAAGATCGACCGGCGTGAGCGATACCCAGCAGAAAGCCGAGAAGTTCCAACCCCTGTCCGCGCCGAAGGGCGTGCCGGATTATGTTCCGCCGGCATCCGCCACGTTCCACGCGGTCCGTTCCGAGTTTGTGAATCAGGCGCATCTTGCCGGGTATCAGCACATTGAGCTGCCTGTCTTCGAAGACACCACCCTCTTTGCCCGCGGCGTGGGGGAGTCCACCGACGTCGTCTCTAAGGAGATGTACACCTTCGCCGACCGCGGCGACCGCTCCGTCACCCTGCGCCCAGAAGGCACCGCAGGCGTCATGCGTTCGGTGATCGAGCACAATCTCGATCGCGGCCAGCTGCCGGTCAAACTCAACTACTACGGCCCGTTCTTCCGCTACGAGCGCCCGCAGGCCGGTCGCTACCGTCAGCTGCAGCAGGTCGGCGTCGAGGCGATCGGCGTCGACGATCCGCTTCTCGACGTCGAGGTCATCGCCCTTGCCGACCGCTGCTACCGCTCCATTGGCCTCACCGGCTTCCGTCTCGAGCTGACCAGCCTCGGTGACCGGAATTGCCGCCCGGCCTACCGCCAGAAGCTCCAGGATTTCCTCCTCGATCTGCCGCTGGACGAGGAGACCCGCCACCGCGCCCAGATCAACCCGTTGCGCGTACTGGACGACAAGCGCCCGGAGGTCCAGGAGATGACCGCTGACGCTCCGCTGATGCTCGATCACCTCGACGCCGAGTGCCGCGAGCACTTTGAGACCGTCACCGGCTCCCTCGACGACCTCGGCATCGAGTACGTAATCAACCCGCGCATGGTCCGCGGCCTGGACTACTACACCAAGACCTGCTTCGAATTCGTCCATGACGGCCTCGGCGCACAGTCCGGCATCGGCGGCGGCGGCCGCTACGACGGCCTCATGGCGCAGATCGGCGGCCAAGACCTGTCCGGCATCGGCTTCGGCCTCGGCGTCGACCGTGCTGTCCTCGCCCTCGAAGCGGAAGGCGTCACCCTCGACGGGGTCGACCAGCGCGTCCAGGTTTATGGCGTCGGAATTGGCCCCGAAGCGACCAAGAAAATGGCCAAGCTTATCGACGAACTCCGCCACAACGGCATCTCCGCCGACATGGCGTACGGCGGCCGCGGCCTCAAGGGCGCCATGAAGGGTGCAGACCGCTCCGGCGCCCACACCGCACTCGTCCTGGGCGACCGCGAGCTCGAAGCCGGCGAGATCACCGTGAAGAATCTCGAGAACCAGTCGCAGAAGACTGTCTCCCTTGATGCCGGTGCGATCATTGACGCCATCTTCCTCCCGGAGGACGATACCGCCCCAGAGGTCACGGAACGCTAGGGGGCAATCGGGCCTGCCCTTTATTGGGCCCCAGCGGCGTTTTGATCGCCGGCCGGGAGGCGGCCGCCGACCGCGGTCAGATTCCCGCGTGGATCTTCCTTCATCTCGCCGGGGATCGGCTACCTGTTTCCCCAGGTCAGTTTTGGTTGATATGGAAGCAACGTCGTCTAAATCCACCCTGTACCCAGTGACACCCAACCAAGCCTCATAGTGGGGCTAGCACTCGGTGATATTCACCGGGAATCCGAGCTGGACGGCGAGGCCGCCGACGGAGGTCTCCTTGTATTTGGTCATCATGTCGCGGCCGGTGGCGGCCATGGTCTCCACGGCGTCGTCGAGGGAGACGATATTGGTGCCGTCGCCCCATTTGGCGAGGCGGGCGGCATTGATCGCTTTGACGGCACCGATGGCATTGCGCTCGATGCATGGGACCTGAACGAGGCCGCCGACTGGATCGCAGGTGAGTCCAAGGTTGTGCTCGAGGGCAATCTCCGCGGCGTTTTCTACTTGGGCAGGTGTGCCGCCGAGGATGGCGCACATTCCTGCGGCGGCCATGGCGGAGGCGGAGCCGACTTCGCCCTGGCAGCCGACCTCGGCACCGGAAATGGAGGCGTTGGTCTTGATGATTGCGCCGACGGCACCGGCAGTGAGCAGGAATTCCCGGGCGCGCTCCGGGGTGAAATCGGCGGTGAAGTCCCGGCAGTAGTGCATCACGGCGGGAATGATGCCGGCGGCGCCGTTGGTCGGGGCAGTGACAACGCGGCCGTGGGCGGCATTCTCCTCGTTGACAGCCAAGGCGTAGAGGTTCACCCACTCCATCGCGTCGAGTCCCTCGGAGTTGTGGCGTTGCTGCTCACTGGTGAGCATCGCGTGCATGCGCGGGGCGCGACGGCGGACATTGAGGCCACCGGGTAGGGAACCGTCGGTGGTGATGCCGTTTTTCACGCATTCCTGCATCACGGACCAGACCTCGTCCAAGTGGGTGGTGTACTCGGTCACGCCGCGCTGGATGGTTTCGTTGTGGGCCATGACCTCGGCGATGCTCAGACCGGTGTCGTCGCAGACAGCCAAGAGGTCCGCGGAGGAATCATAAGCGTATGTGCCGTCGTCTAAGTCAGCTGCCCCGGATCCAGCTGCCTCTTCAGCCTCCGCCTCAGCGACTGCAGTAGCGGCGGCGATGCCGGTGCTAGCACCTTCGGAGGTGGCTTCGTTCATCTCGGCGCGGTCCATGATGAAGCCGCCGCCCACGGAGTAGTACTCGGTGCGGCTGGCCAGGCGGGTGCCGTCAGCGGCCCATGCGTCGAAGATGAGGCAATTGGGGTGTTCGGCGACGGGCTTCGGGTTGAAGGTGAGCTCGTAGGTGACGGTGCCGTCGGGGCCCGAGATGGTGCCTTTCGCGGGAATCGGTGTTCCCGGGACAGGCTCGACGGTCTGGTCGGTAGTCAGGGGAGTGTAGCCCACCAGGCCGAGAAGGACGGCGCGGTCGGTGCCGTGGCCGACACCGGTGGCGGCGAGAGAACCTCGCAGTTCAATGTGAACTTCAGAGGGGAGCTGGCCGAGTCTTTCCACGAATGCGGTGCTGGCGCGCATCGGGCCAACGGTGTGCGAGGACGACGGGCCGATGCCGATGCTGAACAGGTCAATCACGCTAACACGATGCGATGTCATGTCCACGAGGGTAAACGCGGGGGTAAAAGGGCACAAACCTTTGAGCAGGTGAGCTACTTAGCGCAGGCCAGCTGGTGTTAGGGTCAAACTAAGGTTTGAAATATGGATGACCGGTGGCGGTTCGCGCCCGCCGGAAGAGGAGAAGCACATGGCCACAGTGACCTACGACAAGGCGACGAGGATTTATCCGAAGGCGGTTAAACCGAGCGTCGATAAGCTTGATCTTGAAATTGCAGACGGTGAGTTCCTCGTCCTCGTCGGCCCCTCTGGTTCCGGCAAGTCCACCGCGTTGCGCATGCTCGCGGGCCTGGAGGAAACGAATGAGGGCCGTATTCTGATCGGCGACCGTGATGTCACGCACGAGTCCCCGAAGGACCGCGATATCGCGATGGTCTTCCAGAACTATGCGCTGTACCCGCACATGACCGTGCGCGAGAACATGGGCTTTGCCCTCAAGATTGCGGGCATGGACAAGGGCGATATCGATCGCCGTGTCGAGGAAGCCGCGAAGACCCTCGATCTGACGGAGTACCTGGACCGCAAGCCGAAGGCCCTTTCGGGCGGTCAGCGCCAGCGTGTGGCCATGGGCCGTGCGATCGTGCGCGAACCGCAGGTCTTCCTCATGGACGAGCCGCTGTCCAACCTGGACGCCAAGCTGCGTGTGCAGACCCGTACCCAGATCGCCAGTTTGCAGCGCCGGATGGGCGTCACCACGATCTACGTCACGCACGACCAGACTGAGGCGCTCACGATGGGCGACCGTATCGCCGTGCTCAACTTCGGCGTGCTGCAGCAGGTGGGCACCCCGCGCGAACTCTACGAACACCCGGATAACGTCTTCGTCGCCGGCTTCATCGGTTCGCCGGCAATGAACCTGTCCACCTTCAATGTCGAGGGCAATGTGGCCACACTCGGCGGTGCGTCGATTCCGCTCGCGCCCGAGCATGTCCAGGCCCTGACTCCGGAAGATAACGGCCAGGTCATCCTCGGCTTCCGCCCGGAGGCGCTCACCGTCGTGCCGGAGAGCACCGAGCACACCGTTCCCATCGAGGTCGACTTCACGGAGGAGCTCGGCTCCGATTCCTATATCTACGGCCACCTCGTGGGCGGCGAGTGGCGCGAAGAGGGCACCGACGATTCCGTCGCGGGCAAGATCGTCGTGCGCGTGGCACCGATGTCCGGCATCAAGGGCGGCGACATCATCCACGTCGCTGTCAACGAGGGTGGACTCCACGTGTTCTCCAAGGCGACAGGAAAGAGGATCTAGGCGCCTGCCGCGCGCCGTGAGGTGAACAGCCCATGTCCGAGAAAATGAGCGTCCAGTCGCCGGCGTATGCACAAGTTCTGCTTGGCTTGCCGTGGGCTGTTCCTCTCGCGGACTGGCCTGAAGAGTTGCTCGCGGCGTACCCGCGCGGTATTTCGCGCCACACGGTGCGGCTCATTTCAGCAGGCGGATTGGCGCTAGCGATCAAGGAGATCGGAGAGTCCGTCGCTTATCACGAGTACCGGACGTTGAAGAAGCTCCGGGATCTCGACATTCCGTGCGTGAAGCCGGTCGCGGTGATCGCGCACCGCACCGACGACGCACGCGACGAGGAGCTCACTCCGTGCCTGGTCACTGAGCACTTGGAGTTCTCCTTGCCGTACCGCGACGTGTTCAGCCGCGCGTTGGGCCCAGCGACAGTGAATAAGCTCATCCGCGCGCTCGCCGTTCTGCTTGTGCGCCTCCACCTGCTGAATTTCTATTGGGGCGACGTGTCGCTGTCTAACACCTTGTTCCGCCGAGACGCCGATGAATTCTCCGCGTACCTTGTCGACGCGGAGACGGGTGAGTTCCACGCCCCCTTGTCCCAAGGGCGCAGGCTTTACGACGTCGAGCTCGCCCGCGTCAACATCATCGGCGAACTCATGGACCTTCAAGCAGGCGGGCTTATCGACGCCTCCGTGGACGTCATCGCCCTCGGCAATGCCGTCGATGCGACCTACCACGAACTGTGGGGCCTGATGACCGACGAGCTGGTCGTCGAGGGCGACGCGTTCGGACAGATCGCTGAGCACATCGAGAAGATCCAGGCTCTGGGTTTCGATATCGGGGAGACTGAAATCACCCACGCCACCCGGCCCGATGTGGATGCCGACGGTAATCCCACCGGTGACAACGTCGACGTGTACCGCGTGAGCATTGAGCCTGCCGTGTTTTCTACGGGCTTTCACCGCCGCAAGCTCAAGCAGCTCACCGGACTCGATGTCCAGGACCGTCAAGCGCAGCGTCTGCTGGGTGAAATGGAGGTCTACCGGGCACTCCATTACGACGGTGACATTTCCTTGGAGGACGTCGCTCTGGACTGGTTGGTGAACCGATACGAACCGATCGTGGCGCTCACCCCGCCCGCTCTGCGAGCCAAGCTCGAGCCCGCTCAGGTGTTCCACGAGATCCTCGACCACCGCTGGTTCGTCTCGGAGAACGAGTCACGCTATGTCCGCCTCGAAGAAGCCGCCGAATCCTATTTCCGCACCATCTTGCCTGAGCGGCCCGATGAGGCGCGGATCTACACTGCCGACAATCCCGATATATCCGATAGCCCCTGAATCCCACACCCCCTAGAACAATGATTGAGGTACACCCCATGCAACCGACCACCCGAGCACTAGCGGCCGTCGCCGCTGTCGGGTTGAGCGCGTCGCTGCTCACCGCGTGCGGGCAGAACAACGGCCCGAACGTGTACTACCTGAACTTCAAACCGGAGCAGGCGGAGCAGTTCGAGCAGATCGCGGAAGAGTACACCGCCGAGACCGGCGTTCCGGTCAAAGTGGTCACCGCCGCATCTGGTTCCTACATGCAGACTCTCAAGGCCGAGATGGCCAAGTCCAATGCGCCAACGTTGTTCCAGATCAATGGCCAAGAAGGCTACGGCATTTGGAAGGACTACTTGGCCGACATGTCTGACTACGAGATCACCCAAGCTCTGCAGGACGATGCCCAGCCGATTACCAATGCGAATGACCAAGTAGTGGGCATTCCCTTCGCCATGGAGGGCTTCGGCATTCTCTACAACGAAGAGATCATGGACGCCTACTTCGCACTGCCGAATGCGAAGGTCGGTTCCATGGAGGAGCTCAACTCCTTCGACGACTTGAAGGCCGTTGCCGAGGATATGCAGGCTCGCAAGGATGAATTGGGCATCGAGGGCGCATTCGCCGCGACATCGCTCGGTGCCGGTGAGGAATGGCGCTGGACCAACCACCTCATGAACGGTCCCCTCCATTACGAGATCGTCGACCGCGACATCCAGGACTTCTCCGATATGGCCGATGTGGAGTTCACCTACGGGGAGAACTACCACAACCTCTTCGACCTGTACCTGCAGAATTCCACGGTGAAGCCAAGCTTGGCATCTGCGCGTGCTGTGTCCGATGCCATGGCTGAATTCGCCACTGGCAAAGCAGCCATGGTGCAGAACGGAAACTGGGCCTGGGGTCAGATCTCCGGTGAGGGCGGCAACGTGGTCAAAGAAGACAAGGTCAAGTTCATGCCGATGTATATGGGGCTGCCGAACGAGGAGAACGTCGGTATCAACGTCGGCACTGAGAACTTCCTGTCGGTCAACAACAAAGCCAGCGAGGAAGACCAGCAGGCCACAAGGGACTTCCTGAAGTGGCTCTTCCTGTCCGAGCGGGGCAAAGAACTCGTTGTCAACGACCTCGGTTTCATCGCCCCGTTCGAAAACTACGACGTCGACGACGTCCCGGACGACCCGCTGGCGCGCCAAGTGCAGGAAGCACTCAATGACACTGGGACAGAAGCGCTTCCGTGGGACTTCCAGTACACCCCGAACCAGCAGTTCCGTGACCTCTACGGGCAGAACCTCGCCCAGTACGCCAACGGAAATCTCACGTGGCAGGACTTGGTGAACAAGCTCAAGGAAGATTGGAACTACGAGATGGCCAACCAGATCGCGCTGTTGGATTAGGCGGGCCGGGAGCAACCACAGGATCACATCATGCAACAGACACTGAAGCAATATTTCCCGATCTTCGTGCTGCCGACGCTCCTCGCATTCGGCATCGCGTTCTTCGTGCCGTTCATCGTCGGTACGGCACTATCGTTCACTAAATTCACCACCATCACCGACGCCACCTGGGTCGGTTTGGACAACTACGCCCGCGTGTTCAGCGAGCGCGAGGGCTTCGTCTCCGCACTGCTGTTCACGATCCTTGTCGCGGTGGTGTCCATCATCACCGTCAACGTCATCGCATTCGCCATCGCGTGGATCTTGACCCGCAAACTGCGCGGCACCAACTTCTTCCGCACGGTCTTCTTCATGCCGAACCTGATCGGCGGCATCGTGCTGGGCTACACCTGGCAGTCGATGATCAATGCCGTGCTGGCTAATTACGAGACCACGATCTCCGCCGACTGGCGCTTCGGCTACGCGGGCCTCATCATGCTTATGAATTGGCAGCTCATCGGCTACATGATGATCATCTACATCGCCGGCCTGCAAAACGTCCCGCCGGAGCTCATCGAGGCCGCAGAAATCGACGGTGTGTCCAAGTGGCAGCAGCTGCGGCATGTGACCATTCCGCTGATGATGCCGTCGATCACCATCTGCCTGTTTTTGACGCTGTCGAACACGTTCAAGGTCTACGACCAGAACCTGGCTCTTACTGACGGCGCTCCCGGCGGCGAGACCGAGATGGTCGCCCTCAACATCGTCAAGACCATGTTCAACCGAGTGGGCGCCGAGGGCGTCGGCCAGGCGAAGGCAGTCATCTTCGTCGTCGTTGTCGTCGCTATCGCTATGTTCCAGCTGCGCGCCACCCGCAGCAGGGAAGTGGAGGCATAAACCATGACTACGAGTATCAAAGCGGATAAGAAGGCGGACCGGAACGTGCCGTCGATAAGCAAAAAGAAAAAGGCCGGGGACGAATCGACCGTGTCGGGCGGCTCCAAAGCTCTCATCTACGCGGTGCTGGTGTTTCTCACCGTCGTTTTCCTCGGGCCGATCGCGTTCATTCTGTTGAACTCGTTCAAGGACCGCTTCGCCATCTCCACGAACCCGTTCGCGCTGCCGACGGGTGAACTGTGGGCCGGGCTGACGAACTACATCACCGGTATTCAAGGCGAAGGATTCGGGTGGGCGATCGTGTGGTCCTTCGTGATCACGATCAGCTCCGTTGTCGCCGTCGTGTTCTTCTCCGCGATGACCGCCTACTACATCACCCGCGTAAAGACCTGGTGGACGAGCGCGCTCTACTACGCATTCGTGTTCTCCATGGTCATCCCGTTCCAGATGGTCATGTTCCCGACCGTGGTCATTGCCGACCGCCTTGGCTTGGCTAATCCGCTTGGCATGGTCGTGCTTTACCTCGGTTTCGGCTCCGGGTTGAGTGTGTTCATGTTCTCCGGCTTCATCAAATCCATCCCGCTGGAAATCGAAGAAGCCGCGCATATCGACGGCTGCTCCCCGCTATCCACCTTCTTCCGCGTCGTGCTGCCCATGCTGAAGCCGACCGCCATCACCGTGGCGATTCTGAACGCGATGTGGATCTGGAATGACTACCTGCTGCCGTACCTCGTGATCGGCCTGTCCACCCCGTACCGCACCATCCCGGTCGTGATCCAGCAGTTCATCGGCTCGCAGGGCGACCGCGACCTGGGTGCCATGATGGCCATGCTCGTGCTGGCGATCACCCCGATCATCATTTTCTACATCTCCGCGCAGAAGCACATTATCGAGGGTGTCGCCGCCGGCGCTGTGAAGGGCTAATGGTCAGGTAGCGGTCCGGTCATGCAGTTTTTCCACCCCGACTCGAAGTTCATGGCGGCGTTCACGCTGCTGGCGGACATCGTGATCCTGAATATGCTGCTGGTGGTCACCTCGCTGCCGGTGGTCACCGGCGGCGCCGCCTGGCGTGCCGCGAATGTCGTGGTCGGGGAGATGGTGCAGGGCCGGGGCTCCCGCTACGCTCTCATGTTCATTCGCCAGCTCACCGTGCGGTGGAAAGCTGTCTCCCTGTTTTGGGTGTTGTTATTGGCTGCCGGTGCGCTTTTGGTTTACCAGCAGTTCGTGGTCTTCCAAGCCGGCGTGGATGGTTTCGCGCTCACGGTGATCCAAGCTCTGGCGTTGGCCGGAGCATTCATCATCGCCGGAATCAGCGTGTGGTTCTTTGCGCTGGCGTCGGTCGGTTCAGTTCACTCGGGTAGTTCGGGCAGTTCGGGTGCTGAGAACTCGCCGGCCCCAAGTTTCGCTCAGCTCGCTACATCGTCGATCCAGCACACGTTCCAGTTCCTCGGCCGCACGCTCATCGCGGTGGCGGTGGTGGCCGGGGCAGTGTGGCTCGTCGTCAAGCTGCCGCTTGCTTTCTCCGTGCCGCTGGTGTTCTTCTTCGTGCCCGCGGTGGCGCTGTATCTCGTGCGCCTTGTGCTGGCAGGCCCGCTCGGGCAGGAGCTGGGGGACTGAAGCCCGATTTTGGTGGGGCGGGATCTTGGGGGATCTGCCGGAAAATAGTTGGTGCAGGCCCACCAGCATCCCGCGCGGGCACTGAACTAGACCGCGTCGAAGAGCGCGGGCAGGTTCGAGGGCGTGATCACGCGCAGGGGCTGCTGGTTGTTGTGACCGTGCTCGGTGATGATCACGAGGCGGGGCAGGACCTGCTTGCGCGAGGGTGCGGTGAGCGCGGCAATGACCTCGGTGGCTGTGGCGGTCCGGGGAAGGAACACGGCCTTGTCCTTGCGCTCGTTGAAGGTGAGCACGTGCTCGATGCTCGAGTTGGCGATGGAATCGTCTTCGCCGAGCTCGTCGGCGAGCCACCGGGCGATCGTGTTGGTGGTCAGGACGCCACGGCACTGTTTGTCGTCGTAAATGGGGAACTGGGAGATGCCCGTGTCGCGGATGGCGTGGAGTGCCTCGTGAATGTCCTCGTCGGGCGAGAACGTGATCACGTCCTGGTGGCCGATGACATCGATAGCCAGGGCTGGGTGGAGGAGTTGGTCGCGGATGGCCTCGATCTCAGCGACTGCCTCGGGCAGGGGTTCGGCGATGGGCCGGTAGTCCTGGTATTCGCCGTGGCTGATGGCGTTCCTAAGCCCGGCGAATTCCTTGAGATCGTTGGCCTGTCCGGTGGTGACAATGTGGCGCTTTTCCGCTTTGGAGACCATCCAGTTGAAGCCGTCGGTCTTCTTCGCATCCAAGGCGGAGCGCAGGAAACTCTCGATCTCGTTGAACGCCGCGAGAAACGGCACAGCGCGATTGCTGGGCCGTGCGCTGTGCTGAGCGTCCTGATCGCTGCTGTTGTCGTCCTTGGTCATCGCTTGTATATCGATCTAGCCCTTGTACACGCCGCGGTTGAGGGTGTCGCACTTGGCCATGGAACCGCTGTTGTAGCCGCTGAGGAACGCTTCTTGGCGCTGCTCGGAGGAACCGTGCGTCCAGGCGTCCGGGTTGACGTCTTGGCCGGAGTGCTGCTGGATGTGGTCATCGCCGATGGCGCGGGCGGTCTCAATCGCCGACTTCAGCTGATCCTCGGTGATGGGCTCGAGCAGGGCGTTTTCGCCCTTGTCTGCCTGGGATGCCCAAATACCGGCGTAGCAGTCAGCCTGCAGCTCGATGGCGACGGCTGCGGAGTCCTCGCCCGGGTCTTCGTAGTTGCTCAGACCGAGGGTGTCCTCGAGGTTCTGAATGTGGTGGCCCCACTCGTGGGCGACGACGTACATCTGAGACAGGGGAGCAGAGCTTCCGCCGAGCTGTTCAAGCTGATCGAAGAAGCTGGTGTCGAGGTAGATGTGCTCATCGCGCGGGCAGTAGAAGGGGCCCGTGCTTGACGACGCATTACCGCACCCACTCTGGACACTGTTCTGGAACAGACGCAGACCCGGCTCGCTGTATTCGATGCCGGCCTGCTCGGAGAGCACGGTGGGCCACACAGCGTTGAGCGAATCGGCCATGGCAGCAGCGCGGCAATCCGCGTACTCGTTCACGGCGCCTTCAGCACTGCAGTGTTCGAGGTTGTTTTCGCCCTGCTGCTGCTGTTGCTGAGCCTGCTGGCCGGGTTCGGCCGGGCCACCGCCAAGGCCACCACCGCGGCTGAGAAGCAGGTAGAGGACGAGTAGGACGACCGTGCCGAGGCCGCCGCCGCCGAGCATGATGGGCATGCCGCCGCCTCTGCCGCCGCTGGGGCCACTGCTCGTACTGACTCCACGCCCGGAGGGCGTCACACCACTCTTAAAGGTCATGGGCCAAATCATGCCATAACTAAGGGAGGTTCCGGGGGTGGGAACCTTCTAGGGAGATGCACCGGGGCCATTCGGTAGACTCACGTGAGTTGAGAAATAGTTGGACAACACGTGGAAGGACGTGGAGGAAACCGTGCTGCGCACTCACCTTGCAGGGGATCTCCGTAAAGAAATGGACGGCCAGACCGTCACGCTGACTGGTTGGGTCGGCCGCCGCCGTGACCACGGCGGTGTGATCTTCATCGACTTGCGCGACCGTTCCGGTTACGCCCAGGTCGTCTTCCGTGAATCCGAGGTGGCTGAGGCCGCTCACGACCTGCGTAGCGAGTACTGCGTGAAGGTCACCGGTGTCGTTGAGCCGCGTCCGGAGGGCTCCGCTAACCCGAATCTCGCGTCCGGCGAGATCGAGGTCAATGCGACCGAGTTGACTGTCCTGTCCACCTCTGCGCCGCTGCCGTTCCAGGTGGAGGATTTCTCCTCCAGCGAGGTCGGCGAGGAGACTCGCCTGCGTTACCGCTACTTGGATCTGCGCCGTGAGCGCCAGGCCGAGGCTCTGCGCCTGCGTTCGAAGGCGAACAAAGCTGCCCGCGACGTGTTGAACAAGCACGAGTTTGTGGAGATCGAGACGCCGACTCTGACGCGTTCGACCCCGGAGGGTGCCCGCGACTTCCTAGTTCCGGCTCGTCTTCGTCCGGGTACATGGTACGCACTGCCGCAGTCCCCGCAGCTGTTCAAGCAGCTGCTCATGGTGTCGGGCATGGAGCGCTACTACCAGATCGCGCGCTGCTACCGCGACGAGGATTTCCGCGCTGACCGTCAGCCGGAATTCACCCAGTTGGATATTGAGGCCAGCTTCGTCGACCAGGATGACGTCATTGAGCTCGCCGAGGAGATCCTGGTTGAGCTGTGGAAGCTGATCGGTTACGACATCACCACGCCGATTCCGCGCATGACCTACAAGGAAGCGATGGAGAAGTACGGCTCGGACAAGCCGGATCTGCGCTTCGATATCCAGCTGGTGGACTGCACTGAGTTCTTCAAGGACACCCCGTTCCGCGTGTTCCAGAACGAGTACGTCGGTGCTGTTGTCATGGACGGTGGCGCATCGCAGCCGCGTCGTCAGCTGGACGCATGGCAGGACTGGGCGAAGCAGCGCGGTGCCAAGGGCTTGGCGTACATCCTCGTGCAGGAGGACGGCGAGCTCACTGGCCCCGTCGCGAAGAACATCACCGACGAGGAGAAGGCGGGCATCGTCGATCACGTCGGCGCGAAGCCGGGCGACTGCATCTTCTTCGCTGCTGGCGACACCAAGTCTTCCCGTGCGCTGCTCGGCGCCGCTCGTGGCGAGATCGCGAACAAGCTCGGCCTGATCAAGGAAGGCGACTGGGCGTTCACCTGGGTCGTCGACGCACCGCTGTTCGAGCCGGCTGCCGATGCCACGGCGTCTGGCGATGTCGCACTCGGCCACTCGCAGTGGACGGCTGTGCACCACGCGTTCACGTCGCCGAAGCCGGAGTACCTGGACACCTTCGACAAGGAGCCGGGCGAGGCGCTCGCCTACGCCTACGACATCGTCTGCAACGGCAATGAGATCGGCGGCGGCTCCATCCGTATCCACAACCAGGACGTGCAGAAGCGAGTCTTCGACGTCATGGGCATCACCAACAAGGAAGCGCAGGAGAAATTCGGCTTTTTGCTCGACGCATTCTCCTACGGCGCACCGCCGCACGGCGGCATCGCGTTCGGCTGGGACCGCATCGTGTCGCTGTTGGGCGGCTTCGATTCGATCCGCGATGTCATCGCCTTCCCGAAGTCGGGCGGTGGCGTCGATCCGCTTACCGACGCCCCGGGCACCATTCCGGCTGCCCAGCGCAAGGAGACCGGCGTGGACTTCAAGCCGGAGAAGAAGGATGCCTCGGCCGAGGATAAGACCGAGACCGAGAACAATGCCGAGGCGGACAACTAAAAGGGCGAGGCCGGCCGGGGTCGTGAGTGCTCTGCGCCGGCTGTCTGAACATGCTGGATAACCAAGAAATCATCGCCACTGCCGAAGCGGTGTTGAACAACCGCTACGGCGGGCAGCAGCAGTTGACGGACCCTGAGGAGCTCAGCGGTACCGGTGCGACGACGGTGCTGCGTCTACGTGTGGCGAATAATCCGGTGTTTCCTCACCGGTCAGTCGTGGTGAAATATTCGCCGGAGTCGAATGACGAGGTGGACGACGCAGCTTTCTTGAGGGAAGTGGTGGCGTACCAGTTCACGACGTCGTTAAGCGAAGATGTGCGCCCTGGTCCTGTGTTGCTGGGGTACGACATCGAGCGTCGCACGCTGATCTTGTCGGATGTGGGCAACGGTGAGACCTTCGCTGATCTGCTCGACCAGTCCGACGACGAGGCGCGCGTGCGTCTGCTGCGGAATCTGGGCACGTCGTTGGGCAAAATGCATGCCGGAACGGCAGGGGCGGAGACGAGCTTCAATATTTTGCTGGCGCGCATGCTCCGCTCCATCGACGGCGCGCGGGAGATCCAGATTCAGCGCGAAGCGATGCTAGAAAACCGGATTGAAGAAGGCGTGGACATCATCCGACAGATGGGCATTGACGTGCCCGCGGATGTCGCTGCTGTGGCCCAGACGGTGCAGGTGCGCATGCTGCACGGCGGGTCGCGGGCGTTCACGCCGTTCGACCTGTCGCCGGACAACATTATTTTCGCCGAGCGCGCGCAATTCCTCGACTACGAGTGGGCTGGTTTCCGTGATGTCGTGGCGGATATCGCCGGGGTGATCGCTGGCTTCCCGCAGTACATTTCGGCGCGGCCGATCAGCGAGCATGAAACGGCAGTCTTCGTTGAAGCGTGGGTGGCGGAAGTCGGCGACGTGTGGCCGTCGGTGCTCAACCACGACACGTTGCAAGCGCGGATCACCGCGGCACTCATCGGCTGGGCGTTTTTCAGTGCCTCGTTGCTCGAGTACGTGCGGGGTGTAGAGAATGCAGCAGGAGACGGGGAGGCGCCCGAGGACGAAGCTGAGGCGCGGGTGATCCGCAGGGATGTGGCCGGCACCTTCGACGCCCTGGCGCGCTACGCGGCGACGGGCACGGAGCCGACGTATGCGGTGACGGCGGATTTCGCCCGCCGGGTAGCGGAGCAGCTGGTATGACGCAGGGCGGTTTGTTCACGGATCCGTCGGGCTCGGGTAGCTCGGGGCAATCCGGAGCGAGCCTCAGCAGCGCTGCGCGGGGCACCGCTTTTTTCGACGCGGGGTCTTCAGCACCGCTTGCAGCCCGGATGCGGCCGCGGACCCTCGATGAGCTCGTGGGCCAGGAGCACCTCCTCGGCCCAGGCCGTCCGCTGCGCAGATTGGTGGAGGGCTCCGGCGAAGCATCGGTGATTCTCTATGGCCCACCGGGCACCGGCAAGACGACGATCGCATCGCTCATCGCGGGTGCCATGGGGCAGAACTTCGTGGGGTTGTCGGCGCTGTCGTCGGGCGTCAAACAAGTCCGCGAGGTGCTCGAGGGGGCCAAGCAGGACCTCGTGCGCGGGCAGCGCACGGTGCTGTTCATCGACGAGGTGCACCGCTTTTCGAAGACGCAGCAGGACGCGTTGCTCGCCGCCGTGGAAAACCGCACGGTGCTGCTCGTGGCAGCGACGACAGAAAATCCGTCCTTCAGCGTGGTGGCGCCGTTGCTGTCGCGCTCGTTGCTGTTGAAGCTGGAATCGCTTGACGACGACGGCATCAGGACCGTCATCGACCGCGCGGTCGAAGACCAACGAGGGCTAGGCGGAGCAGTGACGCTTGACGACGACGCGCGTGAGCAGCTTGTTCTGCTCGCCGGGGGCGATGCGCGCCGCGCGTTGACCTACCTCGAAGCGGCTGCCGAGGGCGCAGGTAGCGGGGAGCATAAATCGATCACCCTCGAGGTCGTGCAGAACAGCGTTGACCGTGCAGTGGTGCGCTACGACCGCGATGGCGACCAGCACTACGACATCACCTCCGCGTTCATCAAGTCGATCCGCGGCTCCGACGTGGATGCGGCGCTCCACTACCTCGCGCTCATGATCGAAGCGGGAGAGGATCCGCGGTTCATCGCCCGTCGCCTGGTCATCCACGCGTCCGAGGACATCGGCATGGCGGATCCGACGGCGCTGCAAACGGCGACCGCGGCGGCGAATGCCGTGCAGTTCATCGGCATGCCGGAGGGCCGACTGCCGCTCGCACAAGCCACCATCCATTTGGCCACCGCGCCCAAGTCGCCGTCGGTGATCAAAGCGATCGACGCAGCGCTTGCCGACGTCCGCGCCGGACGCACCGGTGCCGTTCCGCCGCACCTTCGTGACGGCCACTACGAAGGAGCGAAAAAGATCGGGCATGCGGTCGGCTACCTCTACCCGCACGACGACCCGCGCGGTGTAGTGGAGCAACGGTATATGCCGGAAGGGCTCGACGATGCCCGGTACTACCAGCCCACCGACCATGGAGCGGAGAAACGCATTCAGTCCTATGCGGAGAGGCTGAGGGAAATGGTGCGGGGAGAATAGGCGCGGGTAAGCGTTGTGCCCGTGAGCTAGTGACCGTGAGATGGCGTAGCGCGGGTAAGGTGTAACGACGAGAAACGCACTGTCAACGCTTTACTAACGCTTAAGGATTCTTCTGTGCAGACCCATGAGATCCGCGACCGGTTCACCTCGCACTTCGTCGACGCTGGGCACACGCCCGTGCCTAGCGCTTCGCTGATTCTCGACGACCCGACCCTGCTGTTCGTCAACGCGGGCATGGTGCCGTTCAAGCCGTACTTCTTGGGGCAGCAGAACCCGCCGTTCGAGAACGGCAAGGCCACCTCGATCCAGAAATGCGTGCGCACCCTGGACATCGAGGAAGTGGGCATCACCACCCGCCACAACACCTTCTTCCAGATGGCGGGCAATTTCTCCTTCGGCCAGTACTTCAAGGAAGGCGCGATCACGCTCGCGTGGGACCTGCTGACGAAGTCGCAGGCCGATGGCGGTTTCGGGCTCGACCCAGAGCGGTTGTGGGTGACCGTCTACACGGACGACGATGAAGCGGCCGAGATCTGGCGTGACAAGGTCGGTGTTTCCGCTGACCGCATCCAGCGCATGGGCATGGAGGACAATTTCTGGTCCATGGGCATCCCCGGCCCGTGCGGCCCGTGCTCCGAGATCTACTACGACCGCGGCCCGGAATACGGCGCCGACGGCGGCCCGATCGCCGACGACAACCGGTACATGGAGATCTGGAACCTCGTGTTCATGGAGTCCATCCGCGGCGAGGGCGATAAGAAGGGCAATTTCGAGATCGTCGGCGAGCTGCCGAAGAAGAATATCGATACCGGCCTGGGCATCGAGCGCCTCGCCTGCCTGCTGCAGGGCGTGGACAATGTCTACGAGACAGACCTGCTCGCACCCGTGATTCAGGCCACCGAAAAGCTGACCGGCACGAAGTACGGCGCCGGCAAGCAGGAAGACGATGTGCGCTTCCGCGTCATCGCCGATCACTCCCGCACCGCGATGATGATCATTCTCGACGGTGTCACCCCGTCGAATGAAGGCCGCGGCTACATCCTGCGCCGCCTGATGCGCCGCATCGTGCGTTCCGCGCGCCTGCTGGGTGCCACTGGCAACACGCTGGAGACGTTCATGAACACCATCATGGACACGATGACACCGTCTTTCCCGGAGATCGCGGACAACCGCGAGCGCATCCTTCGCGTCGCCATCGCCGAGGAAAAGGCCTTCTTGAAGACCCTCGAATCTGGCACCACGCGTTTCGACGAGACGGCCACGGCGCTCAAGTCTGCCGGCCAGAAGACGGTTCCGGGCGAGAAGGCTTTCGAGCTGCATGACACCTACGGCTTCCCGATCGACCTGACTCTCGAGATGGCTGCCGAGGCTGGCCTGGACGTGGACATGGATGCCTTCCACGCCGCGATGGACGAGCAGAAGCAGCGCGCCAAGGCCGATAACAAGGCCAAGAAGCACGGCAATATTGACGAGTCGCTCTACCGTGAGTGGATCGACGGTCACCCGACCGAATTCGTCGGCTTCACCGAGCTGAGCCACGAAGGAAAGGTCCTGGGCCTCGTCCGTGGCGGCGAGAAGGTCGGGGAGGCTGCCCAGGGCGACGAGGTCGAGGTCATTCTCGATGTCACCCCGATGTATGCCGAAGGCGGCGGCCAGCTCGCCGACCGCGGCCGCATCATCGTCGGCGACACGGTCCTCGACGTGCACGATGTCCAGAAAGTCGGCAACAAGAAACTCTGGGTGCACAAGGCGACGGTGGCAAACGGCGGCCTCGACGTCGGCCAGACCGTCCGCGCGGAGGTCGATCCGACGTGGCGCCACGGTGCCCGTCAGGCGCACACCGCGACGCACCTGATTCACGCGGCGCTGCGTCAGGTGCTCGGCCCGACCGCTGTGCAGGCTGGCTCGATGAACAAGCCGGGCTACTTGCGCTTCGACTTCAACTACACCGACCAGTTGAGCCCCGAGCAGCTGGAGGAGATCGCGACCATCGCCAACCAGGCGGTCGACGCGGACTTCGCCGTCAACACCTTCGAGACCTCCCTGGACGAGGCGAAGGCAATGGGCGCAATGGCCTTGTTCGGTGAGAACTACGGCGACGAGGTGCGCGTCGTGGAGATCGGCGGACCGTTCTCCATCGAGCTGTGCGGTGGCACGCACGTGGACCACTCCTCGCAGATCGGTCCGGTGGCCGTGCTCGGCGAGTCGTCTGTCGGATCGGGTGCACGCCGTATTGAGGCGTACTCGGGCATGGATTCCTTCCAGTACTTCTCCAAGGAAGCCGCTATCGCGAACATGCTCGCCGGCGAGATGAAGACCCCGTCTGAGGATCTTCCGGAGCGCATCGCCCAGCTCACCGAGCGCCTCCGCGCCGCTGAGAAGGAGATCGAGAATCTGCGCAAGAAGGAACTGGCCAACCAGACTGGTGAGCTGGTGAATAAGGCAGAAGAAGTCGGGGCATTCCGCTACCTGAGCGTGAAGCTTCCCGACGGCACGACCGGCGGCGACATGCGCACCATCGCCACGGATCTGCGCGGCCGCTTCGGCGATTCCCCGGCAGTGATCGTGCTGGCCGCGGATGCCGATGGCAAGGTGCCGTTCGCTGTGGCTGCGACAAAGGCAGCTGTCGACGAGGGCGTTAAGGCCGGCGAGTTCGTGGGCCTGTTCGGCGGATATGTCGGTGGTAAGGGCGGCGGTAAGCCGGATCTCGCGCAGGGCTCTGGTTCGGATGCCGCAGGCATTGATGCCGGCTTCGCAGCCCTTCGGGACCGCATCGCCCAGATATAGGATAGGGTTCAGGAAGGTCACGAATTGATTACGTGACACGCCCTGTCCATGGTCCACGACCGTGCCGAGTGGCACTACCGTGGAAACGACGGCACTTCCAGCACGAGAAAAGGGAACCCGCCAACGATGAAAGTTCATCCGGATACCCCCGGGGTCGACGACCCGGGGAACGGCCGCCGCATCGGTCTCGATGTGGGCACCGTCCGGATCGGCGTCGCTTCCTCTGACCGTGATGCACGCCTGGCCACCCCGGTGGAGACAGTCAAGCGCGTCACGGGTTTCAAAGACCGCGACGGCGCGGATATTGAACGGTTGCTGGAGATCATCGAGGAGTACGACGCCGTTGAAGTCGTCGTGGGGCTTCCGCGCGATTTGCAAGGAAATGGTTCGTCCAGCGTCAAGCACGCGAAGGAAATCGGCTTCCGGATCTCGCGCCGCAGCGATGTACCGGTCCGGTATGCCGACGAGCGGCTCACCACCGTGGAGGCGACGCACGCGCTGCGCGCGTCCGGTGTGAGTGAGAAAGCTGGACGATCTGTCATTGACCAGGCCGCGGCAGTGGCCATCCTCCAGTCCTGGCTGGACGGACGAAACAACTACCGCGACATGGGCGCGCCGGAGCAGGCAGATACGTCTGCCGCACACGGTGCGGGCACGTCGCCAGAACCCAAGGAGACCTGAACGTGAGCTCGGCAACTACGTCTGGGGGGCGCACCCGCGGTGTCGCGGTGTTGGTCGCATCGATCCTGTTGATCATTGGCGCCGTCGTCTACATTGCTTTTGCACGCAGCAACTCCACTGGAAGCGACTTCAAAGGTGCCGGCAATGGCGTCGAGCAGGTCGTTGAGATCCCCGAAGGATCCTCGCTTACTGCAATGGGCCCCGCGCTCGCCGAGAAGGGGATCGTCCGCTCGGACAAAGCCTTCCAGAATGCGGCGATGACCAATCCGGATGCGGACAGTATCCAGCCGGGCTTCTACCGCCTGCAGGAGAAAATGAGCGCCGAAGAGGCAGTGGCCGCGCTGCTCGATCCCGCCAACAAGGTGGACATGCTGAAAATCCCTGGCGGTTTGACGCTCATGGACGTCAAGGTCGTCGGCGGCGACACCCGGTTCGGTATTTACACCAATATTTCGAATGTCTCGTGCGGCTCCGACGGCGAGAACAAGGACTGCGTCAAGGTGGAAGACCTCCACGACGTTGCGGCGAATTCCGATCCCGCCAGCCTCGGTGTGCCGGAATGGGCGATCGAGCGGGTCAACGCCCACAAGGGGGACCCGAAGCGCCTCGAGGGTCTCATTGCTCCGGGCGAGTACATCGTGGACCCGGGTGCAGACGCAGAGACGATCTTGAAGGACCTGATCACTCGCTCGGCGGACAAGTACAACGGCACCGATATCGTCGGCCGCGCCAAGGCCGTGGGCCTGAGCCCGTACGATCTGCTCACTGCAGCATCCCTGGTTGAGCGCGAGGCGCCGGAAGGCGAATTCGACAAGGTCGCCCGCGTGATCCTCAACCGCCTCAAGGAGCCGATGCGACTGGAGTTCGACTCCACCGTCAACTACGGCCTCGAATCGGTTGAGCTGGCTACTGGCGACACAGACCGCCAGAAGGTCACGCCGTGGAATACATACGCCATGGACGGCCTGCCGAAGACCCCGATCGCATCCCCGTCCGAGGAAGCGATCCAGGCGATGGAGCACCCGGCGGAAGGCGAGTGGCTGTTCTTCGTCACCGTCGACGACAAGGGCACGACCCTGTTCAGCAACACCTTCGAGGAGCACCAGGCTAACGTCCAGAAGGCGTACGATTCCGGCATCCTCGATTCACAGCGCTAGGTCGGGCAGCGTCAGACAGGCGCTCTAGAAGCGGAAGCACGAGCACATGAGCACAGCGATTCCCGCCGGCGGCGGTAAAGCAGCCGTCCTCGGCAGCCCGGTCGAGCACTCTTTGTCGCCGGTCCTGCACGGTGCCGGTTACGAAGCGGCCGGGCTTGAGGGGTGGACCTACGAACGCATCGAGTGCGATGCCGAGCAGCTTCCCGGCATCGTCGGCGGAGCGGGGGAAGAGTACCGCGGTTTCTCAGTGACGATGCCGGGGAAATTCGCGGCCCTCGAATTCGCCGATGATGTCTCGGAGCGCGCACAGGCGATCGGTTCGGCGAACACGCTCGTCCGCGACGGCGGTACGTGGCGCGCCGACAACACTGACTGTGAGGGAATCGCCGGGGCGCTGGATGAGCTCGTCGGCAAGCAAACTGCGATCGGGCATGCTCTCGTGATCGGCGGCGGCGGAACCGCGCGACCCGCTCTGTGGTCGCTGGCCGAGCACGGGGCGGAGAAGGTCACGGTGCTCAATCGCTCCGACCGTTCGGATGAGCTGCTCCCGCTGCTTAGGGGCGTGGAGGCGGACTTCATTGATTTCAACCGTGACCTCGAGCCGCTGGCGATGAGCGTGGACCTCATTATTTCCACGGTTCCTCCCGCCGCGCTCGAGGGACGGGAAAAAGAGCTCGGGCACGCTCCGCTTCTCGACGTCATCTACAACCCCTGGCCCACGCCGCTGGCGACCAGGGCTGCGTCGAACGGCCACCTGACCGTCGGCGGGCTCGTCATGCTCGCCTGCCAGTCGTATTCCCAATTCGAGCAGTTCACTGGTGTGCCTGCCCCGCGCGAAGAGATGCGCGAAGCGCTCTTCCGCCACGTCGGATGGGTCGCACCCACCGGGGTCACGCGCAAGAACCGTTGACGCGCATGAACCGTTGATCAGACACAGCCTGAGTCAACGGATCCAATAAATTAAGCACTGCGCATTACAGTGCGCATTCTTGCCGTGCGCACTGTGGTGTGGTGGCTTTAGCGTAAGGCTCATGGGGGATTCATCTGGGGTCGTAGCAGTCAGCTCGGCGACAGCGATCGTGGTCACCGTGATCATGTGCGCTCTCGTCGCGGTGTGGACGGTGGTGCTCGTGGTGGTGGACGTGGAGCAACGGCGGCTGCCTGATGCGTGGACCTTGCCGGCAGTTGGAGCGGCGCTTCTTACGTGCGTGGCCATGCCGGTCGGTGTGTTCGGATTCATCTGGCCCGGGGCGTACCTGTTCTCAGGCCGCGGGATCGGCGGGGGAGACGTGAAGCTGGCGGTGCCCCTGGGGGTAGCGATGGCGCTGGTTGGAGGGGCGGGCGCAGTGCTCGCGGCCATGCTTCTTGCCAGCATGTTCACCGTGGTAGCGCTACTAATCAACAAGGCGAAGGCCATGGCCCACGGGCCATCTATGCTTGCTGCGGCTTGGATCGTGGGGTTTGCTAGCACTTTCCTGACATCAATATGAGACAATGCCTGCATGCTTCGTTGGACTACCGCAGGTGAATCCCACGGTCAGGCGCTTGTCGCACTGGTCGAGAATATGCCAGCTGGGGTCACTGTCTCCGCGGATGAGATCGGTCACCAGCTCGCGCGTCGCCGGCTCGGCTACGGCCGTGGCGCACGCATGAAGTTCGAGCAGGATGAATTGACCCTGCTGACCGGCGTGGTCCACGGCAAGACCATTGGCAGTCCGATCGCCATCATGATCGGTAACACTGAGTGGCCGAAGTGGACGACGATCATGTCGCCGGACGCGTTGGACTACGACGATCCCGACGTGGCCAAGGCCATGAACTCCGGCCGCGGCGCAGCCCTGACGCGCCCGCGCCCGGGCCACGCGGATTTCTCCGGCATGGTCAAATACGGCTTTGATGCGGCACGTCCGGTGCTGGAGCGGTCGTCGGCACGCGAAACTGCGTCCCGCGTGGCGGCCGCGACTGTCGCGCGCTCGTTTCTTCGGGAGGTGCTCGGTGTGGAGGTCTACTCTCACGTGATCTCCATCGGTGCCTCGGATCCGTACGATGGTCCGTCCCCGCAGTTCAGCGACATTGACGCGATCGATGAATCTCCCGTGCGCGCCTTCGGCAAGGACGCGGAGGAGTCCATGATCGCCGAAATCGAGTCGGCGAAGAAGGCGGGCGACACCTTGGGCGGCATTGTCGAGGTCATCGTGGACGGTCTGCCGATCGGGCTCGGCTCCCATGTCTCCGGTGAGACGCGCCTCGATGCGCAACTCGCGGCGGCCCTGATGAGCATTCAGGCGATCAAGGGCGTCGAGGTCGGCGATGGTTTCGAGGAAGCGCGCCGCCGCGGTTCGGAGGCGCACGACGAGATTCTCCGCGATGAGAATGGTGTCCATCGCGCCACCAACCGTGCGGGCGGGCTCGAAGGTGGCATGACGAACGGTGAGCAGCTGCGCGTGCGCGCGGCGATGAAACCGATCTCCACCGTGCCCCGCGCGCTGCAGACGCTCGACATGGCGACGGGGGAGAAGGCCACAGCCATCCACCAACGTTCCGACGTGTGTGCGGTGCCCGCTGCCGGTGTCGTCGCTGAGGCAATGGTCGCACTCGTGTTAGCTCGCGCAACGCTGGAGAAATTCGGCGGAGACAGTGTTGAGGAAACGAAACGGAACGTCGAAGCGTATAAGCACTACGTGTCTGAGCGTCTCGCATTCGGAGGAAACGGAAATGACTAATTCAGTAACGGGCCATCAGCGTCCGGCACGCTTCCCGGCCACCTCCGGTACCCCGGCACCGAGCACGCGTCAACGTAGTCAGATCTTGCCCGGCGGGGGCGAGCCAGTCGGCTCCCACGGCGACGCCGCCGCGTTCGGCGCCCCGGAGGAACCCGTCGTCCACGGCTCACCCCGCGTCGTCCTCGTCGGCCCGCCGGGTGCCGGAAAATCCACGATTGGGCGACGTCTCGCCCGCGCAATGAACCTGCCACTCGTCGATTCCGACGATCTGATTGCTAAGGGCGAAGGCAAGCCGACCGGTGAGGTCTTCAGCGAGCTTGGTGAGGAACGTTTCCGCGAGGTCGAGGCAGAATACGTCGCACGCTCGCTCGCGTCCGGCGGCGTGGTCAGCCTTGGCGGGGGCGCGGTGCTCACCGAATCCACTCGCAAACTCCTTCAGGCGCACCATGTCGTCTGGATCGATGTCTCGGTCGAGGAGGGCGTGCGCCGCACCTCGGGCAATGATTCCCGCCCGGTGCTGCAGGCCGACGATCCGGAGGCGCACTACCGCGCCCTGCTGGAGTCCCGCGAGCCGTACTACCGCGAGGTGGCGATGCACCGGGTGCGCACCGATTCGCGCCCGCCGCAGCGCCTCGTGGCCGAAATTCTCGCTCTCATCGATACCCGCTAGCGGAGAACCTGGCCCAGCTGGCAGTCCAGCACAGTCCAGCAGTGGCACAGACACACAACGCCGCCTCTCAACCAAGGAGAACCGCCATGGCTGATATTCAGGTCGCAGGACCATCGCCGTATACCGTCCGGATCGATCACGGCCTGGATGACCAGGTGGCGCAGCGCATCGCTGAGATCGGTGCCCGTCAGGCGTTGATCGTTCACCAGGATCCGCTGACCGCGGCGGCGGAATCTCTCCAACAGCGGCTGGAGGGCAACGGCATCAGCGCGACGCTGGCCCCGATTCCGGATGCGGAGGACGGCAAGTCGCTCGCTGTCGCAGAAAAGCTGTGGGACACCCTCGGCGAGAAGAATTTCTCCCGCCAGGACGTTGTCGTGGGCCTGGGCGGGGGAGCGACGACCGACCTGGCTGGTTTCGTCGCTGCAACGTGGATGCGCGGCATCAAGGTCGTCCAAGTTCCCACGACGCTTCTGGCCATGGTCGATGCGGCCGTCGGTGGCAAGACCGGTATCAATACCGCCGCGGGCAAGAACCTCGTGGGTGCTTTCCACGAGCCGGATTCGGTGTTCATTGACCTCGACCGACTGGAGACGCTGCCGGAGGAGGAATTCATCGCAGGCTCGGCCGAGATCATCAAGACCGGCTTCATCGCTGACCCGATCATCTTGGATATCTACCGCGCCGGTGGCAGCAGCCCGGCCGAGAAAATCGCAGAGCTCATCGAGCGTTCCGTCGCGGTGAAGGGCTCCGTCGTGGCCCAGGACCTCAAGGAATCGTCGCTGCGCGAGATCCTCAATTACGGCCACACGCTCGGCCACGCAATTGAAAAGCGCGAGAATTACCGCTGGCGTCACGGCAATGCCGTCGCGGTGGGCATGATGTTCGTCGCTATTCTCGCGCGCAATCGCGGGCTTATCGACGACGACGTGGTGGAGCTTCACCGCGAGATCCTCGAAGGAATCGGTCTGCCGACCACCTACGACGCCGACGCATTCGACGAGCTCTTCGAGGGCATGACGCACGACAAGAAAAACCGCAACGGCCAGATCCGTTTCGTTGTGCTGGATGACATTGGCAGCACCACCCGAATCGAGGATGCGGGGATCGAGGAGCTCCGATCCGCGTACACTGAACTGTCATCGTGACGCTTTTCTGACATCAACTCCCTCGGTGAGGAGGCCACCGTGAAGATTCTGGTACTCAACGGCCCCAACTTGAACAGGTTGGGCAAGCGGCAGCCGGATGTGTACGGCACGACGACGCTGGCCGATATCGAGCAGCGCCTCCGCGAGCGTGCCGAGCAGGCTGGGGTCGAGATCGCATTCATCCAGTCGAACCACGAGGGCGAATTGATCGATGCTGTTCACGAGGCAGCCGATCACTCCTGGCCCGTGATCATCAACCCGGGAGGGTTCACCCACACGTCGGTGGCGCTGCGCGATGCTCTCGTCGAGCTGCAGGGCACCCCCGGTTTCATCGAGGTGCACATTTCGAATGTGCACGCGCGCGAACCGTTCCGCCATCACTCGTACCTCTCACCGATTGCCACCGGCGTCATCGCCGGGTTGGGCACCGCAGGCTACGAGATGGCGCTCGATTACTTCTTGAGGAGGGACGTTCACTAATGAGCTTCGCTGATTCCCGTTTTCTCACCCGCCGCCGCAAGCTGTCGGCGAAACTCGCCGCGCAGCGGATCGACTCATTTGTGATCACGGAACCGACGAATGTCCGCTATTTCTCCGGCTTCAGCGGTTCCAACGGCGCATTGCTGATGAATAAGGATCTGTCCTCCGCGATCGCGACCGACGGCCGGTACACCACGCAGATCGCGGAGGAGGTTCCGGATATCGAGGCGATCATTCAGCGTGATGCCGGTCCGGCTGTCCTGGCGACAGTGCCGGAAGGGTGGCGAGTCGGCTTCGATCCTTCGCGGACCACGGTGGATGAACTCGACAGCCTGAACAAAGCCACCCCGGAGTCGGTCACGCTCGTGCCCGTCAAGGGCGTTGTTGAGCAGATCCGGTTGACCAAGGACAATTTCGAGCTCCAGAAACTTGAGGAAGCAGCAGATATCGCGGTCACTGCGCTGCGCGAGCTTATCGACGCTGGTGAGCTGCGCGCCGGCCGGACTGAGAAGCAGGTCGCTACTGATCTCGAATACCGGATGCGCCTGTTGGGCTCTGAGCGCGTCAGCTTCGACACCATCGTCGCTTCGGGCCCCAATTCGGCGTTGCCGCACTACGCCGCCGGCGACCGGGAGCTGACCGACGGGGACCTGGTCACCATTGATTTCGGTGCCCATTACCTCGGCTTCAATTCAGATATGACGCGCACGTTCTGTATCGGCGAGCCGTCGGATTTCAACCGGGAGATCTACGAGATCGTGCTCGAGGCACAGAAGGCCGGAGTCGCGGCGGCGACGCCGGGGCGCGCACTCGTCGACGTCGATAAGGCGTGCCGCGACATTATCGACGCTGCTGGGTACGGCGATTACTTCGTGCATTCCACGGGTCACGGTATCGGGCTCGACGTGCATGAAGGTCCGGCGGCATCGACGCGCGGCAAAGGCGTGCTGGAGGAGAACATGACGCTCACCATTGAACCTGGCATTTATGTGCCGGGTAAGGGCGGTGTGCGTATTGAGGACACTCTCATCATCACCTCCGGTGCGCCGAAGGTGATCACCCCGGCACCGAAGGAACTCACCGTTTTGTAGCGGTGAGCTCTCCGCCACCACTGATCGTCAATCAATCCGCCAGAGTTAGTGGTCGGCGGTTGGCGGTGGTGTAGCATAGCTGTGTTTGAATCACCCACCGAGCCGAATTAAGGGAGAATATCGTGGCAACGACCGCTGATTTCAAGAACGGCCTTGTGCTCAAGGTTGACGGCAAGCTGCAGCAGATCATCGAGTTCCAGCACGTCAAGCCGGGCAAGGGCCCCGCGTTCGTCCGCACGAAGCTCAAGGACGTCGTCTCCGGCAAGACCGTGGACAAGACCTGGAACGCCGGTGTGAAGGTTGAGACCGCGACGGTGGACCGCCGCGACATGACCTACCTGTACAACGACGGCACCAGCTACGTCGTCATGGACGACAAGACCTTCGAGCAGTTCGAGCTCCCCGCTGACAAGTTCGGCGACGCTGCTAAGTTCCTGCTGGAGAACATGCGTGTTCAGGTTTCCTTCCACGACGGCGAGGCACTGTTCGCCGAGCTGCCGATCTCCGTGGACCTGAAGGTCCAGCACACTGATCCGGGCCTGCAGGGCGACCGCTCCTCCGGCGGCACCAAGCCGGCGACCCTGGAGACCGGTGCTGAGATCCAGGTCCCGCTGTTCATCGAGACCGGCAACGTGCTCAAGGTGGATACCCGCACTGGCGAGTACCTCTCCCGCGTCAGCAACTAAACGACCTATACACTAAACGACCTATGCAAGGCCTTGTGCCTTGACGGGAGCAGTCTCCAACTGCTCCGATTGTGGTGGACTCAGCCCCGAGTCCACCTCATTTTTCACTTCACCTGATCGTTCCTGCCCCTGATTCTTCTTTTGCGAACATGCCTGATTACAAACGTCATGGTGCGCGTTACCGTGCGCGCCGCCGCGCAGTAGACATCCTCTTCGAAGCGGAGACCCGCGACCTTGACCCGGTCGCCATCGTCGAGGAACGTGCCGCACTGGCACAGGACCCCGTGAACGCTGTCGCACCCATCGCTGTTTACACGCGAGAGATCATCGCCGGCGCGGCGGAGAACCTCGACGAGATCGACGACTATATCGAGCGATTCCTGTCGGAGGATTGGGAGCTGCACCGCATCCCGGCGGTCGACCGCGCTATCTTGCGCGTGGGTACCTGGGAGATCCTGTACAACGACGAGGTCGCCCCGCCGATCTCCATCGCCAACGCCATGGAGATGTCCACCGAGTACGCCGGCGATAACGCCTCGCCGTATATCCACGCCGTCCTCGACGACATCATCCAGGCCAATGCCGCCGATGCCCCCGACATCGTGAACGGGGAAGACAGCGGTATCGACGACGACACCGATACTGACACCGCCACCGGCACCGACAGCGATGTCGAGCTGACCGATACTCAGTCTGAAACACCCGGTGGTGTCGTCGCGCCTGATGTCACTGAGGAAACAGAACTGAATTCCGCCACTGCTGTAGCCGAGCTTGCCCCGGAGCCGGATGCGCCCGAGACAACAACCCCGTCTGCCGATAAATAGGAGTACACCGAGCCATGGCGAAGGTATCGATCAAGGAAGCTGAGGCGCTCCGCGTCGATGAAGATTTCGTGCTCGCGGATGTGGACCCGGATTTCACGCCTGGTGTGAAAAAGGGCAATGTCGACGAGGCATTTGAAAAGTACGACGAAGAGATCGCCGATCTCCAGGAGTGCTTGTACGCCAATGCCCGCGCCGGCGTTGAGGGCACTGGATCTATCTTGCTCGTGCTCCAGGGAATGGATACTTCCGGAAAAGGCGGGATCATCCGAAATGTCGTGGGCGATGTGCTCGACCCGCAGGGCGTGCAGATCACGGCCTTCGGTAAACCCACCGAGGAAGAGAAGAAGCACGACTTCCTGTGGCGGATCGCACCGCACCTGCCTGAACCGGGCATGGTGAGTGTGTTCGACCGCTCCCACTACGAAGATGTGCTGGTGCAGCGCGTCCGCGAAATGGCACCGCCGGAAGAGATCGAGCGCCGCTACGGCGCGATTGTGGACTTCGAGGCGGAAGCAGCGGCGAAGGGCACCAAGATCATCAAGGTCATGCCGCATATCTCCAAGGAATTTCAGGGCGAGAACCTGCGCGAGCGCATTGAACGCGAGGACAAGCACTGGAAGTACAACCCGGGTGATATCGAAGACCGCATGCTGTGGGACGAGTTCCAGGAGGCTTACGAGATCGCGCTCAAGCGCACGTCCACCGACGTCGCCCCGTGGTACTGTGTGCCTTCCGACAACAAGGACTATTGCCGCACCGTGGTCAAGACCCTGCTGCTGAAAGCACTGCGCGAGCTTGACCTGGAGTGGCCGGAGCCGGACTTCGACCCTGAGGCCGAACTCAAGCGCCTCGAAGAGTCCTAAGACCGGACACCATAACCGCGTCGCAGCCATGCTGCCGGCGTCGCAGCCACGTTGCACAACGCTTTCATAAACTTCGCCTCCCAGATTGACCCGCGTGTGTAATCTTGCGGGCAAAACAGGCCCGTACGTTGAGCACAAGCGAAGAGGGATGCATGCGAAGAGTGAACACGGCCGTACTAGCACTTGTGGCATCGTCGGCGTTGCTGGTGGGCTGCTCAAGCGATGACGGTGGCGCGGCGAACGAGGACGGTTCGGCAATTGCGCCGGAGAATGGGCACGAAAATCCTGCGCAGGAAAATGCGACCGGTTCGGCGACATTAGAGGAGACCGCCCCGGAAGCGTGCGCCAGAGAAGTGAGCATCAACGCACTACAGGACAAAATGCCTGAGTTCTTCACCCAGCTGCCGCATGACCCGAACTTCAGCAACGATATGGACGGAGGCTGGAACAAGTTCTACCAGGACGGCTCAGGTCAGTGGCAATATTCAGTCGGCGCCGCTTACCTCGAAGAGGGTGACGCGTACAGCGTGTGTCCGGACGACCCGAAGCAGGCAGCCGATGATTTCCGGACTGTCCTCGCGGAGGACTATCAGCGACAGCAACGGGAGAACGGGGAAGAGGTCGTGTCGTTCGACAACCTCGAATTCACTGTCGAGGGACGCTATTTTGCGTGCGCCAAGAACCCGCCGGCTGATCTTCGCCTGTTCTTCTGCACCACGAATATGGGCAATGCGATGGTGACCACCGACCAGTTCCGCCACTCCAAGGGCGATGAGGCGGACATCGCCGACATGAAGGCGGCCATGGCAGAACTCACGCCGATCGTCGATGATGTGCCGATCGGGCCGGGCCTTTCCGATATCTAAGTTCGCGCATGCGGCGAGCAGTCTTCTGAATCGGTCAAGTCGCTCTGGAATGCGGGTTTCCTTCGCTGCGCGGGGCACACTGTATGGGTGTTAAAAATCGGAAGACTTTTCAAGGCAGCGTCTATCGTTGCAGTTGTCGGACTGACTGCGGCGGGGTGCTCGGCCACCGGTGGGGCGCCGCGCAACGACGATTCCGACGGCACCGCCGGCGGGGTGGACACCCCGCGGTACGTCGTCGCGATGGTCACGCACGGCGCACCCGGTGACACCTTCTGGGATCTTGTGCGCAAGGGCGCGGAGGACGCAGCCAAAAAAGACAATATCGAGCTGCGGTATTCCTCTGACCCGCAAGCGCCGAACCAGGCCAACCTGGTTCGCTCCGCAGTCGATTCCAATGTCGACGGCATTGCGGTGACCATGCCGAATGCGGAAGCCATCGGACCCGCGGCGCAGAACGCCGTCGACGCGGGAATCCCGACGGTGGGTCTGAATGCCGGTATGGACGATTACACGAAATACGGGCTCAGCGGTTTCTTCGGCCAGGACGAGACCATCGCCGGCACGACTGCGGGCGAACGTCTCAAAAAGGAAGGGAAGAAGAAGGTTCTCTGCGTCATTCACGAGCAGGGAAATTCTTCGCAGGAAGCGCGTTGTAACGGAGTGAAACAGGGGCTTGACGACGGCGAGGTCGAGCACCTCTACGTCAACGGCCAAGACCTGACTTCGGTGCAAGCGACGATCAGCTCGAAGCTTAGCCAGGACTCCAGTTTCGACACCGTTTTCGCGCTGCAGGCCCCAGTAGCCATGCGTGCCACTGAATCGGTGAAGCAGTCGGGCGCGGAAGCCCAGGTGGTCACCTTCGACACCAACGCGGAGCTCGTCGACGCGATTGCCGACGGCCGAATCGCCTGGGCGGTGGACCAGCAGCCGTACCTGCAGGGGTACCTGGCGGTGGATTCGCTCTGGGTGGCCAAGCGCAACGGCGGCACCTTCGGCGGTGGTCAACCGGTCTTCACCGGCCCCAGTTTCGTCGACAGCACCAACGTGGACAAGGTCACTGAGGCGGCGAAGAAGGGGTTGCGATGAGCACAGCCGCACCGCAGCCGGACAAAGACGTGACAGCGCACGTCTCACCGCAGGACACGGCACCGGACGACCGACTCAGGACTCATACTGGCCTGGCGAAGCTGATCCGCCGTCCGGAGCTGGCCAGCTTGCTCGGTTTCCTGGTCATCCTCGCGCTGTTTCTCGCCGTCGCGCCCGCATTCCGTTCGTTCGAGGCGATAGCGACGATCCTTTACGCTAGCTCGACGCTCGGCATTGTTGCGCTGGCCGTCGGTCTTCTCATGATTGGCGGCGAATTCGACCTGTCTTCCGGTGTCGCCGTCACCACCGCGGCACTCGCGGCGACGATGCTCAACTACAACCTGCACCTGAACTCGTGGGTGGGAGCAGGTCTTGCCCTGCTCATTTCTCTCGGCATCGGTGCGCTCAATGGCATTCTCGTCTCACGCACAGGCATCGACAGCTTCCTCATCACCCTGGCCGCATTCCTCATGCTCCAAGGCCTCAACCTCGCGGTGACCAAGCTGGTCACCGGCCAGGTGGCTACACCGACGATCGCCGATATGGAGGGCTTCCCGTCGGCGCGCACATTCTTCGCGGGCAGTTTTCACATTGGCGACGTGCGTATTAGCGTCACGGTCGTCTGGTGGTTGCTGTTCGTCGCCATCGCCTCGTTCATTCTCTTCCGCACGAAATTCGGCAACTGGATCACAGCGGTCGGAGGGGATGAGGAAGCCGCGCGCGCCGTCGGCGTCCCCGTGCGCCGCGTCAAGGTCGCACTATTTATGACAGTCGGCTTCGCCGCCTGGTTCGTGGGCATGCACACGCTGTTCGCGTTCGATTCCATCCAAGCTGGCCAGGGCGTGGGCAACGAGTTTCTGTACATCATCGCGGCCGTCATCGGCGGTTGCGCGATGAAGGGCGGCCGCGGCACCGCCGTCGGCACGATGATCGGCGCGCTGATCTTCGGCATGACGAACCAGGGCATTGTCTACGCCGGGTGGAATCCCGACTGGTTCAAGTTCTTCCTCGGCGCGATGCTGCTTTTCGCAGTGTTCACCAACACGTCGTTCGCCAACATCACGAAGCGGAGGTAGCCCGTGGCCATCATCGAATTGCGGGACATCACCAAGTCCTACGGCAGCTTCGACGCCCTCCGCGGAGTCGACCTCGACATCAAAGAAGGAGAGGTCACGTGCGTGCTCGGCGACAACGGCGCCGGAAAATCCACGCTCATCAAGATTCTCGCGGGTTTGCACGAACCAACGAGTGGAGAGTTGCTTATCGACGGCTCACCCGCCACCTTATCCTCACCCCGCGACGCGATTGATGCCGGTATCGCCACGGTGTACCAGACCCTCGCAGTCGTGGATGAGCTGAGCGTGTGGCGCAATTTCTTCTTAGGTCAAGAGCTTACCGGCGCTTTCGGAACGCTGAAGCAAGCTGAGATGAAGCGTATCTGTTCTGAGCAGCTACATGAGATGGGGATTGATATTCCCGACGTCGACGTGGAGATCGGCAATCTCTCCGGCGGTCAGCGCCAGGTAGTGGCTATTGCGCGTGCCGTCTATTTCGGTGCGCGCGTGGTGGTGCTCGACGAGCCGACCGCAGCATTGGGCGTGAAGCAATCGGGAGTGGTGCTCAAATTCATCGCCTCGGCACGCGACCGTGGTGTCGCCGTCGTCTTTGTCACCCACAACCCGCACCATGCGTACATGGTGGGCGACCATTTCACGATCTTGAAGCTCGGCCGCCAAGAACTCAACGCCTCACGTGACGAGGTGACACTGGATGAGCTCACAAAAGAAATGTCTGGCGGTGCTGAGCTAGAAGCTCTGAACCACGAACTGCGGAAATAATTCGGCTAGCGGATATAGCCCGGGCTTCCCGAGGGCTCGGGCGGTTCGAAACTTGAATCCCCGCCCGGCGCAGTGGGGCGAGTCGTCGATGCAGTGGGTGTCGCTACTGTCGACGTGGCCGTGACAGAAGACGACGTGGTGGAGCTTGACGTTTCTCCGCTTTCGGAGACCATCATGGCGAAGTAGACCCCTCCGATGAGGACCAAGATGGCGATGACGCCGAGAAGGACTGGGAGAAGCGCGGTGAGCGCAATAAACCAGGCGAGACAGCCGGTACCCGACTTATCGTTCTGCGGCATGGAGTGGTACGGCGACGGTTGAGCGAAGGGCTGGCCTGGTTGCGGCCCCTGCTGTGGTCCGCCGTGCTGATAGCCGTGCGGACCAGACCCGTAGTGCGAATAGCCGCCCGGCTGCTGCGGGTACTGATGGCCATGTGGGTTCGTCATCGCGGTGCTCCGTTGCTGGGTGTCTCTCTACGGTGGGTGTCCTTTTGTGCCCCTATTATTCACCACAGTGGGGTGGGAGCGTTGTGAGTTAATCCTGGCTGTTTTCCGCAGCCAGCTTTGCTTGCGCCTCAGCGATCTGCTCGTGGAGAGCAGACATAGCGTTGTGCGCGCTGACTACACCATTGACGGCGGTCTGAACAGCGGAGCGCAGCTGCGCGTCAGTCATGCCGGCTGCGACGGACTGCTCGGCCTCCGTGCGCACGACGATATTCTCGGCGCGGTTGCCCACGATCGCACGCGCGCCGATCAGCGTCGAGTTCACTTCGTTGGCGGCCAGGTAGTAGGACGCGTCGGGGGAGTCGGCTGCGGTATCGGTCTCCGAGTCAGCGCGGACAATGAACACTGAGTCGAGCAGAACCGCCATGAGTTCGAGCTCCTCATACGTGCCGTGGGCAGCGCGGCCGCTGGCGTCGGCGGAAAGCCCGATGCCGGACTGGGAGGCGGCGTCGACGATGCGGTCGATCGTGACTTGGCTGGGGGTCGTGTTCTGGTCGGTCATATTAGTTCTCCTCCCACGTCACAGCAGTCGGGAAAGATTGCGCGAGGTAGTCAAATGCCTGCATCGTCGAGTGGATCGACGTGACAACGAAGGCGCCGAGCTGATTCGGCGACAGGCCCTTGCTCACATCGAGGGTGCGCACACCGGTGATGGCGAGGGTGTTCTCTTCGCTCTGGAAGAAGCGCAGCGTCGGGGTGAAATGCGTCTGGTTGTACTCGTTGGTGGCGTGCAGCAGCGAAGGGACATCCTCGGGTACGAATTCGCCGCGCCAGACGGACTCGAATACGAGCGTGCCGTCGTCGATGGTGAAGACCATGGCGGCGTTGACGAAACCGGTGCGCACGACCGGCTCTTCCAAGCGGTATTCGAGTTCTTCTCCCTTGAGGACGGTGGCGATATCGGCCAGCGTGACGTCGCGGACAACGTCGGCATCAGCGTTAACGCCGGCGGCGTCTGGGTCCGTGACGGGATTGTCGTTCGGTGTTGTCATGGCACCCTAGGCTACATCTCTCATCCGCCCGCTGCGCCTAGCGCTTAGCGCCCAAGAAGTCTTCCTTAATGCCCAAGAAGTTTTCCTTGCCCTGCGGCTGGTGGCGGGCGACCCATTTCTGGCCGGCGGGCAGGGAGAACACGGTGGTGCCGTCTTTGAGTGAATCAGCTCCAGAGATGACTGTCATCGGCAAAAACGGCGGAGTCAGGCGGTGCACGGCGCCGGGCATGGTGTGCCAGCGCCAAACGTCGGCAAGCGGTGCGTCGATGGTGTGCGTTGCGGCGAGTGACAAAGCGGGTGACCTGTTCGTTCGAAAAACGCGGGCGGTGGAGTGCTACTGTGGCAGGGGTCTACCAAGCATAGGCAGGCTCAAAAAGAAGCATCCTTTAAATTCCGCACAGAGAGGCGGGGAAGGAGGTTCGATGAGTGCCACAGAGTTGCTTGACGCTAGTGACGTCTCGCGCACGATTGCACGCATCGCGCACCAGATCATCGAGAAAACTGCACTCGATTCCGACGGTGCTCCACCACTGATCATGTTGGGCATTCCCTCCGGCGGAGTGCCCTTGGCCGAGCGCATCGCAGCAGCGATCGAGGAATTTTCGGGGGTGAGCGTTCCCGTCGGCAGCCTCGATGTGACGCTCTACCGCGATGACCTCCGCGGCCGCCCGCACCGCGCCTTGGCCCCGACCGATATCCCGGGCAACATCAACGGAGCGACGATCGTTCTCGTCGACGACGTGCTGTTTTCCGGACGAACCATTCGCGCCGCGCTCGACTCCTTGAGCGATATCGGACGCCCGGAAGCGATCCAGCTCGCGGTCTTAGTCGACCGCGGCCACCGTGCGCTTCCGATCCGCGCGGATTATGTGGGCAAGAATATTCCGACGGCGATCACGGAAGACGTCCGAGTGACGCTCACTCCGCTCGATGACGCCGATGCCGTCCTCCTAGTCAAAGAGGAGGTCGAAGAATGAAGCACCTCATCAGTATCGCGGATCTAAGCCGCGAGGAGATCGTCGGCTTGATGGACGAAGCCGACCGTTTCCGCGAGGCGCTCGACGGACGCGAGATGAAGAAGCTGCCCACTCTGCGCGGCAGGACTGTCTTCACGCTGTTCTACGAGAACTCCACCCGCACGCGCTCATCGTTTGAGACAGCGGGCAAATGGATGAGCGCGGACGTCATCAACGTTTCCGCCTCGGGCTCCAGCGTGAAAAAGGGCGAATCCCTCAAGGACACCGCCAGCACGCTGCGCGCCGTGGGCGCCGACGCGATCATCATGCGCCACCCGTCCTCCGGCGCGCCGAACCTGCTCCGCGAGTGGGTGCCCGGCGCCGCCATCATCAACGCGGGCGACGGCTCGCACCAGCACCCGACGCAAGCGCTTCTCGACGCTGTGACGATGCGCCAGCACATCGGCGACGTTGCCGGAAAGAAGGTGCTCATCGTCGGCGATATCCTGCACTCCCGCGTGGCCCGCTCCAACGTGGACTTGCTCCACGCACTCGGCGCAGACGTTGTGCTCGTCGCTCCGCCGACACTGCTGCCGACTGGTGTGGAGCACTGGCCGTGCTCGGTCGAGTACGACTTCGATGCTGCGCTGCAAAATGCCCGCAGTGAAAAGGAAGCGCCGATCGCCGCAGTCATGATGCTGCGCGTCCAAGCTGAGCGCATGAACGGCGGGTTCTTCCCGTCGCACCGCGAATACGCGACCCTGTACGGACTGAGCAAGGACCGCGCGGACATGCTCGGCGACGACACCCTGATCATGCACCCGGGCCCGATGCTGCGCTGCATGGAAATCAACTTCGACGTCGCCGACCGCGATAACACTGTGGTCCTCGACCAGGTCACCAACGGCGTGTACACCCGCATGGCGGTCTTGTTCACGCTGCTGGCGAGCGGAGCAGACACGCTGGAAGGAAAGGAGTAGGGCAGTGACGACACTCGCATTGAATAACGTCCGCCCCTACGGCGAAGACGAAACCAATATTCTCATCGACGTCGCCGACGGCGTGATCGACTCCATCGGCGAGAACCCCTTCGACGATGCCGACGAAATCATGGACTGTGGCGGCAAGGTGCTGCTCCCCGGCCTCGTTGACATGCATGTCCACCTGCGCGAGCCCGGACGCGAAGACACCGAGACCATCGCCACCGGTTCCGATGCCGCGGCCAAGGGCGGCTTCACCGCCGTGTTCACAATGGCGAATACCCAGCCGGTGATCGACCAGCCTTTCCTCGCCGACGCTGTGTGGGACAAAGGCCAGGCCTACGGCAAGTGCGATGTCTACCCGGTCGGCTCTATCACCAAGGGGCTAAAAGGCGAATCGCTCACCGAGATCGGCCTGATGTCCCGCGGGCACGTCACAATGTTCTCCGACGACGGCAAGTGCGTGAACGATCCGCAGCTGATGCGCCGCGCCATCGAGTACGCGAAGGCCTACGACGTGGTGCTGGCACAGCATGCTGAAGACCACCGCATGACCGACGGCTCCGTCGCCCACGAGGGCGAGAACGCCGCACGACTCGGCCTGCGCGGCTGGCCGCGTGTCGCCGAAGAATCCGTCGTGGCGCGCGACCTCATCATGACCCGTGATTATGGCGGTCGCTACCACCTCTGCCACGCATCCACCGAGGGCACCGTCTCCCTGTTGCGTTGGGCGAAGGAGCAGGGCATCGACGTCTCCGCCGAAGTGACCCCGCACCATCTTCTGCTCACCGACGCGAAGCTGGAGAGCTACGACGGTGTCTACCGGGTCAACCCGCCGCTGCGCGAGGACCGCGACACGATCGCTCTGCGCGACGCGCTGCTCGACGGCACCATCGACGTCGTCGCCACCGACCACGCCCCGCACGGCTCCGAAGATAAGTGCGTGGAATTTGAAAACGCCAAGCCCGGCATGATCGGCCTGGAAACCTCACTCGCGATCATCGCGCAGGTCTTCGTCGAATCGGGCCTGGCTGACTGGCGCTTCGTGGCCAAAGTCATGAGCGAGCGCCCGGCGGAGATCCTCCGTCTCGCCGACCAGGGCCGCCCGATCGAGGTGGGCGAGCCGGCCAACCTTACCCTCGTCGACCCAGACGCCGGGTGGACCGCCCTCGGCGACGAGATGGCGTCGAAGTCAGGCAACACACCGTACGAGGGCGCGGAATTCGCGGCGCGCGTGGTGGGCACCTGGCTCCGCGGTGAACAGACCTTCCTCCTCGCCGAGGCTGGAAGCGGAGCCGACAGCAACATCGACTCCGACAAAAACACAGACACAGACTGACCAGCACGAGCACCGCTCCCGCATGGGGGAGAGGCGCAGAAGCAGCGTGAATAGAGCGAAACGAAGAAGGAAACACACATGAGCACTGAACGCATCCCCGCCGTGCTGGTACTGGCCGACGGCACCACGTTCTCGGGCTTCGCCTTCGGCGCGGCCGGCGCCGACACCGAGCCCGTGTTCGGAGAGGCCGTTTTCACCACTGCCATGACCGGCTACCAGGAGACGATGACGGATCCGTCCTACCACCGCCAAATCGTGGTTGCTACGGCCCCGCAGATCGGGAACACCGGGTGGAACGACGAGGACAACGAGTCCCATGACAACCGCATCTGGGTTGCTGGACTGGTGATCCGCGACCTGTCCAAGAGGGTCAGCAACTGGCGCGCGGAGCGCAGCCTCGAGGATGAGATGAGCAGCCAGGGCATCGTGGGCATCCACGGGGTGGATACCCGCTCGCTCGTCCGCCACCTGCGCAACTACGGTTCCATCGCCGCCGGTATCTTCACCGGCGAGCAGGCGCGCGGCGACGTCGACGCGCTCGTCGCTCTCGTCAAAGAGCAGCCCGCGATGTCGGGCGCGGACCTGTCCGCGGACGTGTCCACCGACGAGCCCTACGTGATCGAGGCTAAGGGGGACAAGCGCTACACCGTCGTCGCTTACGACATGGGCATCAAGACGGCCACGCCGGAACACTTCTCCCAGCGGGGTATCGAGACAATCGTTGTCCCGGCCGGTACGCCGTACGCGGAGGTCAAGAAGCACAACCCCGACGGCGTGTTCATCTCCAACGGCCCGGGTGACCCGGCGACCGCCGACGACATGGTGGCGGTCACCCGCGACATCATCGCCGACGGCACGCCGCTGTTCGGTATCTGCTTCGGCAACCAGATCCTGGGGCGCGCGCTCGGACTGGACACCTACAAGCTGAAGTTCGGCCACCGCGGTGTGAATGTCCCAGTGAAGAACCATACCAGCGGGAAAATCGACATCACCTCCCAGAACCACGGCTTCGCAGTGAAGGCGCCGGAAGGCTTCACCTCCGAAAAGATCGCGGCAGGAACGACATTCGACACCGATTTCGGTCCGGCGCTGATCACGCACACTTGCCTCAACGATGGCGTCGTCGAGGGCGTGGCACTCGAGTCCGGCATGGCGTACTCCGTGCAGTACCACCCGGAATCCGCCGCCGGCCCGCACGACGCAAACCCGCTCTTTGACCAGTTTGTGGAGCTCATGGACAGCTACAAGGTGAAGAAGAACGGGACCGGTACCCCAACCGCGGCCACCGAGCAGAAATAACCAGGAAGGGAACTAATGAAACGCGACGACATCAACCACGTCCTGGTCATCGGCTCTGGTCCGATCGTGATCGGCCAGGCCTGCGAGTTCGACTACTCGGGCACCCAGGCGTGCCGTGTGCTCAAGGAGGAAGGCCTCCGCGTCACTTTGATCAACTCCAACCCGGCGACGATTATGACCGACCCGGAATTCGCCGATCACACCTACGTCGAGCCGATCCAGCCGGAATACATCGACCGAATCCTCGCCCGTGAGGCAGAACAGGGCCACAGGGTCGACGCCATTCTGGCCACCCTCGGCGGACAGACCGCCCTGAACGCCGCGATCCAGCTCGACCGGCAAGGCATTCTGGCCAAGCACGGTGTCGAGCTCATCGGCGCGAATATCGACGCGATCGAGCGCGGCGAGGACCGCCAGAAATTCAAGGACATCGTGGCTAAGATCGGCGGCGATTCCGCGCGCTCTCGCGTGTGCTTCAACATGGACGAAGTGAAGGAGACCGTGGCAGAGCTCGGACTGCCTGTCGTGGTCCGACCGTCCTTCACCATGGGCGGCCTCGGCTCCGGCCTCGCCTTCACCATGGAGGATTTGGAGCGCATCGCCGGCGACGGTTTGGACGCTAGCCCGGAGGCGAACGTCCTCATCGAGGAGTCCATCCTCGGCTGGAAAGAATTCGAGCTCGAGCTCATGCGCGACGGCGACGACAACGTTGTCGTGATCGCCTCTATCGAGAACGTCGACGCTCTCGGCGTCCATACGGGCGACTCCGTCACGGTGGCCCCCGCGTTGACGCTGACTGACCGCGAGTTTCAAACCATGCGCGACCAGGGCATCGCGATTATCCGCGAGGTGGGCGTGGACACCGGCGGCTGCAATATCCAGTTTGCGGTCAACCCCGTCGACGGCCGCATTATCACTATCGAGATGAACCCGCGCGTGTCGCGCTCTTCTGCGCTCGCTTCTAAGGCCACCGGCTTCCCGATCGCAAAGATCGCCTCGAAGCTCGCCATCGGATACACCCTCGACGAGATCACCAACGACATCACCGGCGTGACGCCGGCCGCGTTCGAGCCGACGCTCGACTACGTGATCGTGAAAATGCCGCGCTTCGCCTTCGAGAAATTCCCGGGTGCGGACGAGACCTTGGGCACCTCCATGAAGGCAGTGGGCGAGGCAATGGGCATCGGCCGCAACTACATTCAGGGCCTGAACAAGGTCATGCGTTCGATGGAGGACAAGCCGAGCGGTTTCTGGACGAAGCCGGACGCGTACTTCGCGGAGGGCCGCGAGAACGACCTCGCCGCCGTCCTCGACGACCTGAAGCGCCCGACGGATAAGCGCATGTACGACGTCGAGCTCGCGCTTCGTCTCGGCGGCACCATCGAGCAGGTCTACGAGGCCAGTGGCATCGATCCGTGGTTCCTCGCCGAGCTCGAGGCACTCATCGATTTTCGCGGGCAGCTTATCGACGCCCCTGTTCTCAATGCCGACCTGCTGCGCGAGGCCAAGGTGTACGGACTTTCCGACGCCCAGATCGCCGCGCTCCGTCCGGAGCTCGCCGGCGAAGACGGTGTGCGCTCTCTGCGCTGGTCCCTGGGCATCCACCCGGTGTACAAGACGGTGGACACCTGCGCCGGCGAATTCGAGGCGCAGACGCCGTACCACTACTCGGCCTACGAGTACGATCCGAACGCTGAGTCCGAGGTGGGGGCCGTGGGCACCGCGCAGGGCGGGGCAGCCAAGGAAAAGGTCATCATCCTGGGCTCCGGCCCGAACCGCATCGGGCAGGGGATTGAGTTCGACTACTCCTGCGTTCACGCGGCGCTCGAGCTCTCCCGCGTGGGTTACGAAACGGTCATGGTCAACTGCAACCCGGAGACCGTCTCCACAGACTACGACACCGCCGACCGGCTGTACTTCGAGCCGTTGACGTTCGAGGATGTCATGGAGATCTACCGTGCCGAGGCGGCGACGGGCACCGTCGCCGGAGTGATCGTCCAGCTTGGTGGCCAGACTCCGCTGGGCCTCGCGCAAAAGCTTGCCGACGCAGGTGTTCCCGTCGTGGGCACCACCCCGCAGGCCATCGACATGGCGGAGGATCGTGGCGAATTCGGCAAGGTACTTGAAGAAGCTAAGTTGCCTGCCCCGGCCTACGGCACCGCGACCTCCTTTGACGGGGCCCGCGAGGTCGCCGACCGCATCGGCTACCCGGTCCTGGTCCGCCCCTCCTACGTGCTCGGCGGCCGTGGCATGGAAATCGTTTACGACGAGGAGAACCTGCGCGACTACATCGATCGCGCAACCGAGCTGACCCCGGACCACCCGGTGCTCGTCGATCGCTTCCTGGACAACGCGATCGAGATCGACGTCGACGTGCTGTCGGACGGCAAGGATGTCTACCTTGGCGGCGTGATGGAGCACATCGAGGAGGCCGGCATTCACTCCGGCGACTCTGCTTGTGCTCTGCCGCCGATGACTCTGGGCCCGGACGACATCAATAAGGTGCGCCGCTCCGCCGAGGCTTTGGCTCATGGCATCGGGGTCAAAGGTCTGATGAATGTCCAATTCGCGCTGAAAGACGACATCCTCTACGTCATCGAGGCCAATCCGCGCGCATCCCGCACTGTGCCGTTCGTGTCCAAGGCCACAGGTGTGCACCTGGCCAAGGCTGCGTCCCGCATCATGATGGGCTCCACCATCGCGGAGTTGCAGTCCGAGGGGCTGCTGCCGACCGATTATGACGGTGGATCGTTACCGCTGGAGCACCCGATCGCGGTGAAGGAGGCGGTCCTCCCGTTCACTCGCTTCCGCCGTCCAGACGGTGCGGTGCTGGACACTATTCTCGGGCCCGAGATGAAGTCCACCGGCGAGGTCATGGGCCTGGCCCCGTCCTTTGGAGTCGCCTTTACGAAAGCGGAAGCAGCTGCGTTCGGCGAACTGCCAACCGGGGGCACTGTGTTCGTCTCCCTGGCCAACCGTGACAAGCGCACCCTAATCTTCCCGATCCAGCGTCTGTACACGATGGGCTTCAATGTGCTGGCGACGGAAGGTACTGCCCAGATGCTGCGTCGAAACGGCATTGAGTGCGAGGTCGCGTTGAAGGCGTCCGAGGTGCGCGACGGTGTTGAGGGCAAGTCCATCGTCGACCGAATCCTGGAAGGCGAAGTGGACCTGGTTCTGAACACGCCGGCTGGATCCGCGGGTGCTCGGCACGACGGCTACGACATCCGTGCGGCTGCCGTGGTCTCGAATGTGCCGATGATGACGACGGTCCAGGGTGTCACCGCGGCAGTCCAGGGCATCGAGTCCTTGCGGGCCAACGAGATCACGGTGACCAGCCTGCAGGAACTCGAGCACGCAGCACCGGCGGAGAACTAGAGAAGAGAACTAGAGAATGGGCCACGACGATAACCAGAGCACCCCGCGAAATTTCGGTAATCGACTCGTCGAGGCAGGGGAGCGGTACGGCCGCTTGTGCGTCGGCATCGATCCCCATGAGGCACTCCTCGACGCTTGGGGGTTGAGCCCGGATGTCGACGGTCTGCGGGAGTTCTCCCTGCGCTGCGTGGAGGCCTTTGTCGGCCACGTCGCGCTGATCAAGCCGCAGGTCGCCTTCTACGAGCGCTTCGGTTCTGCAGGTTTCGCGGTCCTCGAGGAGACGCTGTCCCAATTGCGGGAGAGCGACTCCCTCGTCGTGGCCGACGCCAAGCGTGGTGATATCGGTTCAACCATGGAGGGTTACGCCTTGGCATGGCTCGACGATAATTCCCCGCTGTGCTGTGATGCTGTCACGCTCACGCCGTACCTCGGGGTGGGATCGCTCACGCCGGCCATTGAACTAGCTGGCCGGGAAGGACGCGGTGTGTTCGTCATGTCCGCCAACTCCAACCCGGAGGCAGAAGGCTTCCAGTCGCAGACGCTCAGCGAAAGCGGTGTGTCCGTGGCGCAGCAGATGGTGGACGAATGCGCTGGATATAACGTCGATAAGCGTGCGCAAAACGGCCAGTCCGGCTCCGCGGCCGGGCACGTGGGGCACGTTGGTGTCGTTGTGGGCGCGACGGTGAAGAACCCGCCGCGTCTCAACGCGCTGAATGCTCCGGTGCTCATGCCGGGCGTCGGTGCCCAGGGCGCGACAATGGAGGACGTTGCCCGGATTGCTGGCGATCAGGCCCACCTCGTCTTTCCGAATGTCTCCCGCTCAGTGTTGTCCTCTGGGCCTGATATCGCTGAGCTGCGCAAAGCGGCGAAAACGCTGGTAGTGTAGCGCTAAACCGACCCTCAAATTCTGTGTGATGAAAACTGCTGGTAGGTTATAGGCGTCGATGCGATGACGTGGCAAAACAAGACGTCAAACATCGTGTCTAGAACCGCTCAGTGGTACAGTTATCCCACGTCGACGAGTTGCAACTGTGTAATTCTTTTGCGACAGTGTCGAATCGGTTCATAAGCTGGATCAGAACTTAACCCCTAACACATTGGAGGAACCAGTGGCCCTTCCCGAACTGACCCCGGAACAGCGCCAGGAAGCTCTCGCTAAGGCTGCGGAAGCACGCAAGCAGCGTGCTGAGCTGAAGGCATCCCTGAAGCGCGGCGACACGAACCTCAAGGAGGTTCTCGCAAAGGCTGAGTCTGACGAGATCATCGGCAAGACCAAGGTCTCGGCTCTCCTCGAGGCTCTGCCGAAGGTGGGCAAGGTCAAGGCACGTGAGATCATGGAGGAGCTCGAGATCGCTCAGACCCGTCGTCTGCGCGGCCTGGGTGACCGTCAGCGTCGCGCTCTGCTCGAGCGCTTCGGTTTCGGGGAATAATCGGTGACAAACGTGAATGGGAAGGGCCGGCTGGTTGTTTTGGCTGGCCCTTCCGCCGTTGGTAAGTCGACGGTGGTCGAGCGCCTCCGCAAGGAAGTGGAGGACCTGTACTTCTCCGTCTCCATGACCACGCGCGACCCGCGCCCGGGCGAAGTGGACGGCAAGGATTACTTCTTTGTGTCCCCGGAGTCCTTCCAGGAGCGGATCGATGCGGGCGAGATGCTCGAATGGGCTGACATTCACGGTGGCCTGCAACGTTCCGGCACTCCCGCCGCACCCGTGCGTGAAGCCCTTGATACCGGCCGTCCGGTCTTGGTCGAGGTCGACCTAGTCGGCGCCCGCAATATCAAGGAGATTATGCCGGAGGCCATCACGGTCTTCCTCGCCCCACCATCCTGGGAGGTGCTCGTTGAGCGCCTCACCGGCCGCGCGACGGAAACCGAAGACGTGATCGCGCGTCGTCTCCAAACGGCCCGTGCTGAGCTCGCCGCTCAGGACGAGTTCGATGATGTCATTGTCAACAACGATCTGGATGAGGCTGTGCAGGGGATCAGTGATATTCTCTTGTGCGTCCAGCGTCCAAACAACGAGTAGGTGTGAGTGAGCAACGTGACCAACGATCTTGCTAATTCGGCGGAGACCGCCGACGTCAACGAGCAGGTGTACGACGCGCCTGAAGGCATCACGGCCCCGCCTATCGACGAGTTGCTGACCAAGGTGTCCTCCAAGTACGCCCTGGTGATCTTCGCGGCCAAGCGTGCCCGCCAGATCAACAGCTACTACCAGGAGCAGGACGAGGGCGTGTTCGAGTTCATCGGACCCCTGGTCACTCCGCAGCCGGGCGAGAAGCCGCTGTCCATCGCCCTCCGCGAGATCGAGCACGGTCTCCTGGAGCACGAGGAAGGCCAGTAAGGCTTCCCCCCATTTTCACCCCCGTAAAAGCGGGCTACGCGACCGATTTTTGGTCCGTAGCCCGCTTTTTCTTGTCCTCCGCCCCCTTCTCTAGCCCTCTGACCTGCGGTGTTGGTCGCGGCCATCCCGATGTCTACTGAAGTAGACATCGTTTCGTTTTATTTTTGCTTGACTCATGTAATCCTTGTGTCTGTCGGCCAGCACCACTACGAACACAGGCGACATCCACCGCACTGGGGGGACGGAGGAAATGGGAATGTCACGGCGCACGACGCATAGTTGGGGGACTACGTCTGCCCGCGCATTCCTTGCCGCTTGGGGGGCTGTGTTGGTAGCGGTGCTGGCCGGCTGCTCGTCGGGAGGATCCCTCACGGTGAATCCCGCACCCGCTCTCAACTCCGCTGTCGCCGAGACCCAGCACCCATCCGCTGAATCCGACGTCAGCTCATCCACCGCACCAAACCCAACCACCCCATCCGAAGACGACCCACCCGCCTTCCACTTCGAAAGCGGCGACGTTGTCCTCGGCGACTTCGTCTACGACGACGTCAAAGGCAATATCTTCAACCCCTGCGAAGAAATCTCCCCCGAGGAGTTTGCCCGCATCGGGTTTGAGACGGAGGGGGAGAGTAAGCGGTCGGAAACTAAGGACATCTACTCGTGCTTCTTGGATAAGCCTGGTGATACTAGCGGACTGAGCTATGTCGTGATCGGTGGATCAGCCAATCTCATGATGGCGGTCGATCAGGGCGCAATCGTCGAAACTGGCGTTTCAGACGTAGTCCCGAGTGTCTACTCTTACGGTCCGATCGGCGTCGAAGCCGATATCTGCTACGCCGCGGTTGATACAACCCGGGGTCAGTTCGCCGCAGCAGTTGGGGGTATCGAAAATGTCTACGACCATGACGAACTCTGTAATCGTTCCATCGAAATACTAGAAGCGCTTTACCAAATATAGGCAATTAATCGGGGGGAAAATGAGACTTGAGACAAGTGATGTACAAAGTGCTACTGCCAAACTCGTAGACGCTAGGGAGAAATTGTCGAATACTTTTTTCCCATTAACTAGCGTCGGCATCAGAAGCTTTTCTGCAGTATCTGGTCTGGACGAGTCAGGCTCGATGCACAGTACGATTCGATCCGATAACGAACCTGAAGCGACGAAAGGGCTGGCGCAGCATCTTGCCAATGCCGTCGACCTTCTCACCGCGCAGCTGACGGGCTATCAGATGGCGGACAACAGCTTCGCGGATGTGCTGGGGAATGTCGGGCAATCGGTGATGGGGAAGAGCCTGGAAGCGGTCATCGAGAATGTCAGTACCGAGCAACCTACGGTGAACAACTTCACCGCGACGAATCCGGTGGCGGGAAAGCCATTCAGCTTGGATACGTTGAATACGGAGCTGATTGCTACTGACGTGGCGTCGATGTCGGGAATGTCGACGGACTGGGCGGACACGGCAGCAACGATCGGGGAGGCGCTGTCATATATTCCTGGTGCTATCGCCGACCTGCAGGGGTCGTCGGAGACCGAGTCCATCGCGAAGGCGATCGAGAACCTCGGGCAAATCGAGACTGCGGGCGGCGAATACATGGCTAATGCCAGCGCGCTATCCACGCACACCGCGAGTCTGGTCACAGTGACCGAGGCGAACGCACTCCAAGTCGCGGCGGCGCTCGCAGTAGCGCGTGCGATACCGAATGCGAGTCTGGCCAAGACATTCGAGGAAACTTTCCTGACTGCATTTTCACCGAAGCTCACCACCGAGCTCGTGCCAGTGACACCGCTGTTCACGCAGCTGTTGCCAGAGCTGGGTGCGCCGAATGGGAACGGAACAAATCAGTCGGGCACGGCCGCGGCGGGAACGCCGACGTTTGAGGACACCCCGCTGCCCAAGATCGTGCAGCAGGCGCTGTCGAATGCCGGCTACAGGGATTTGGCCTACGCGTCGACACCGAGCCAAGTCGTCGAGCAGTTCGGGCGGCCGAACCCGGATATGCTCCAATCCATCGCGGCGGGAGCGACACCGACGCAGGCAGCAACAGCGGCCGCACCATCAATGCCGCCGTCACTGACAGGTCTCACTGGCGGTGCCGGCGGTGGCGCTGGTGTTGGAGCAGGTGGTGGTGCTGGTGCAGGCTTGCCGGGCATGGGCCAACTGGGCTCGCTGGGAGCCGGTGCAGGAACCGGACTTGCTGGTGGCGCTGGCGCTGGTGCTGCGGCAGGAATTGGCCCTGGAGGTTCGGGCGGGGTTGGCGGTCCGGCGATGGCACCGCTGGGCGGTGCGGGTCGTGGGGCGGCAGGTAGTGCAGGCGGACTAGGAGGAGCACTTGGCGGCGCACGTGGTGGTGCGGGCCTATCTGGTGCTGCGGGCGGTGGTCGCCTGGGTGGTGTCGCTGGTGTTGGTGCTGGCGCTGGTGCGGTTGCAGGACCGATGGGAGGATTCGGTGCTGGATCTGGTGCGGGCATGGGCACTGGCGCTGTCGGCCAGGGCAGCAACACGTTCGTCGGTGGAGGACAGACAGGCAACGGTGCAGGCGCGCGGGGAGCGGTAGCCGGAGGGCCGGGCATGTATGGAGCTGGTCATCGCGGGGCAGGCGCGAACAGCGGCAAGCGGGGAAAGGTGCAAGCAGTGACATCGGCGGTCGAGCGTGAAGGAAACTTGAAAGCACTGCTTGGTGAGGCACCTGAAGTGGTGCCCGGGGTCATCGGGGACTGGGTCCGGCAGCCCCGGACCTAGCGGTGGTGGGTAAGCTCGGGGGCCATGAGCCCAGAGCCCAGTGAGAACACGAAAACACCCCGCAACGTCGTCGTCGGAGTCGCGGGCGGAATTGCCGCGTACAAGGCATGCCACCTCGTCAGAGAGTTCACCGAGGGCGGAGACAGCGTGCGCGTTGTGCCGACGCCGGCGGCGCTGAATTTCGTTGGGGCGGCGACCTTCGAGGCATTGTCAGGTCACCCGGTGGACACCGATGTGTTCTCACGCGTGGACGAAGTGCAGCACGTTCGCGTGGGCAAGGACGCGGACCTCATCGTCATCGCGCCGGCGACCGCGGACACCATTGCGCGGATTGCTGCGGGACGAGCCGACGATCTGTTGACGGCAACGGTGCTGGTGGCTACCTGTCCGGTCGTGCTGGCGCCGGCGATGCACACGGAGATGTGGGAGAACCCCGCCACGCAGGACAATGTGGCGACGCTGCGCCGTCGCGGCATCGTGGTGCTGGAACCAGCGCACGGACGTTTGACTGGAACGGACACCGGGCCGGGCAGGATGCTCGAAGCCGCGCAGATCGCCGAGATGGCGCGCACCGTCCTCGAGACCGGTTCGTTCGGTCTTTCGCTGCAGGGCAAGAAAGTCGTCATCAGCGCCGGCGGCACGCAAGAGAATATTGACCCGGTGCGCTATATAGGCAACCGGTCGTCCGGACGCCAAGGCTTCGCGCTGGCCGACATCGCAGCCCACCGCGGGGCCGATGTCACGATCGTGGCTGGCGACACCGATGCACTGGACACCCCGCCGGGGGCGGAGATCATCAAAGTGCAGTCCACACGCGAAATGAAAGAAGCGGTGGACCAGGCAGCAGCGGATGCGGATATCGTCATCATGGCGGCGGCTGTGTCCGACTACCGGCCGGAGCATGAAGCGGACTCGAAACTGAAGAAGGGCGAGTCCGACGATGCGCTGGCCACCCTGCACATGGTGGAAAACCCGGACATCCTCAAAGGCCTCGTCGAAAAGCGCGATGCGGGCGAGACTGCGGCGACGATCGTGGGCTTTGCCGCGGAGACGGACAACCCGCTGGAATACGGCAAGGCGAAGCTGGAGCGCAAGGGCGCAGACCTGCTCATGGTCAACTCCGTCGCCGGTGGTGCGGTATTCGGTGAATTGCGCAACAGCGGCTGGCTGATCGGCAAGGGCGGGAACGTCGAGGAAATTCCGGACGGTCCGAAGCACGTGGTAGCTGCGCGGATCTGGGACGGAATCGAAGCGCTTTCTTTAAACAGACAGTGAGGTTGTCTTCTTTAGACAGCTTGGTCTATTGTTGTGTGCGCGCCGCGCACGACGCGGGTCACGCTATGAGACAGCCGTCTAAGACAAAGGACCGACCACACGATGACAGACCCCTTCTACCGCCTCTTCACCAGTGAATCCGTCACTGAAGGGCACCCCGATAAAATCTGCGATGCCATCTCCGACACCATTCTGGACGACATGCTCGCCCAGGACCCGTTGTCGCGCGTGGCCGTAGAAACGCTGGTGACCACCGGCCAGGTTCATGTCGTCGGTGAGGTGACCACGAAGGCGTACTCCAATATCGCCAAACTCGTGCGTGACAAGCTCGTCGAAATCGGGTTCATTTCCTCCGAGGTCGGCTTCGACGGCCGCACCTGCGGCGTGAATATCTCCATCGGCGACCAGTCCGCCGAGATCTCTGACGGCGTCACTGACTCGCTCGAAGTGCGCTCGAATACCTCCACCGGGGAAGAGGACCAGTCCGGTGCCGGCGACCAGGGCCTGATGTTCGGTTACGCCACCGACGAGACCCCGGAATTCATGCCGCTGCCGATCTCTACCGCGCACCGACTCTCGCGCCGCCTCACCCAGGTGCGCAAAGAAGGGGTTGTTCGGGGCCTGCGCCCAGACGGCAAGACACAGGTGACCTTCGCTTATGACGGCGACACCCCCGTGTATCTCGACACCGTGGTCATCTCTACCCAGCACGACCCAGACTTCACCGGCGCAGAGCTAGAGGCCGCCCTGCGCGAGCATGTCCTCGAGTGGGTGCTTGAGGATGCCGGGCTGGCTCACTTCCTGACACCGGACACCAAGCTGCTGGTCAACCCGTCCGGTTCCTTCGTGCTGGGCGGCCCGATGGGCGATGCGGGCCTGACAGGACGCAAGATCATCGTGGACACGTACGGCGGCATGGCCCGCCACGGCGGTGGCGCCTTCTCTGGCAAGGACCCGTCAAAGGTGGACCGCTCCGCGGCGTACGCGATGCGTTGGGTGGCGAAGAACATTGTCGCAGCAGGCCTGGCTAAGCGCGTGGAGGTCCAGGTCGCTTACGCGATCGGTCGTGCGACCCCGGTCGGCCTGTACGTGGAGACCTTCGGCACCGCAGCTGAAGGCCAGACCAACGAGACGATCCAGCAGGCAGTAGAAAAGGTCTTCGACCTGCGCCCGAGCGCAATCATCCGTGAATTGGATCTGCTCCGCCCGATCTACTCGGATTCCGCCGCCTACGGCCACTTCGGCCGCACCGACGTGGACTTCCCGTGGGAGGCACTGGACAAGGTCGACGACCTGAAGTCGGCTGCCGGGCTCTAATCCTTCGGCCGGTAGGGGTTCGTCTCCTCGGCGGAATCCCCTTCGGTTCGTCCAGGCTGCTCACGTGTGCTGGACGGACGCGCTTCCGCTGTGTCGGCGGAGGCGCTGTTTTCGCGCCACTGCTCTTTTTCTGCTTCCGACTTGCGGTAATTGCGCAGTGCGATGATTCCCACAACAATGCCGACGACGATGGGCACCCAGATTTTCGAGTACTCCATCATGAGCTGCACCCACTCGGGAAGCGGCGGCAGCGACGGCAGATTGGGCAGGTCGATATTCGGCGTCGGCAGCGTGACCCGAGGAAGATCAGGCACAGGCAGGTCGACATGGGGCAGCGTGAATTCAGGCAGCTTCCAGTCCGGCAGGAATTGCGACAACCAGTCCAAAAATCGACCGATCAGGGGGCTCAGGACAAGCACGGCGATCGCCCAGCCGGATTTACCGAGTCCCTCGATGATGGGAATCGCTGTGCGCCGGACGGGGCTGGACTGCATCATCGCGCGGCGCCGTTCGCCGCGCGAACCAGCAGGCGGATCGAATTCGACGACCGTCGAGCCCTCACGGAATTCAATCTGCAGGATGTCCTTGAAGGTGTTCACCTGCAACCGCAGGTGCGGCTTGGAACGGTCTGTGCCGAGGCTGACAAAGAGCTCGAGCTTGTCCTTCTTGCCCGGGCCACGCAGGGGTAGCCGGGCAGTGCCTTGCTCGATTCCGTCGTACTGGTGCTGCACCTCACCGTCGACAAGCACCTGCAGGCGCAAAGGGGGATTCTTCCTGAACTCGCCGAGACGCGTCCACGGTTTCGCGTCGGCGGGTGCGCGTTCGCCGGCGTCCGGGTCATCTTTGAATTTCTCTGGAGGTTCGCCCGGCCAATCGGGGTCGGCGGCGAGGAAATCTTTGTCGAAGCCGGAGCGCACCTCGATGCGCCCATAATCGGGATGGTCGAGTACCCAGGTCTCTAGCACTTAGTCATCATCCCCGGCGGTTCCAGCCAGCAGGCCCGCGAGATGGCCGAAAGCGGCGGCGATGATGATGACAGCGATGAAGTAGATGACGGCGTCGTTGAAATACAGCAGCTTCGCGACCATGAACGCCAGGCCCGCGATAAACGGCAGGGACCAGGTCGGACGGTACGTCCAGCCGTCGATGAAGCCGAACAAAGCAGCGGTACCCAAGATCAGTCCCGCGGTTGGGGCGCCGGCGTTTTCTTCGCCGACAGCCGGAATCAGCACCAAAGGGCCGAGCAAGTACACCGCGAACATCACATACGGGGTGACCTTTTGCCAGCCTCGACGCTTAGGTTTTCCGTCATTTTGCTTATCGACGAATACCGCATCCGATTCACTCATGCCCCGAACTTATGCGATCGAAAAAGTAGATTCAATGCGACTGGCCGTGTGTTTGCGCACACGGCCAGGGGAAAGCAATGAGGTGGGTGAGGGGGAGTGATTCGTTATTCGGCCCTGGTGTAGGTGCGACCCGGCTCCGGCTGGATCATCTCGTCCAAGGTGACTGGGCGGAGACCCTTCGCACGGAGTCCGTCAATGATGCAGGCGGCGGCATCCACGGTGCTGGGGTGGATATCGTGCATGAGAATGATTGAGCCTGCCTGGGCATTGTCCACGGCATTGCGGCAGGTGATGTCCGCATTGCGGTTCTGCCAGTCGGCAGTGTCCACGTCCCAGAGTGCCAGCGCCATGCCGCGCTCACCGGCTATAGCGGCAACACGGTCGTTCGTCGCGCCGTAGGGCGGGCGCAGCCAGTGCGGCTTGGTGCCCAATGCCGATTCGATGGCACGGCTGCTCTCGTCGAGTTCGCGGCCGACTCGATCCTCGGGGATCGCGTTGAGCGGCGGGTGGTTGTACGAGTGATTGGCTACCAGGTGCCCCTCATCGCGCTCGCGGCGGAGAAGGTCCGGGAAAGCGTCAGAATTGGTGCCGATCGCGAAGAATGTCGCCTTGACATCCTTGCTCTTCAGAATGTCGAGCAGACGCGGCGTCGTCTCCGGCGACGGGCCGTCATCGTAGGTGAGCGCCACGGTGTTCGTGCATGCAGGCGGGGTCTCCGGTGCTGGCTTCTTACGGCCATTGGTGTCGAAGCACATGGAGGGTTCCTTCGGCAGCGGCTGCGTGCGCGGATGCGGGGTCTGCTGAACCGGGCGGAGACCCTCCGGGATCGCCTTCTTCATGTCGGGAGGCAGAGCGTCGTATGCCTGGCGCATGCCGTTTTCAACACCAGAGGAGATGTTGTGCGATACCTGCGAACTCAACGCGGCAGGATCCGGATTCAGTGATGGACCCGGATTAGCCGACAGCGGCCCAGCGGTAGCGGGGCCAGCCAGCATGACGGTGGTGATCAGAGCCAACGAAGAAGCGATAACGGAGCGTTTCACAGCTAAAGCGCACTTTCCAACGACGAACGACTGAAACCGAATTGATTATGCGTCTCGTGCACTTTTTTGGCAAGCATTTACACGCGATTTTCAGGGTAAAAGTCCAGGTAACAAATAGGTCACGATGATGTGGTCGCTGTGGCCGTTACACTTTGGTGCATGTCAGGAAGCTCCAACAGTGCCCCCGCCGCGGCCAACCCGGTCGCGCACGTGCTGCCACTTTTGGGGTTGCCGCACCTGGACCGTGGCTTCGACTACCTGGTGACCGAAAGTCAGTCGGCTGATGCCCAACCGGGGGTGCGCGTGCGCATCCGTTTCGCGGGCAGGCTCGTCGACGCGCTGGTGCTCGTGCGCACCGCTGAGTCGGACCACGACGGCAAGCTCCGTTTCATTGAGCGTGTGGTCTCGCCGGAGGTGGTCTATCCGCGTCAGATGCGCGAACTCGTGGACGCGTTGGCTGACCGTTATGCCGGGACCCGCTCCGACATCATCCGTTTTGCGATTCCTGCCCGCCACACCAAAGCAGAGTCGACGGACACCGCAACGCCGTGGGAGGAGCTCGGCAGCGTGGAAGAACCGGACCTGTCGGGGTGGAGCGCTTATTCCCACGGCGAGTCGTTTGTCGATGCGGTGGTCGGCGGCACTGTCGCCCGTGCTGCGTGGCAGATTGCGCCTGGTGATGACTGGGCAGATGCACTGTCCGCATTGGCGGCTAAGATCGCGGCCGACGGTGGCGGAGTGCTCATTGTCGTGCCGGACCAGACCGATGTGGACCGAATGCACACGGCACTTCGGCAGGTTGTGGGCCCGCGCCAGATCACTACTCTCACTGCCTCGCTCGGCCCGCAGGCACGCTACAGCCGTTTCCTTTCAATCCTGCACGGCCAGGGGCGTCTCGTCGTTGGTACTCGTTCCGCCGCGTTCGCGCCGGTGGAGAATCTGCGGCTGGCAGTGGTCATGTTCGACGGTGACGATTCGCTCGTGGATCCCCGTGCCCCGTACACGCATGCTCGGGAGGTGCTCACAACACGGTCTGCGGTGGAGAAATGCTCGCTGATCATCGGCGGTCATGCTCGCACCGCCGAAACGCAGCTCTTAGTCGAGTCCGGTTGGGCGCACGATCTCATCGCCCCGCGCACGAGCCTGCGAACGCGCTCACCACACATTCACGCCGCTGGCGACAGCGATTTCGAACTGGAGCGCGATCCACGGGCTGGCGCTGCACGTCTTCCATCTGTCGCTTTCGAAGCGGCGCGGCGCGCGCTCAACGACGACAAGCCAGTGTTGTTCCAGGTGCCCCGGGCCGGGTATGTCCAGTCTTTGGCGTGCGGGAATTGCCGTGCCCCCGCGCGGTGCCGCGCGTGCAACGGTCCGCTCGGGCTGCCGTCCGGCAATGAAGCCGCCGCGCCGACGTGCCGGTGGTGCGGGCGAATGGACAGCGCTTATGTGTGCGCGAATTGTGGTTCGCACCGGTTGCGTGCCGTGGTGGTGGGAACGCAGCGTACGGCGGAAGAACTGGGACGTGCCTTTTCGCCCCATAAAGTGATTGCGTCATGGGGCGAGCGCATTCACACAGAGGTGGATGATAAGCCGGCGATCGTCGTGGCCACTCCTGGTGCTGAGCCGCGCGTCGCCGACGGCGGTGCGTACGGCGCCGCGATTCTGTTGGACACATGGGCGTTGCTCGGCCGGCCAGACCTGCGCGCCGCGGAGGAGACCATGGCGAAGTGGATGGCGGCGGCCACGCTGGTCGCTCCGCATGGCAAAGGCGGGGAAGTGGTCGTGGTCGCTGATGCAGCACTCCCAGTCGTCCAGCATTTGATTCGCTGGGATGCGGCAGGCCATGCGGCACTAGAGCTCGCCCAGCGACGCGAGGTGCGCTTCCCGCCGGCTGTGCACATGGCGGCAGTGGATAGCCCGCGGGAGTCACTGAACGATTTCCTCGACCACATTGACCTACCCGCAGAAGTAGACATTCTCGGTCCCGTCGATCTTCCCGCCGGTGTGGACCTGCCCGGTGAATGGGACCGCCGCACCGCCGGGCAGGCTCAGCGTGTCCTCATCCGTACCCCGCTGTCCACGCGCACAGCGCTGGGCAAAGCGCTTCGTGCGGCAGCGGTGAACCGCGCGACCCGCAAGCAGGATCTGCCGTTGCGGATCCAGGTGAACCCGATGCACATCGGCTAGCGCTCGTGCGCCACGTAGACTGGGCTGCCATGACTGTCCGTCCCATCAGGATCTTCGGTGATCCGGTTTTAAACACGCAGGCCGCCCCCGTCGAGCTTTTCGACGACGCGTTGCAGCGCCTCGTCCACGACATGCTCGAGACCATGGACGATGCCGGCGGCGTCGGGTTGGCTGCCAACCAGATCGGTTTGACCAAGCGGGTCTTTGTGTACGACTGCGACGGCATGCGCGGCGCATTGATCAACCCGGAATGGACGCCGATCGACGACATGGTGCAGATCGGCCCGGAAGGCTGTTTGTCGATTCCTGATCTGCAGGCTGATGTGGCCCGCCACGAGACGGTGGTGGCGACCGGCCGGGACGAATTCGGGCGCCCCGTGACGTTGCGCGCCAACGGTCTGCTCGCGCGTTGCATCCAGCACGAGACTGACCACTTGGACGGCGTGCTCTTCTTGCGGCGGCTTGAACCCGAGGTGCGGAAAGAAGCAATGCAGATGATCCGCGGTATGGATTGGTTCACGGGCGAGTAGCGAGCGAGTAGGAGAGAGCAGGAGGAAGGCAGAAACATGCGTGTGGTTTTCGCGGGAACACCGGAGCCGGCGGTGGTGGCGTTGGAGAAGCTCATCGCCTCGGAGCATGAAGTGGTGGCTGTACTGACGCGTCCTGACGCTAAGAAGGGGCGCGGTCGCACGTTGCACCCGTCGCCGGTGAAGGCCCTGGCGCAGGAGCACGGAATCGAGGTTCTCACTCCGGAGAAACTCAAAGGCAATGAGGAGGTCAAGGCCACGCTTGAAGCCCTCGCGCCCGATGCGATTCCGGTCGTGGCATACGGCAACCTCATTCCGGAGGATTTCTTGGACATTCCCACGCATGGGTGGGTGAACCTGCATTTCTCGTTGCTGCCGCGTTGGCGCGGCGCCGCGCCGGTGCAAGCGGGAATTCTGCACGGCGACGAATACAGCGGGGCGACGACCTTCCGCATCGATGCGGGCCTGGATACCGGCGATATCTTGCTGCAGGAGCCGGAGCGCATCGAGCCGACTGATACGGCGGATGACCTGCTGACCCGGCTTGCTTATTCCGGCGGCGATCTACTCGTGCGCACGATGGACGATCTCGCTACCGGGCACGCGACTTTCACTCCGCAAAAGGGGGAAGAGACGTATGCGCCGAAGATCAGCAAGGACGACGCCCGGGTCGATTGGTCCGCTCCTGCCGCGGAGATCGACCGCACGGTCCGCGCATACACCCCGGGGCCCGGTGCATGGACCACGCTGGACGGGGACCGTGTCAAGGTCGGGCCTGTAAGCATCGATTCCGCCGCCGAGAAACTGGCCCCGGGGCAGGTCGCTGTGAGCAAATCTGCGGTCCATGTTGGTACTGGCACCGAAGCTGTGGCGCTCGGCCAGATTCAACCCCCGGGCAAGAAGATGATGGCCGCGGCCGACTGGGCGCGCGGTCTGCAGGACAATGAAGGGGTGGCATTCGAGTGAGCGGAGGTTTCCGGTCCCGCACCAAGCGCGCGAAGGAACAGGCTGCGCAAGAAGCGATTCACGGGGAGAAGAAACATTCGCCGAGGCGTGACGACGGCGCGCGTCGCCCCCGCCGAGCCCGCGATTCCCGCGATTCAGGCGAGCCCCGTGGCAGGAATGCCGGTGTCGGAAGTATCGGCGATCCGGCTCGCCAAGCCGCTTTCGACGCGGTGCTGCGGGTGGAAGTCGAGGATGCATTCGGCAATTTGGTCCTGCCTCAGATTCTCCGGGAGCGGAAGATCACTGGGCGCGACGCGGCATTCGCCACAGAGATCGCCTACGGCACGCTGCGCACGCTCGGTGTTCTCGACGCAGTGATCGCCAACTGCTCGTCCCGGCCGCTGGACGGCCTCGACCCGGCGGTGCTCACCGCTTTGCGCCTGGGCGCGTACCAATTGCTGTTCACGCGTGTCGACGACCACGCTGCGGTAGATACCTCAGTCCGTCTCGTTGCGGCCGCGGGTGCGGAAAAAGCGAAGGGCTTTGTCAATGGCATCCTGCGCACGATATCCCGCACGAGCGTCGAGAAGTGGATGGACAAGCTCACCCCGGACGGTGAGATCGCAGCCGTTGCGTTCCGCACGGCGCACCCGGAATGGATCGCGCAGTCTTTCGCCCGCGTCGTCGGGATTGGCGAGCTGGAGGAAGCTCTCCAGGCCGACTCGCAGCGCCCGATCGTTCACCTCGTCGCACGCCCGGGCGAGATGTCGGCAGAGGAACTAGCGCTGGTCACCGGTGGGGAAGAAGGACGCTACAGCCCGTACGCCGTGTACCTCGACGAGGGCGGAGACCCAGGTTCGCTCGAGCCCGTCCGCGACAAGATGGCCGCTGTGCAGGATGAAGGCTCGCAGCTCATTGCCCGTGCTGTGGCCGAACTGCCTGTCGCCGACGATGGTGGACGCTGGCTCGACTTGTGCGCGGGGCCGGGCGGCAAGGCGGCACTCGTGGGCTCGCTGGCTGCCATCGACGGCGCACGCGTTGACGCGATCGAAGTCAGCGCGACCCGCGCGGACCTGATCCGGAAATCCACTGAAGGAATGCCGGTGACGGTTCACGTCGCCGACGGCCGCGACCCGGGGCTCGAGCCGGGATACGACCGCGTGCTCGTCGACGCTCCGTGCTCCGGGTTGGGTGCGCTGCGCCGCCGCCCCGAGGCCCGGTGGCGCAAGAGCGAGGAGGACATCGCGGAGCTGACTAAGCTGCAGTCCGAGCTTCTGGCCTCCGCCGTGCGGTTGGCCAAGCCTGGTGGTGTCATCGTGTATTCCACGTGCTCGCCGGATGAAAGGGAGACGCGGGGGATCGTCGATAAGCAGCTCGCTGCAGGCGATGCCGACGAGCTCGACGTGCGTGACGTGCTGCCGGAGATGGGCGATCTCGGCCCGCACGTGAGTGCACAGATGTGGCCACACCGCCACGGCACCGACGCGATGTTCCTCGCCGCCCTGCGAAAGCGATAGTCTGGGGTCATGATCTACATCGCCCCGTCGATCCTCGCCGCAGACTATGCCGATCTTGGTGCTGACGTGCGCAAAGTGCCGTCCGCTGACCTGATCCACGTCGACATCATGGATGGCCACTTCGTGCCCAATCTCTCCTTCGGGCCCGACGTGACCAAAGCCGTCGACGGCGTGACTGACCAGTTCCTGGACATCCACATGATGATCGAGGAGCCGGAAACCTGGTTTGAGACCTATATCAAGTCTGGCGGCGACCGTCTCGTATTCCACATTGAGGCGACCGATAACCATATCGCCGCGGCGAAGCAGATCCATGACTTGGGAGTTCAGGCTGGATTCGCCATCAAGCCCGGCACCCCGATCGAGCCGTACCTCGACGACCTCGAGCATTTCGAGCAAGTCATGATCATGAGCGTTGAACCGGGCTTCGGCGGCCAGAAATTCATGCCTGAAGTGCTGAGCAAGGTCGCGGCCGCGCGCGAACGCATCGAAGAAGCTGGCTTATCGACGATCATCGGCATCGACGGCGGCATCGCCCAATCCACGATCGCCCTGGCGGCCGAAGCTGGTGTGGACGCCTTTGTCGCAGGCTCCGCGGTCTTCGGCGCCGAAGACCCGGCCGAGGCGGTAGAGACCCTTCGTACTCTCGCTACCGCGGCCTCCGAGCGTTAGCATGACCGCACACTTTCACGCGGACATGTCTCCGGCTGTTCAAGCCGCGATGATCGCCGCAACGAATGCGGGCCAACGTGTCCGTGGAACGACGAGCCCGAATCCGCCTGTTGGCTGCGCACTTTTCGACGACGCGGGCATCATCGCCACCGGAGCTACCGAACCCGTCGGCGGCCGGCACGCTGAACGCGTCGCCCTCGATGCCGCTGCCGCAACCGCGCCCGAGCGTGTCCGCGGCGCATCGCTCGCCGTCACCCTCGAACCCTGCAACCACACCGGCCGGACAGGCCCATGCGCCGAAGCCATCATGGAGGCAGGTATTGCGCACGTCTATTTCGTTCACCGCGATCCACACCCGCTCGCCACGGGAGGTGCAGAGCATCTCCGCGCCAGCGGAGTGCAGGTCACCGAAGTGAGCTACCCAGTCGACGGTCTCGAGCCGTGGCTCGACGCGACGGTGTACGACCGCGTGTCCGTCACCGCGAAATTCGCCGCCACCCTCGACGGTTTCACCGCGGCATCCGACGGCACGAGCCAGTGGATCACCTCCGACAACACCCGCCAATACACGCATTTCGACCGTGCAATGCGCGACGCGATCGTCATCGGGACAGGCACCGCCATCGCCGATGACCCATCGCTCACCGCCCGCGACCGCGACGGATCCTTCCTTGAGCACCAGCCGCGCAGGGTCGTTGTCGGCACACGGCAAGTGCCCGACGGAAACCTGACGCGCCTCGGCTTCGAGCAATACGCCACCCCACAGGAAGCCTTCGATGCCCTGTATGAATCCGGCGCCCGCGATGTCCTCGTCGAGGGCGGCCCGACGCTCATGCGCAGCGTGTTCGAGCTCGACGTCGTGGACCGCGTCCACGCCTACCTCGCGCCCATGCTGCTCGGCAGCGGACGGGGTCTGCTCGACGGGCCACTCGCCGGCACGCTTGCCGACGCCCACCGCTTCGAGCTGTACGACGCCTTCTCCCTCGGGGACGACGCCGTCGTCGAATTGCGCCGCCCGCGACCACACGACAAGGAGAGCGACTAATGTTCACAGGCCTCGTGGAAGAAATCGGCACCGTAGAAACACTTGAGCAGTTGGATAACGCTGTGCGCCTGACAGTGTCAGGTCCGACCGTCACCTCCGACGCCGCACCTGGTGACTCCATCGCCGTCGACGGCGTGTGCTTGACCGTCGTCGATTCAGTCAACGGAGTGTTTACCGCGGACGTGATGAAGGAAACGCTCGACCGCTCTCGACTCGGCAGCTACGAGTCTGGTTCGCGCGTCAATCTCGAACGCGCTGTGTCCGTTGGCACGCGCCTGGGCGGGCACATCGTTCAAGGCCACGTCGATGGAGTAGGCGAACTCATCTCCCGTGCGCCCTCCGAGCACTGGGACGTCCTGCGTTTCTCCCTGCCGGCAGCGCTTTGCCACTACGTCGTTGAGAAGGGTTCCATCGCGATCAACGGCACCTCCTTGACTGTGTCAGCGGTGGGGGAGGACTATCTCGAAGTCTCCCTCATCCCGACAACGCTGCGGGACACCACTTTCGGAGAGCTCACCGTGGGCGAGACCGTCAACTTCGAGGTCGACGTGGTGGCCAAATACGTTGAGAAAATGGTGGGGGTCTACCATTAGTCCTCATGACGGACACCCTGCGACTCGATTCAATTGAAGAAGCTGTTGCGGCGGTCGACCGCGGTGAAGCGGTCGTTGTGGTGGACGACGAGGACCGCGAGAACGAGGGCGACCTGATCTTCGCGGCCGAGCACGCCACCCCGGAGCTCGTCGCGTTCATGGTGCGCTATTCCTCTGGTTATATCTGCGTGGCCATGGACGAAGAGGCAGCCACGCGCCTCGACCTGCCACCGATGGTCGCCGTGAACGAGGATGCGCGCAGCACTGCCTATGCCGTCACCGTTGACGCGGCTACCGGCACCACCGGCATTTCCGCCCGTTGTCGCGCGGAGACGATCCGTCGCCTTTCCGATCCAGCCTGCACCGCCGCGGATTTCACCCGTCCGGGCCATGTCGTGCCGTTGCGGGCCCGCCGCGGCGGGGTGCTCGTCCGTGACGGGCACACGGAGGCATCGGTGGACCTCGCGCGGCTCGCCGGGTGTCAGCCGGTCGGCGCGCTGTGCGAGATCGTCTCCGAAGACGACCCGACGGACATGGCCCGCGGTGACGAGCTTCGCCGTTTCGCCGACGAGCACGGCCTGAAGATGATTTCCATCGCCCAGCTCATCGCGTACCGCCGCCGCGCGGAGCGCATTGTCGAGCGCGTTGTCTCGACGACGCTTCCCACCGAGTACGGGGACTTCACTGCGTACGCATACAAATCGCTTATCGACGCCTCCGAGCACATCGCCCTCGTCCACGGCGACGTTTCCGGCGGTGCAGACGTCCTCGTCCGCGTGCACTCAGAGTGTTTGACTGGCGACGTGTTCGGTTCGCGACGCTGCGATTGCGGGCCGCAGCTGCACGAGTCGATGAGGATCATCCAGGAGGCCGGCCGAGGCGTGATCGTCTATCTGCGCGGCCACGAAGGCCGCGGCATCGGTCTGGCCGCGAAGCTACGGGCATACCGCCTGCAGGAGGACGGCCTCGACACAGTCGACGCCAATCTCGAGCAAGGTCTTCCAGCTGACGCGCGCGAATATTCCGTCGCCGGTCACATTCTCGCTGACCTCGGCCTCGCCTCGATGGAGGTGTTGTCGAATAACCCCGCTAAGGTGGAGGCGTTGAGCGGTTACGGTCCGGTCGTTCTGGGCCGGACACGCGTGGAAATCGCACCTTCGCACAGCAACATCAAGTACCTGCGGACCAAGCGAGACCGAATGGGACACGACCTCCCTGTAGTCAAAGAATGGGATAAGGCGCATGGCATCTAAGATGGGGTTGTACGACTCTTCGCCGAAGATGTTCGAAACTGATTAAGGAGCAACCATGATTTTCGGAGCGCCCGACACGTCACCGGATAAGATCGACGCGAAAGGCATGCGTGTCGCCGTCGTCGGAACCGAGTGGAACGCTGAGGTCGTGGACCACCTGATCCAACGCGCAGTGGAGCTGGCTGAAGCAGCTGGTGCCGAGGTCCATGTGTTCATGGTCTCCGGCGCAATGGAGCTCCCGCTCATGGCGCAGGCCGCCGCCAAGCGCTTCGACGCTGTGGTGGCTCTCGGCTGCGTCATCCGCGGCGAAACCCCGCACTTCGACTACGTCTGCCGTTCCGTCACCGACGGCCTCACCCGCGTCGCCCTGGACATGTCTGTCCCGGTCGGCAACGGTGTCCTCACTGTGGACACCTACGCGCAGGCGATGGACCGCACCGGCGGCCCGGACGCCCATGAGGACAAGGGCGCAGAGGCATTCGCCGCCGCTGTCGGTGCGGCCAAGGTCATGGAAGAAATCGAGCGCTTCCCGCTGATGAAGCTCACCCGCGGCGACGCTCACGACGCCTGGTAAAAAGACACCGCAGTAACAGGGCTGGCTTTCGCAGTCAGCGACACAGCGGCGGGGCACACGCGACCATGGCCCCGCCGCGCAGCACTTGCGCGAGAAAAGGAACGACAAAGGGGAGACACGTGGTCAATGAGGTAGCCAAGGCCGAAAACGGAGGCAACGAGCACATCCCTGACCGCGACCGCGATATTGCCCTTTTCAACGCACTCGACCCGCACGCGGTCACCTCGACCAAGCCGTGGGAAGTTGAAATCGCCTCGAAATACCTGCGTCGCGTTGCTCTCGCCGCCGTCATCGTGATCATGGCGGCGCATATCTTCACCGGCGTGATGGTGGACGTGGAATTCACGGGAGCGGCGATCACGACCGTCGATAAGTTTGCTTTTCCGGCGATCGGGCTGATCCTGTCCGTGCTCGTGTGGCTGGCGCTCACCCGCCCTCGCGTCCGCGCGAACGAGGACGGGGTGGAGGTCCGCAATATCATCGGGACCCGCTTCTACCCGTGGGTCGTCGTCTACGGCCTGTCGTTCCCGCGCGGCTCACGCATGGCCCGCCTCGAACTCCCTGAATTTGAGTACGTCCCGCTGTGGGCCATTCAGTCAGGCGATAAAGAGCGCGCTGTCGAGTCGGTGAAGGAATTCCGCCGTCTCGAGGCCCGCTACATGCCGGAAGACTAGGGGCAGTCGCTGTGGTCAACCCAGCTACCTACCGCCCCGCGCCCGGGACGATTCCCACCGAGCCGGGCGTGTATAAATTCCGCGACGGCGCCGGACGCGTCGTCTACGTCGGCAAAGCGAAAAATCTCCGCGCCCGCCTGAACAACTACTTCCAGCCGCCGGAGCAGCTCCACCCGCGTACCCGCCAGATGGTGTTTACCGCTTCCAAGGTGGAGTGGACCGTCGTCGCCAGTGAAGTCGAAGCGCTCCAGCTCGAATACACCTGGATCAAGCGGTACGACCCGTGGTTCAACGTCATGTACCGCGACGACAAGACGTACCCGATGCTCGCCGTCAGCGTGGGGGAGCGCTACCCGCGCGCGTTCTTCTACCGCGGTCCGCGCCGCAAAGGCGTGCGCTATTTCGGGCCGTTCTCCCACGCCTGGGCTGTACGCGAAACGCTGGACCTGCTCACGCGAGTCTTCCCCGTCCGAACGTGCTCCAACGGCGTCTTCAACCGCCACGAGCAGCTCGGGCGGCCGTGCCTGCTCGGCTACATCGACAAGTGCTCCGCGCCATGCGTGCAGCGTGTCGACGAGCCAGAGTACGACGAGATCGTCTCCGGCTTCATGGGCTTCATGTCTGGCCGTACCGACGACGTCGTCAAAGGGCTCACCAGCCAGATGATGGAGGCGAGCGAGAACCTCGAATTCGAAAAAGCGGCGCGGCTGCGCGACGACCTCGGTGCCGTCAAGAAGGTCATGGAGCGCCAGACAGTCGTGCTCAGCATCGACACAGACGCCGACATCATCGCCTTCGACACCGACGAGCTCGAGGCCGCCGTGCAGATCTTCGCCGTGCGCGAGGGTCGGATCCGCTCGCAGCGCGGGTGGGTCGTCGAGAAAACGGGAGACGAGCCGGGATCGCTCACACGGCTTGACGACGGCGAAGCCGATCCCGCCTTGCCCGCCCTCATGCAGAATTTCCTGGTGCAGCACTATTCCGATGCTGTCGAACGCATGGAGCAGGAAAAAGCCGAGGATGAACGGCTGGCGGCCAAGAAGGTCCGGCGCCGCGGTGTCGACCAGGAATCGCACGAGAAAATCCGCCCGCCGATGCCTGTCCCACGCGAGATTCTCGTTCAAGTGATGCCGGACGAGCCGGAAGAGACCCGGGCACTGTTGGAACAGCTCCGCGGCGGCCCCGTCGAATTCCGCGTCCCGCAGCGCGGCGACAAGAAGGCGCTCATGGAGACAGTCCAGCGCAACGCCAAGGAATCGCTGCGCCAGCACAAGCTGAAGCGCGTCGGCGACCTCACCGCGCGGTCGCAGGCACTCCAGGACATTCAAGACGCCCTCGGCATGGATGACGCACCCTTGCGCATCGAGTGCACCGATATCTCCCACATTCAGGGCACCGACGTCGTCGCCTCGCTCGTCGTCTTCGAAGACGGGCTGCCCAAGAAATCCGACTACCGCCGCTACCGCATCAAGGAAGCCGCGGGCGACGGCCGCAGCGATGACGTGGGCTCCATCGCCGAGGTGACTCGCCGGCGCTTCAAGCGCCACAACCAGGACAAGCTGGCCAACCCGGAGGACCCGGACCTCGACGAGACCAGCTTCACCGACGAGGAACTCGCCGACGCTTCCACGGAGACCACCGACAACAAGCGGTTCGCGTACCCGCCGCAGCTGTTCATCGTCGACGGCGGCAAGCCGCAAGTCACCGCCGCGCAGAAAGTCTTCGATGAGCTCGGCATTATCGACGTCACCCTCATCGGTCTCGCTAAACGCCTCGAAGAAATCTGGGTGCCCGACGACGATGAACCCCTTATCTTGCCCCGCAATTCCGAAGGCATGTACCTGCTGCAGCAGATCCGCGACGAAGCGCACCGCTTCGCCATCACCTACCACCGGCAGCAACGCTCCAAACGCATGCGCGCGTCCGCCCTCGACGGGATCCCCGGCCTCGGTCCCGCTCGTCGCAGCGACCTAGTCAAACATTTCGGCAGCGTGAAAAAGCTCAAACAAGCCAGCGTCGACGACATTGCAGAAGTCAAGGGGATTGGTCCCAAGCTCGCGGAAACGGTGTACGAGCATCTGCGGAAAAGCTGACGTCGTCAAGCGTGCAATTGGATACGATGGGGCACATGACCACCCCAACTGAGCTGCGACCCGTCATCATCACGGGTCTTTCCGGTGGCGGGCTGTCCTCCGCCGCGAAAGTCTTCGAGGACAAGGGCTACTTCGTCTCCCAGAACCTCCCGCCGCAACTCATTCTCGAGCTCATGGACCTCGCGGCGCGCAAGGACTCGCCCGTGGACAAGCTCGCCGTCGTCACCGATGTTCGCGCCCGCATTTTCAAAGGCTCCCTGATGGAGATGATCAGCGTCGCGCGTGATCGCGGCTTCAACCCCTTCGTGCTCTACCTTGAAGCGCGTGATGATGTTCTCATCCGCCGCTTCGACAGCGTCCGGCGCACCCACCCTCTCCAGGGCGACTACCCCTTGAGCGTCGGCATCGCCCGCGAACGCGCGGAAATTGCCCGCGTGCGCGACACCGCCGACGTGATCATCGATTCCTCTAACCTGTCCATCCACGACCTGCGCCGCGCCATCGAAGCGTCCATCGGCGACCTCGACTCCGCCAAGCAGCACGTCACCGTTCAATCCTTCGGCTTCAAGCACGGCTCGCCGCGCGACGCTGACCTCGTTTTCGACGTCCGCTTCCTGCCGAATCCCTACTGGATCGAAGAACTCCGCCACTTCCGCGGCGTCGATAAACCCGTCAGCGACTACGTGCTCTCGCGTCCTGGTGCCGGGGACTTCGTCGATGGTGTCGTCAAACTACTGACCTCTATGATGGACGGATACAAACACGAAGGAAAAGACTTCGTCACCGTCGGAATCGGCTGCACCGGCGGTCACCACCGATCCGTCGCGATTTCTGAAGAAGTCGGCCGCAGGCTCGCCCAGCAAGCAGGCCTCGACGTCTCAGTCATGCACCGCGACCTGCAGCGCCACTAGAAAGAACAGCAACCCGACCATGACCCAACTCCGCATCACCAGTCTCGGTGGCGGCCACGGCCTGCATCAGACCTTGATCGCCGCTAAACGCATGACCAGCGCACAAGACGGCGACGGTTGCGACCCCGAGGCCTGCCGCGTCCACGCCGTTGTGACCGTCGCCGACGACGGCGGATCCTCCGGCCGCCTGCGCCGCGAACTCGCTGTCATCCCTCCCGGCGACCTGCGCATGGCCATGGCGGCGCTGACCCCCGAAACCGACGACGGTGATCTCCGCCGCGATGCATTACAGCACCGCTTCGGTGGAAACGGGGCTATGGCGGGGCACGCCGTCGGCAACCTCATCATTGCGGGTCTCACCGAAATGACGGGGAATATCCAGCAAGCACTCGATACCGTCACGCGCTGGACGTCCGCAAAAGGACGCGTCCTGCCGGTCGCGCTCGAGCCGCTCGACATCGAAGCAGAAGTCGCCGGGCTTGACGACGACCCGCGTCTGATCCGTTCCGTCCGCGGCCAAGTCGCCGTCGCCACGACTCCTGGATCCGTCCGCCGCGTTCGCCTGCACCCGGCCCAGCCAGCCGCGAACCCGGAGGCGGTGGACGCTATCTTGAACGCCGACATCGTCACCATCGGTCCCGGGTCCTGGTTTTCCTCAGTGCTGCCGCACCTGCTCATCCCGGAGATCGTGGCAGCCTTGAACGAGACCAAGGCCACCGTCGTGGTGATCCTCAACCTCTCGCCTGAAGCAGGGGAGACCCCCGGATTCTCCACCGAACGCCACATTCATGTTTTGAGCCAACATGCACCCGAGCTACACGTGGACATGTTCTTGGTCGATAACGGCACCGACCTGACCGCAGGGGAACGCAGCTACCTCACACGCACCGCCGACCAAGCTGGCGCGCGGATGGTGTTCGCGGATCTCCGCGAAATCGATGCATCGGGTGAGCCCATGAACAGGCACGATCCGGACAAATTGGCAGCTGCCATCACGGCGGAACTCGACGGAAACTAGACTGTCGCACAGCTACCGGTTCATTCACGAAACGTTGCTGGCACCAGGGAAAGGGAGAACTCTCACGTGGCGTTGACAGCGAAAGTCAAAGACGAATTGCTGGCGGTCACCCCGTCAGGGACGGACGCCCGCATCGCCGAGGCGACCGCGATGCTCCGCGTGGCAGGGGAGTTCACCCAGGGGCTGCAGGGCATCGAGGTGCGTGCCGATTTCGCTGAGCTCGCCGTGGCTGATCACCTCGCCACCACCATCCGCGACGTATGCGAGGTCGACGTGGCCGTCGACTCCGTTGCAGCTGGCAGCAATTCCCGCGAGACTCGCTACGAAGTCACCGTGACCGACGGCGCCCGCGATGTCATCCGCCGCTTCAAGCTCGTCACGGCCTCCGGCCACCCTGTCGTGGGGCTGCCCCGCACAATCATTTCCGGCACCACCGCCGAGGTCGAAGCTGCATGGCGCGGGGCATTCCTCGCGCGCGGAGCCCTCACCGAACCCGGCCGCACCTCCAATCTCGAAGTGATCTGCCCACGGCAGGAAACCGCCCTGGCGCTCGTCGGACTCGCACGTCGCCTGTCCGTGCCGGCCAAGACCAAAGAGACCCGCGGCACCGAACGCGTCTTCGTGCGCGACGGTGACGCCATCGGCATCCTCCTGTCCCGCATGGGCGCACCCCGCACCCGCCTCGAATGGGATGAAAAACGCAAGATTCGCGATGAGCGCACCAGTGCCAGCCACCACGCCAATTTCGATGATGCGAACCAGCGCCGCTCCGCCCAAGCAGCCGCCGCAGCGGCCGCCCGCGTCGACCGCGCCATGAACATTCTCGGCGATGACGTGCCCGAGCACCTTGCCGACGCCGGCTACCTCCGCGTCAAGCACCGCCACGCCTCCCTCGAGGAACTCGGCCGGCTCGCCGACCCCCAGATGACCAAAGACGCCGTTGCCGGACGCATCCGCCGACTGCTTTCGCTGGCGGACAAACGCGCCGAAGAACTCGGCATCCCCGACACCCACGCCGCCGTCGACGAGGAAGCATAGTTCGCCCTCGGTGCTGTAACGGTGCTGGAAAGGTGGGGTACGCAGTCGTCGAAAAGCGACTGCGGGGGAGAGTCCAATTCTCTACACTGGGTTTCGGAGACCGCGAATTGACAAAGAAACATCGCACGGTCTAACAGAAGGAACCCAATACTCCCCGAAGGAGCACTCACACATGACCACCCGTATTGGCATCAATGGCTTCGGCCGCATCGGCCGCTCCGCGTTCCGCATTATCCTCAACGAGTACGCCGACGACCTCGAGGTGGTGAAGATCAACGATCTCACCGACAACGAGACCCTGGCTCACCTGACCAAGTACGACACCGCCTACGGCCAGATCGGCCGCGAGGTCACGTACGACGATGAGTCGATCACCGTTGACGGCAAGCGCATCGAAGTCACCGCCGAGAAGGATCCGGCAAACCTCGCATGGGGCGACGCCGACGTGGACATCGTGCTCGAGTGCACCGGCATCTTCACCAACGGCGAGAAGGCGAAGGCCCACATCGACGCCGGCGCCAAGAAGGTCATCATCTCCGCACCGGGCAAGGAGGTCGACGGCACCTACGTGTGGGGTGTGAACCACACCGACTACACCAACGACACCACGATCATCTCCGCCGCGTCCTGCACCACCAACTCCCTGGCTCCGGTGGCCAAGGTCCTCAACGACGCATTCGGCATCGAGCGCGGCCTGATGACCACGATTCACGCCTACACCGGCGACCAGCGCATCCAGGACGCGCCGCACAAGGATCTGCGCCGCGCCCGCGCCGCAGCCCAGAACATCGTCCCGACGACGACCGGTGCCGCCAAGGCCGTCGCGCTCGTCCTGCCGGAGCTCGAGGGCAAGCTCGACGGCTTCGCGATGCGCGTGCCGACCATCACCGGTTCCGCGACCGACCTCACCGTCACCGTTGGCAAGGACGTCACTGTCGAGGAGGTCAACGAGGCAGTCAAGAACGCTGTGCAGGACACCGAGTTCGGCCGCGCGCTGGAGTACACCGAGGATCCGATCGTGTCCTCCGACATCATCGGTAACTCCCACGGCGCCATCTTCGATGCCGGCATGACCCGCGTCATCGACGGCAACCTGGTGAAGATCATCTCCTGGTACGACAACGAGTTCTCGTACACGTCCCAGTACATCCGCATGACCAAGCACGTCGCGGACAACCTCTAAACCACAACTTCCAATCGCGATGCCCGGGTAGAGTGCAGTCTTGCACCCTGTCCGGGTTTTGCTCGTTTCACCCTGATTCCAAGGAGTAAAAATCATGGCTGTACGTTCCATCGACGAACTGCTCAAGGAGGGCGTCGACGGACGCCACGTGCTCGTCCGCTCTGACTTCAACGTCCCGCTCGACGACGACGGCAACATCACGGACGCCGGACGCATTGACGCGTCGCTGCGCACCATCAAGGCGCTTATCGACGGCGGCGCCAAGGTCATCCTCACCGCCCACCTCGGCCGTCCCAAAGGTGAAGTCAACCCGAAGTATTCCCTCAAGCCTGTGGCAGAGGCCCTGTCCGACAAGCTCGGTCAGTACGTCGCCCTGGCATCCGATGTCACCGGCGAGGACGCTCACGAGCGCGCCAACGGCCTGTCTGAAGGCGATGTGCTCCTCGTCGAGAACGTGCGTTTCGACGGCCGTGAGACCTCCAAGGACGAATCCGAGCGCGGCACCTTCGCCGATGAGCTCGCCGCCCTGGCCGCAGACAACGGCGCCTTCGTCTCCGACGGCTTCGGCGTTGTTCACCGCGCACAGGCCTCCGTGTTTGACGTAGCGAAGCGCCTTCCCGCCTACGCCGGCTACCTTGTCCAGGACGAGGTGGAAAAGCTCGCCTCTGTCAAGGACAACCCGACCTCCCCGTATGTCGTCGTGCTCGGCGGCTCCAAGGTCTCCGACAAGCTCGGTGTCATCGAGGCTCTGGCCGAGAAGGCTGACAAGGTCATCATCGGCGGCGGCATGTGCTACACCTTCCTCACCGCGCAGGGCCACAACACCCAGGCCTCCCTGCTGCAGGAAGAGATGGTGGACACCTGCAAGGAACTCATCGAGAAGTACGGCGACAAGATTGTCCTGCCGGTCGACCTCGTGGTCGCCTCCGAATTCGACAACGATGCCGACCGCAAGGTCGTCGACCTCGACGGCACCCCTGAAGGTTGGATGTCCCTCGACATCGGCCCGGAGACCGCCAAGAAGTACGCAGAGATCATCGCCGACTCCAAGACCGTGTTCTGGAACGGCCCCATGGGTGTGTTCGAGAAGCCGAACTTCGCCGACGGCACCCGCGCCGTCGCCCAGGCCATGATCGACGCCACCGCGAACAACGGCTCCTTCACCGTCGTCGGCGGCGGCGACTCTGCCGCATCTGTGCGCACGCTCGGCCTCGACGAGAACGGCTTCTCCCACATTTCCACCGGCGGCGGCGCTTCCCTCGAGCTCGTCGAAGGCAAGGAACTTCCGGGCGTCGCCGTCCTGGAACAGAACTAGAGCGAAAGGAGCCACCACTAATGGCACGCACACCACTGATCGCCGGCAACTGGAAGATGAACTACGACCACCTCGAGGCCATCTCCCAGGCGCAGCGCCTCGCATTCGCGCTGCCGGGCGACTACTACGAGGACGTCGACGTCGCGCTCACCGTCCCCTTCACCGACCTGCGGTCCCTGCAGACCCTCGTCCAGGGTGACAAGCTGAAGATCACCTACGGCGCCCAAGACGTCTCCGCCCACGAGTCCGGTGCCCACACCGGCGAGATCTCCGCGGCGATGCTGGCCAAGCTGGACTGCACGTGGGTCGTCGTCGGCCACTCCGAGCGCCGCGATTACCACAACGAGTCCAACGAACTCGTCGCCTCTAAAGCCAAGGCCGCACTCGACAACGGCATCAGCCCGATCGTCTGTGTCGGTGAGCCCTTGGAGGTGCGGGAGGCAGGGGAGCACGTGGGCTTCGTCGTCAAGCAAACGCGCGAATCGCTCGCTGGCCTGTCCACCGAGGAACTCGCCAAGACCGTGATCGCCTACGAGCCCGTGTGGGCCATCGGCTCCGGCAAGAGCGCGTCCGCTGAAGACGCCCAGGAGATCTGCGCCGCCATCCGCGGCCTCATCGCCGAGCTTGCCGACGACACCGTCGCCTCCTCCATCCGCATCCTCTACGGCGGGTCCGTGAAGGCCGACACCATTGCCGACATCATCGGCCAGCCCGATGTCGACGGCGGCCTCGTCGGCGGCGCATCCCTCGACGGCAACGACTTCGCCAAACTCATCGCCGCCGCAGGCGACGCAGTCCGCGCCTAAAGGCCCTCACCCCAAAGCTTCCCCGGCACGCCGATGCTGGGGAAGCTTGCCCGTTCATGTAATATGTGAACGGTTAACCGCCCGTACCCGATATGGAGGCATCATCACATGACCCTCGCACTGCAGATCATCCTCGTCATCGCATCCCTGCTGATGACTGTCTTCGTTCTGCTGCACAAGGGCAAAGGTGGCGGCCTGTCCTCCCTCTTCGGCGGCGGCGTCCAGGCGAACCTGTCCGGTTCCACCGTCGTGGAGAAGAACCTCGACCGCTACACCGTGGCCGTGGCGATCATCTGGATCGTCTGCATCATCGGCCTCAACCTGATCCAGGCATACGGCCTGTAAGAATCAGACCGCCTAAATCAGCCCCTGATCCTTCAAGAACTGGAGGTAACGCGGAGGCTCTTCTTCAAAAATCTCCGGGACCATCATGTATGCCGCGATGAGCCCGTTTGCGGCTGGTCGCTCGTAGCCGAGCTCGTACTCGCACTGACCCAGCCGCAGTTGGATATACGGGTTCTCGATTCCGCCGGGGGATTGCGTTGCCTCGAAGAACGCATCGCGGGCGGCCTGCCATTCACCAAGTTCTATTAGGGCATCGCCCATTGTGCCTAAGAACCACATGGCCCCGTCCGCCAACCGGGGATTACCCAGAAGTGCCAAACCTTGGTGGCACAACTCGATGGCAGAACGGTAATCCTCGGCATCCATCAGATCATTGATGCGCTCGGCGAGCTCTTGCACCTCCGGTGAGTCGACCTCGGATTGCTGTGCGGGAGTTTCTTCGGGACTAGTGATCTCACCTGTAGCGACAGCCACATAGCTTTTGTCCTTGCCGAACCCGGCCGTACCGAACTCTTCGTACAGCCCGGAAAAGATCGCCCGTGCCCACTCTGGGGAGCCAACGTGCCATTCGATCACACCTTCATAGAACCGGCGTTCCTGGTCGTCTTCCGGGTACCACCGGGCGAAGCGGTGGAACCACCGAGCCATGTCGTTGTAGGCGCCCAGTCGCATCATCTGCGCCAATGCGGTGTTCAGGATGAGTTTGAGCTTCTCGGTGTCTTCCTCATCACCGGGGAACATGGCCCACATCTGGTTGTACAAGGCGACCAGCGTCGAAGCGTCGCCCTGCTTTACCGCTGCGTCGATGCGAGGATCCAGCTCTTGTTTGAAAGTGCGTTTGAAGTTCTTCCAGGCTGCTTCATCCATTGGTGCTCCTACGGGTCGTTGTGCGCGGACTTTGTTATCCGGCCTTGCGCCCGAATGTAGACGAATATGTAGTTGTCCAGTTTTGAATTCGCTGGGCGTTCACTGATCTCGATGTCGACGACGGCCTTCTCCCGCTTTCGCTTGACGACACCACACTGTCTCCCACAACACCCCGCCCCACGCCCTTTCACACCGCGGTGTGCGGCGGGGTTTCGTCCATTTCTGTGCCCTGTGGCCTGCCCGTTTAGGCGATGTCTACTGAAGTAGACATCGTTTGGTGGATTGTGGGTTGCGCGCGGTTTAACGTTTGTGGCATGAACCAATTCGCGGCGCATGTGGGCGCAGGCAACGCCATCGACCTGCTGGGTAGTTTCAACGCCCAGCAGCTTGTCGACGCCGGCGCCAACCCCACCCGCGTTGCCGATTGGAAGGGCGTCTACGAGGTCTATTACGGAAAGACTCGGTTTTCTCGCCAGCAGGCTAATGCTGTTCGTGTTGCCCGACAGACTGCGAAGTCACTGGATCAGTTGGTGCTCATTGAACAGCGAGTCCGCAAGTTGGGTACCGAGAAGGAGAAGTGGAAGATCCGCCTCGCCTTGTTGTCTGTGAGAGTGTCAGGAAGTTTGTGTGTGAGGCTCTGATCTAGAAGGAGTTTCACCGATAATGACTACGGTGTCACCGAAGAAAGGCCATGACCCGGCGAGGGTCAACGAGATCAGCGAAAAGCTGATGGA